>NZ_VATM01000001.1:0-370791 GCF_005781075.1 Escherichia sp. E2562 | reverse complement strand
ACTGGCGGGTTTTTGCTTTTACGCGGCGGTAAGATGAATGACTGTCCACGACGCTATACTCAAAAGAAAGCGGCTTATCGGTCAGTTTCTTTTTTTCAGTATAAATACTCTTTTTTCGTCACCCTTTTTGTCTCCCGAGATTACTTACCTGCAAATATGAATTATTAGTTTTGTGATCATCAACACAAAATGCTATCCGTGCATTATGATGACAGCAGAAACCATGGAAAACGATTGCATTCACAAAATGACATCCTGCTATGATGGTAAAAATTGACGTTAATCAATTGTTCGAGATGATCAATATCTGTATTCGACTTTTTAAAATATTGATAAAATAAATGTTTTGTGACCAACAAATTCCGCGAAAAAATGTGACGCGGCGCATTATTTACCTGTAAATATGATTTGTTTATAATAAAATTTGATAACTTGCTCATTAAATTTAACTTAAAATTCGCCTGAGAAATACACGATATTTGCTTGAAATATCGTCGCAGGACATTTTTAATAAGCCAGATAAAGCGTGTTGTTATCGCCATAAAATATGGTTATCCCCCCCTTTGTTTTTTGATAAAAGTCAGGCTTTACGCGGATTTTATTATGTTAACTTATTGATATTAAAGATTTATATTGATTTAAGTAGATACCTGGAAAGCAATTGAAAGTTAATTTGTGAGTGGTCGCACATATCCTATTCATTCCATTTTGATACACTTCATGTCGTCAATGAGGTAATTAATGCAGGCCGATATGAGCACTATTCTTCTTCCTAAAACGCAGCACCTGGTAGTCTTTCAGGAAGTCATCAGAAGTGGCTCTATTGGCTCGGCTGCAAAAGAATTAGGTTTAACTCAACCTGCTGTAAGTAAAATCATTAACGATATTGAAGATTATTTTGGCGTGGAATTAGTGGTACGGAAAAATACCGGTGTAACGCTGACGCCAGCCGGTCAATTGTTGCTCTCACGTTCCGAATCCATTACCCGCGAAATGAAAAATATGGTTAATGAGATAAGCGGTATGTCCTCTGAAGCCGTGGTGGAAGTCTCATTTGGTTTTCCTTCGCTAATTGGCTTTACCTTTATGTCCGGGATGATCAACAAATTCAAAGAGGTGTTCCCGAGAGCGCAAGTCTCAATGTATGAAGCACAGTTGTCCTCGTTCTTACCTGCTATCCGCGACGGACGCCTCGATTTTGCGATTGGTACGTTAAGTGCAGAGATGAAGCTTCAGGATTTGCATGTTGAGCCGCTGTTCGAGTCCGAGTTTGTGCTGGTGGCCAGCAAGTCCCGAACATGCACCGGCACTACCACGCTGGAGTCGTTGAAAAACGAACAGTGGGTGTTGCCGCAAACTAATATGGGATACTACAGCGAACTTCTCACCACGTTACAAAGAAATGGCATCAGTATTGAAAACATCGTTAAAACCGACTCAGTCGTGACAATTTATAATCTTGTTCTCAATGCTGATTTCTTAACCGTTATTCCTTGTGATATGACTTCACCTTTTGGTTCTAATCAATTTATTACTATTCCGGTTGAAGAAACGTTGCCCGTGGCGCGATATGCCGCGGTATGGTCAAAAAATTATCGTATTAAAAAAGCAGCATCGGTTTTGGTTGAACTAGCCAAAGAGTATTCATCTTATAATGGGTGTAGACGAAGACAATTAATAGAAGCTGATTAGTTATTTGTTTTTCTCAAACATAAATAATCCACCTGTCTTTTCTCGGGTGTCGGTTACGGTTACCTACATATTTAATTCAGGTTAAGAGGTTTATCATGCATATTACATACGATCTCCCGGTTGCTATTAATGACATTATCGAAGCAAAACAACGATTGGCTGGGCGAATTTATAAAACAGGCATGCCTCGATCCAATTATTTTAGTGAACGTTGCAAAGGTGAAATATTCCTTAAGTTTGAAAATATGCAGCGTACTGGTTCATTTAAAATTCGTGGCGCATTTAATAAATTAAGCTCTTTAACCGATGCTGAAAAACGCAAAGGTGTGGTGGCCTGTTCTGCGGGTAACCATGCGCAAGGGGTTTCGCTCTCCTGCGCAATGCTGGGCATCGACGGGAAAGTGGTAATGCCGAAAGGCGCGCCAAAATCCAAGGTCGCGGCGACATGTGACTACTCCGCTGAAGTTGTTCTGCACGGCGACAACTTTAACGACACCATCGCCAAAGTTAGCGAAATTGTCGAAACGGAAGGCCGTATTTTTATCCCACCTTATGATGATCCGAAAGTGATTGCCGGTCAGGGAACGATTGGCCTGGAAATTATGGAAGATCTCTATGATGTCGATAATGTGATTGTGCCAATTGGCGGTGGCGGTTTAATTGCTGGTATTGCGGTAGCGATTAAATCTATTAACCCGACAATTCGTGTTATCGGTGTGCAATCAGAAAACGTTCACGGCATGGCGGCTTCTTTCCACTCGGGAGAAATAACCACGCACCGAACTACCGGCACCCTGGCGGATGGTTGTGATGTCGCCCGCCCGGGTAATTTAACTTACCAAATCGTTCGTGAATTAGTCGATGACATCGTGCTGGTCAGCGAAGACGAAATCAGAAACAGTATGATTGCCTTAATTCAGCGCAATAAAGTCGTCACCGAAGGCGCAGGCGCTCTGGCATGTGCTGCTTTGTTAAGCGGTAAATTAGACCAATATATTCAAAACAGAAAAACCGTCAGCATTATTTCCGGCGGCAATATCGATCTTTCTCGCGTCTCTCAAATTACCGGTTTCGTTGACGCTTAATCATCTCGTTGAGGATAGGATATGAGTACTTCAGATAGCATTGTATCCAGCCAGACAAAACAATCGTCCTGGCGTAAATCAGATACCACATGGACGTTGGGTTTGTTCGGCACAGCTATTGGTGCCGGCGTGCTGTTCTTCCCTATCCGCGCAGGTTTTGGCGGACTGATCCCGATTCTTCTGATGTTGGTATTGGCATACCCCATCGCGTTTTATTGCCACCGGGCGCTGGCGCGTCTGTGTCTTTCAGGCTCTAACCCTTCCGGCAACATTACGGAAACGGTGGAAGAGCACTTTGGTAAAACGGGTGGCGTGGTCATCACGTTCCTGTACTTCTTCGCGATTTGCCCACTGTTGTGGATTTATGGCGTAACCATTACCAACACCTTTATGACGTTCTGGGAAAACCAGCTTGGCTTTGCGGCGTTGAACCGCGGCTTCGTGGCGCTGTTCCTGCTGCTGCTGATGGCGTTCGTCATTTGGTTTGGTAAGGATCTGATGGTTAAAGTGATGAGTTACCTGGTATGGCCATTTATCGCCAGCCTGGTACTGATTTCTCTGTCACTGATCCCTTACTGGAACTCTGCTGTTATTGATCAAGTTGACCTCAGTGCGCTGACGTTAACCGGTCATGACGGTATCTTGATTACCGTCTGGCTGGGGATTTCCATCATGGTCTTCTCCTTTAACTTCTCGCCAATCGTCTCTTCCTTCGTGGTTTCTAAGCGTGAAGAGTATGAGAAAGACTTCGGTCGCGACTTCACCGAGCAGAAATGCTCACAGATCATCTCCCGTGCCAGCATGCTGATGGTTGCCGTGGTCATGTTCTTTGCCTTCAGCTGCCTGTTTACGCTGTCTCCGGCAAACATGGCGGAAGCAAAAGCACAGAACATTCCGGTGCTTTCTTATCTGGCTAACCACTTTGCTTCCATGTCCGGCGAGAAATCGACGTTCGCCACCGTACTGGAATATGCCGCTTCTATTATCGCACTGGTTGCTATCTTCAAATCTTTCTTCGGTCACTATCTGGGAACGCTGGAAGGTCTGAACGGTCTGGTACTGAAGTTCGGCTACAAAGGCGATAAGACGAAAGTGTCTTCCGGCAAACTGAACACCATCAGCATGATCTTCATCATGGGTTCCACCTGGGTAGTTGCTTACGCCAACCCGAACATTCTGGACCTGATTGAAGCCATGGGCGCGCCGATTATCGCTTCACTGCTGTGCCTGTTGCCGATGTATGCCATCCGTAAAGCGCCGTCGCTGGCGAAATACCGTGGTCGTCTGGATAACGTGTTTGTTACCGTGATTGGTCTGCTGACCATCCTGAACATCGTATACAAACTGTTTTAATCCGTAACTCAGGATGAGAAAAGAGATGAATGAATTTCCGGTTGTTTTGGTTATTAACTGTGGTTCGTCTTCAATTAAGTTTTCCGTGTTGGATGCCTCGAACTGTGATGTATTAATGTCAGGTATTGCCGACGGTATTAATTCGGAAAATGCATTCTTATCCGTAAATGGAGGAGAGCCAGCACCGCTGGCTCACCACAGCTACGAAGGTGCACTGAAGGCAATTGCGTTTGAACTGGAAAAACGGAATTTAAATGACAGCGTGGCCTTAATTGGCCACCGCATCGCCCACGGCGGCAGTATTTTTACCGAGTCCGCCATTATTACCGATGAAGTCATTGATAATATCCGTCGCGTTTCTCCACTGGCGCCGCTGCATAATTACGCCAATTTAAGTGGCATTGAATCGGCCCAGCAATTATTTCCTGGCGTAACTCAGGTAGCGGTATTTGATACCAGCTTCCACCAGACAATGGCCCCGGAAGCGTTTTTATACGGCCTGCCGTGGAAATATTACGAAGAGCTGGGTGTGCGCCGCTATGGCTTCCACGGCACGTCTCACCGCTATGTGTCCCAGCGTGCGCATTCTCTGCTGGATCTGGCGGAAGAAGACTCCGGCCTGGTGGTGGCGCATCTTGGCAATGGCGCGTCTATTTGCGCGGTTCGTAACGGGCAGAGTGTGGATACCTCAATGGGTATGACGCCGCTGGAAGGGCTGATGATGGGGACGCGCAGTGGCGATGTCGACTTCGGCGCGATGTCCTGGGTGGCCAGTCAAACCAACCAGAGTCTTAGCGATCTGGAACGCGTGGTGAATAAAGAATCGGGATTATTGGGGATTTCCGGTCTTTCTTCCGACCTGCGTGTACTGGAAAAAGCCTGGCATGAAGGTCATGAACGTGCACAACTGGCAATTAAAACGTTTGTTCACCGAATTGCCCGTCATATTGCCGGACACGCTGCCTCATTACATCGCCTGGATGGAATTATATTCACCGGCGGAATAGGTGAGAATTCAAGTTTAATTCGTCGTCTGGTCATGGAACATTTGACTGTATTAGGCGTAGAGATTGATGCAGAAATGAATAATCGCTCTAACGCTTACGGTGAAAGAATTGTGTCCAGTGAAAATGCGCGCGTAATTTGCGCCGTTATTCCGACTAATGAAGAAAAAATGATTGCGCTAGATGCAATTCATTTAGGCAAAGTTAAAGCACCCGCAGAATTTGCATAATTTAGTTGAAGTATTGTAGAGAGATTATTTTTCATGAAGGTAGATATTGATACCAGCGATAAGCTGTACGCCGACGCATGGCTTGGCTTTAAAGGTACGGACTGGAAAAACGAAATTAATGTCCGCGATTTTATTCAACATAACTATACACCGTATGAAGGGGATGAATCCTTCCTCGCTGAAGCGACGCCAGCCACCACGGCATTGTGGGAAAAGGTGATGGAAGGTATTCGTATCGAAAACGCGACCCACGCGCCGGTTGATTTCGATACCAATATTGCCACCACTATTACTGCCCATGATGCAGGTTATATCAACCAGCCGCTGGAAAAAATTGTTGGCCTGCAAACAGATGCGCCACTGAAACGTGCGCTGCATCCGTTTGGCGGCATCAACATGATTAAAAGTTCATTCCATGCCTATGGCCGTGAAATGGACAGCGAATTTGAATACGTGTTTACCGATCTGCGTAAAACCCATAACCAGGGCGTATTTGATGCTTACTCACCGGATATGCTGCGCTGCCGTAAATCTGGCGTATTGACTGGTCTGCCGGACGGTTATGGCCGTGGGCGTATTATCGGTGACTATCGCCGCGTGGCGTTGTACGGCATCAGTTATCTGGTCCGTGAACGCGAACTGCAATTTGCCGATCTCCAGTCTCGTCTGGAAAAAGGGCAAGATCTGGAAGCCACCATCCGTCTGCGTGAAGAGCTGGCAGAACATCGTCATGCGCTGCTGCAGATTCAGGAAATGGCGGCGAAATACGGCTTCGACATCTCTCGTCCAGCGCAAAATGCGCAGGAAGCGGTGCAGTGGCTCTACTTCGCTTACCTGGCGGCGGTGAAATCGCAAAACGGCGGCGCGATGTCGCTGGGTCGTACTGCATCGTTCCTCGATATCTACATTGAACGTGACTTCAAAGCCGGCGTGCTCAACGAGCAGCAGGCGCAGGAATTGATCGACCACTTCATCATGAAGATCCGCATGGTGCGCTTCCTGCGTACGCCGGAATTTGATTCGCTGTTCTCCGGCGACCCTATCTGGGCAACGGAAGTCATCGGTGGGATGGGGCTGGACGGTCGCACACTGGTGACCAAAAACTCCTTCCGTTACCTGCATACACTGCACACTATGGGGCCAGCACCGGAACCTAACCTGACCATTCTGTGGTCGGAAGCATTGCCGATTGCCTTCAAAAAATATGCGGCACAAGTCTCCATCGTCACTTCTTCTTTGCAGTATGAAAACGACGATCTGATGCGTACTGACTTCAACAGCGACGATTACGCGATTGCCTGCTGCGTCAGCCCGATGGTGATTGGTAAGCAGATGCAGTTCTTCGGCGCACGCGCTAACCTGGCGAAAACGCTGCTGTACGCAATTAACGGCGGGGTGGATGAGAAGCTGAAGATTCAGGTCGGCCCGAAAACAGCACCACTGATGGACGACGTTCTGGACTACGACAAAGTCATGAACAGCCTTGACCATTTCATGGACTGGCTGGCAGTGCAGTACATCAGCGCGCTGAACATCATCCACTACATGCATGACAAGTACAGCTACGAAGCCTCACTGATGGCGCTGCACGATCGTGATGTCTATCGCACGATGGCATGTGGTATTGCGGGCCTGTCGGTGGCGACGGATTCACTTTCCGCAATTAAATATGCTCGCGTGAAACCAATCCGTGACGAAAACGGCCTGGCGGTGGACTTTGAAATCGACGGCGAATATCCGCAGTACGGCAACAACGACGAGCGCGTAGACAGCATTGCTTGCGACCTGGTTGAACGCTTTATGAAGAAAATTAAAGCCCTGCCAACCTATCGTAACGCTGTACCAACTCAGTCGATTCTGACCATCACCTCTAACGTGGTGTACGGCCAGAAAACCGGTAACACACCGGATGGTCGTCGCGCCGGTACACCGTTCGCACCAGGTGCTAACCCGATGCACGGTCGTGACCGCAAAGGGGCCGTGGCTTCGCTGACCTCCGTTGCCAAGCTGCCGTTCACCTACGCTAAAGACGGTATTTCGTACACCTTCTCAATTGTCCCTGCGGCGCTGGGCAAAGAAGATCCGGTACGCAAAACCAATCTTGTCGGCCTGCTGGATGGTTATTTCCACCACGAAGCGGATGTGGAAGGTGGTCAGCACCTCAACGTCAACGTTATGAATCGGGAAATGTTGCTGGATGCCATTGAGCACCCGGAAAAATACCCGAACCTGACAATCCGTGTCTCTGGCTACGCCGTGCGCTTCAACGCACTGACCCGTGAACAGCAGCAGGATGTGATTTCACGTACCTTTACCCAGGCGCTTTGATGCCGGAGGATGTATGAAAAAGATTATCGAAACGCAACGTGCGCCAGGCGCAATCGGCCCATATGTTCAGGGCGTTGATTTAGGCAGTATGGTATTCACCTCCGGGCAAATTCCGGTTTGTCCGCAGACCGGGGAGATCCCTGCGGACGTGAAAGATCAGGCGCGTTTAAGTCTGGAAAACGTCAAAGCGATCGTAGTTGCTGCCGGGCTGACCGTTGGCGATATCGTGAAGATGACGGTGTTCATTACCGACCTTAATGACTTTGGCACCATCAATGAAGTCTACAAGCAGTTTTTTGACGAGCATCAGGCGACCTACCCGACACGCAGCTGCGTGCAGGTAGCGCGTTTGCCGAAAGATGTGAAGCTGGAAATTGAAGCTATCGCGGTACGCAACGCATAAAGCTCCTGAGCGGGGCGATCGCAGGGGCGCTCCGCTCCTCTTCACGAACGGCAATCCGAGGGTGTGGATATGATTAGTGTATTCGATATTTTCAAAATTGGGATTGGTCCCTCCAGTTCTCATACCGTGGGGCCAATGAATGCCGGAAAAAGTTTTATTGATCGACTGGAGAAGAGCGGCTTATTAACCGCGACGAGCCACATTGTGGTCGATCTTTATGGATCGTTGTCACTGACGGGCAAAGGTCACGCCACGGATATCGCTATCATCATGGGACTGGCAGGAAATAGTCCGCAGGACGTTGTTATTGATGAGATACCTGCATTTATGGAATTAGTGACGCGCAGCGGAAGGTTGCCGGTGGCAGCGGGCGCACATGTCGTTGATTTCCCAGTGGCAAAGAACATTATTTTCCATGCGGAAACGCTGCCCCGTCATGAGAATGGGATGCGTATTACCGCGTGGAAAAAGCAGGAAGAACTGTTAAGCAAAACCTATTATTCAGTCGGTGGCGGATTTATTGTCGAAGAAGAACAATTCGGCTTGTCACTGGATGTTGAAACGCTCGTCCCTTACGATTTCCATTCAGCAGGTGAGCTGCTGAAAATGTGTGATTACAACGGGTTATCTATTTCTGGTTTGATGCTGCAAAACGAGTTGGCGCTACGTAGCAAAGCCGAAATTGATGCTGGTTTTTCGCGTATCTGGCAGGTGATGCATGACGGTATTGAACGCGGTATGAATACCGAAGGTGTGCTGCCAGGCCCGCTCAATGTGCCACGTCGGGCGGTGGCGCTGCGGCGTTTGCTGGTTTCCAGCGACAATATCTCTAACGATCCGATGAACGTGATCGACTGGATCAATATGTTTGCTCTGGCAGTCAGCGAAGAAAATGCCGCTGGCGGGCGTGTTGTGACAGCGCCAACTAACGGCGCTTGCGGCATTATTCCTGCGGTGCTGGCCTATTACGATAAATTCCGCCGCCCGCTCAATGAGCGCTCCATTGCCCGTTTTCTGCTGGCGGCTGGCGCTATCGGTGCACTGTATAAAATGAATGCCTCCATTTCCGGTGCGGAAGTGGGCTGTCAGGGCGAAATTGGCGTGGCCTGTTCAATGGCGGCGGCAGGGTTAACCGAACTGCTGGGCGGCAGCCCGGCGCAGGTGTGCAATGCGGCGGAAATCGCTATGGAACACAACCTGGGACTGACCTGCGATCCGGTTGCCGGGCAGGTGCAAATTCCGTGTATTGAACGCAATGCTATTAATGCTGTTAAAGCCGTGAACGCCGCGCGGATGGCGATGGGACGCACTTCCGCACCGCGTGTTTCTCTCGATAAAGTTATCGAGACGATGTACGAAACCGGCAAAGATATGAACGATAAATACCGCGAAACTTCACGCGGAGGACTGGCCATTAAAGTGGTCTGCGGCTGATATCTCATCCGCGTTTATACTGGGGTGCACAAAATGTGCACCCTTTTTTATTGTGATCTGCTGCAAATAGAGAATAACTATTTCTCTAAGATTGATTTGATAGAAAATTATTATCCATAATTGCTATTTCAAAGTCTTGATTGTGAAGATTTTCTCTGACCTCACGCGTATCATTTCTTCATTCTAATAACTCGCCTGCAAAAAAACGTAGACCGCGTATCGCCTTGATGCGGCTCGAAAAAAATAATAAGCCCTACAAAATATTGAGCGAGAACTTATGGAAATTGCAACGAATAAAGGCGTCATTGCAGACGCTTCGACCCCGGCGGGTCGTGCTGGAATGAGTGAAAGTGAATGGCGTGAAGCTATCAAATTCGACAGTACCGACACCGGTTGGGTGATTATGAGTATTGGGATGGCGATTGGCGCGGGGATAGTTTTTCTCCCGGTGCAGGTCGGATTGATGGGATTGTGGGTATTTTTGCTCTCATCAGTGATTGGCTACCCGGCAATGTATCTGTTTCAGCGATTGTTTATTAATACGCTGGCGGAATCTCCAGAGTGTAAAGATTACCCGAGTGTCATTAGTGGTTATTTGGGTAAAAACTGGGGCATTTTGTTAGGTGCACTTTATTTTGTGATGCTGGTTATTTGGATGTTTGTTTACTCCACCGCCATCACTAACGATAGCGCCTCCTATCTGCATACTTTCGGCGTGACGGAAGGATTGCTGTCTGACAGTCCGTTTTATGGCCTGGTACTGATTTGTATTCTGGTAGCGATCTCTTCACGCGGCGAGAAACTGTTATTCAAAATTTCGACCGGCATGGTGCTGACCAAACTGCTGGTGGTGGCGGCGCTGGGTGTATCGATGGTCGGGATGTGGCATCTGTATAACGTAGGTTCGCTGCCGCCGCTGGGGCTGCTGGTGAAAAACGCCATTATCACACTGCCGTTTACCTTAACCTCGATTCTGTTTATTCAGACGTTAAGCCCGATGGTGATTTCCTATCGCTCGCGAGAAAAATCGATCGAAGTAGCACGACACAAAGCGTTGCGGGCGATGAACATTGCGTTTGGGATCCTGTTTGTCACCGTCTTTTTCTACGCAGTGTCGTTCACTCTGGCGATGGGACATGACGAAGCAGTAAAAGCCTATGAGCAGAATATTTCCGCGCTGGCGATTGCCGCACAGTTTATTAGCGGCGACGGTGCAGCATGGGTGAAAGTGGTCAGCGTCATCCTCAATATCTTTGCCGTTATGACAGCGTTCTTTGGCGTCTATTTAGGCTTTCGCGAAGCAACGCAAGGGATCGTAATGAACATCCTGCGCCGCAAGATGCCAGCTGAGAAGATTAACGAAAATCTCGTTCAGCGCGGCATCATGATTTTCGCCATTTTACTGGCCTGGAGCGCCATCGTACTGAATGCGCCAGTGTTGAGCTTTACCTCTATCTGTAGCCCGATTTTCGGCATGGTAGGGTGCCTGATCCCGGCGTGGTTGGTTTACAAAGTACCGGCATTGCACAAATACAAAGGTGCCTCTCTGTACCTGATTATCGTCACCGGTTTGTTGCTTTGCGTTTCTCCGTTCCTGGCATTTTCATGATTTACCTGAAATTTTAAGGTTTTTATTATGTTTGATTCGACTCTAAATCCGTTATGGCAGCGTTACATCCTTGCAGTTCAGGAGGAAGTAAAACCGGCGCTGGGATGTACTGAACCTATCTCACTGGCGCTGGCGGCGGCGGTTGCTGCGGCAGAACTGGAAGGTCCGGTTGAACGTGTAGAAGCCTGGGTTTCGCCAAATCTGATGAAGAACGGTCTGGGCGTCACCGTTCCCGGTACGGGAATGGTGGGGCTGCCGATTGCCGCGGCGCTGGGGGCGTTAGGTGGAAATGCCAACGCCGGGCTGGAAGTGCTGAAAGACGCAACGGCGCAGGCAATTGCCGATGCCAAAGCGTTGCTGGCGGCGGGGAAAGTCTCGGTCAAGATCCAGGAACCTTGCGATGAAATCCTCTTCTCACGCGCCAAAGTCTGGAACGGCGAGCAGTGGGCTTGTGTCACCATCGTCGGCGGGCATACTAACATTGTGCATATCGAGACGCACAATGGCGTGGTTTTTACCCAGCAGGCGTGTGTGGCAGAGGGCGAGCAAGAGTCGCCGCTGGCGGTGCTCTCCAGAACGACGCTGGCCGAGATCCTGAAGTTCGTCAATGAAGTGCCGTTTGAGGCTATCCGCTTTATTCTCGATTCTGCGAAATTAAACTGCGCGTTATCGCAGGAAGGTTTGAGTGGGAACTGGGGGCTGCATATTGGCGCGACGCTGGAAAAACAGTGTGCACGCGGTTTGCTGGCGAAAGATCTCTCCTCGTCAATTGTGATTCGTACCAGCGCGGCATCCGATGCGCGTATGGGTGGCGCAACGCTTCCGGCAATGAGTAACTCCGGTTCTGGCAACCAGGGGATCACCGCGACAATGCCCGTGGTGGTGGTCGCGGAACACTTCGGGGCAGATGATGAACGGCTGGCGCGCGCGCTGATGCTTTCGCATTTGAGCGCGATTTATATCCATAACCAGTTACCGCGTTTGTCTGCGCTGTGTGCCGCAACGACCGCCGCAATGGGCGCCGCCGCTGGGATGGCATGGCTGGTGGATGGGCGTTATGAAACCATCTCGATGGCAATCAGCAGCATGATCGGTGATGTTAGCGGTATGATTTGCGATGGCGCGTCGAACAGTTGCGCGATGAAGGTTTCGACCAGTGCGTCGGCGGCGTGGAAAGCGGTGTTAATGGCGCTGGATGATACCGCCGTGACTGGCAATGAAGGGATTGTGGCGCATGATGTTGAGCAGTCAATCGCCAACCTGTGTGCGCTGGCAAGTCATTCAATGCAGCAAACGGATCGGCAGATTATCGAGATTATGGCCAGTAAGGCCAGGTAAGCACCGGATTTCGGAGGTCATACCTGATGCCGGATGCGATGCTGGCGCATCTTATCCGGCTTACGGGGTGTGCAATTTGTTGGTTTTGTTGGGTTTTGTACCTGATGCCGGATGCGATGCTGGCGCATCTTATCCGGCCTACGGGGTGTGCAATTTGTTGATGTTGTTGGGTTTTGTACCTGGTGCCGGATGCGATGCTGGCGCATCTTATCCGACCTACGGATTGTGCAATTTGTTGGTTTTGTAGGCCGGATAAGGCGTTTACGCCGCATCCGGCAATCTGTTTTTATGCGGTAGCTTCATCCTCGGCTAACCGTATTTCGGCGTCGGCTACTATCGCCTCCAACTCACTCAACATCTCTTCATAGCCAAAACTTTTGGTAGCGTGGGTGGTTTCTTTCGCTGCAACGGACTTTACTGGCTGACGTTTCTTCGCCGATTTTTTACTCATCATCTTCTCCCTGTAAAAAAACTAGACAGGTAAATCTATCAGCAAAGCACGCAGCGGGGAATCAGCAACGAGTGTAATGTTAGCCTCGTCACGAATAAATGCGCCATCACCGCAGGTCAGCGCAGCTTTCTCTTCGTGATGCGTAATCGCATGAAATTGACCGTGGATCGATTGCAAATAAGCACGCGGACCGTGCAGTTGAAAGTTCGCGCTTTCTCCCTCGGCGAGCACAATATGATGCAGCCACACCTGCTGGCGCAGTTGCAGGCTACCTTTCGCGCCATCTGGCGAGGCGATTAATTGCTGCTTGTCCATATTCAGCGCCAGTTTTTGAATCAGCGGATTCTCCCGTTGCGGGCAGGCATCCAGCCAGAGCTGCATTCGCGTTAACGGTTTGTCCTTGCTGATATTATGTTCGCTATAACTCACGCCCGGCTGAGTAGAAAGCAATAAGGCTTCACCGGCGTGGGCCTGAACATGATTACCTTCGCTGTCCCGATACTCTGCTTCTCCGTCGAGAATCACATTCAAAATATCAACTTTTGGGTAGGTACGTGGCTGGAAGGCGGCTCCTGGGGCCAACACTTCCTGGTTAAGCACGCGCAGGGAGGCATAGCCTAACAATTTAGGGTCGAAGTAGTGTCCAAAGGAAAAAGTATACCGGGCCTGCAACCATCCGTAGTCTGCTTGTCCACACTGCCTGGCAGTTCGGGTAGTAATCATAATTCTTGACCTCTCTTTACTTCCTTTTATGGTAAGGGGCTGGACGCTACATTGTTAGCCAGATATTCTGCCCGGTATGTTCAAATTTCCTGAATGAGAACGAAATGGCCAAAGAAAGGGCATTAACGCTGGAAGCACTAAGGGTTATGGATGCGATCGATCGCCGTGGTAGTTTTGCAGCGGCGGCCGATGAGCTGGGACGAGTGCCTTCCGCGCTTAGCTACACCATGCAAAAACTGGAAGAAGAGCTCGATGTGGTGCTGTTTGACCGCTCGGGCCATCGCACCAAATTCACCAATGTCGGGCGGATGTTGTTGGAGCGAGGACGTGTTCTGCTGGAGGCCGCAGATAAACTGACCACCGATGCCGAAGCCCTCGCGCGTGGTTGGGAAACGCATCTCACCATCGTGACTGAAGCGCTGGTGCCCACGCCTGCCTTTTTCCCGTTGATCGACAAACTGGCGGCTAAAGCCAATACCCAACTAGCAATCATCACCGAAGTGCTGGCGGGGGCGTGGGAGCGGCTGGAACAGGGGCGAGCAGATATTGTTATCGCGCCGGATATGCATTTTCGTTCCTCGTCGGAGATCAACTCTCGTAAGCTTTACACCTTGATGAACGTCTACGTGGCAGCGCCTGAGCACCCGATTCATCAGGAGCCGGAACCGCTTTCTGAAGTTACGCGCGTGAAATATCGCGGAATTGCAGTGGCAGATACTGCTCGTGAACGCCCGGTATTGACCGTACAGTTACTGGATAAACAACCTCGCCTGACGGTCAGCACCATTGAAGATAAACGTCAGGCATTGCTGGCAGGGCTTGGCGTCGCAACGATGCCGTACCCGATGGTAGAAAAAGATATCGCTGAAGGACGGTTGCGTGTAGTTAGTCCGGAATCGACCAGCGAAATCGATATTATTATGGCCTGGCGTCGCGACAGTATGGGAGAAGCAAAATCCTGGTGTCTGCGGGAAATTCCAAAGTTGTTCGCTGGAAAATAATCTATAAAGCACCTTTCACAAGGTGCTTAATTATTATTCCTGTTCCAGTTTTGGATCAGGTCCAAACCGGTTTTCGCCTGGTGTCCCCGGCTGGCAGTTAAAGATGATGATAATCAGCCAACCGATAAACGGAATTAAGAACAGTAGCACCCACCATGCTGAACGGTCGGTGTCATGCAGGCGACGGAACTGTACAGCCCACCACGGCAAAAATACCAGAATGCTGTAGATAGTCGTCAGGATGCCTTCGCCACCGGCACGTTGCCAGCCCAGCATTTTATCCAGCAGCCCCAGCACGAGCGTAAAGATGATGTTGACCAGAATAAACATCCAGTACTCTTTGCGCCGTGCACGTCCCCG
The DNA here is from genome assembly GCF_005781075.1 of Escherichia sp. E2562. Lineage (NCBI taxonomy): Bacteria > Pseudomonadati > Pseudomonadota > Gammaproteobacteria > Enterobacterales > Enterobacteriaceae > Escherichia > Escherichia sp. E2562. The sequence goes on along the minus strand of NZ_VATM01000001.1, from coordinate 355,780 downwards.
GAAACCGACATAATTTTTTAGTACTTTCAGATACCAGTCCATTTTTGCCTCAATTTTGCTCAATCACTTGTTTTTAAAGCAGCAAATTAAGAATAGACATGAATGAATTTGCAGTAAATATTATCTCGATGAATTAATAAGGCGCTGTGAAGGATAAGGGCAAGCGCAAAATCGCCAGATGCGCTACGCTTATCTGGCCTGGGCGGGTTCTGCAATATATTGAATATACAATGTTTTGTAGGTCAGATAAGGCGTTCCCGCCACATCCGACATGAACAACACGCACTTAGCCAACAACCAGAGGCACCACGAAGGGTGCCTTTGTTTAACCGAAGCGAACATCCCGCCCGTGCGGTTCATCGAGATCCTGCCACGGGCCAATCGAAATAATTCCTGTTGGGTTGATGGTCTTATGGCTGCGGAAGTAGTGATTACGGATATGGTCGAAATTGACGGTTTCAGCTATTCCCGGCATCTGATAGATATCGCGCAGGAAGCCATACAAATTCAGGTAATCGCTGATACGGTGCTTATCGCACTTGAAGTGGGTGACATACACCGGATCAAAACGGACCAGCGTGGTCCACAGGCGAATATCGGCTTCGGTTAGCTGGTTACCTGTCAGGAAGCGATGCTGCCCTAATATCTGTTCCAGACGCGCCAGTGATTCAAACACTTTCACCACCGCCTCGTCGTAGGCTTCCTGGCTGGTGGCAAAACCAGCTTTATAGACACCATTATTTACGGTGTCGTATATCCAGCCGTTAAGTTCGTCAATTTTAGTTTGCAGAGCCGGGGGGTAATAATCGCCCGCTTTTGCGCCCAGCGCATCAAATGCGGTATTGAACATGCGGATAATTTCTGCTGATTCGTTGCTGACAATGGTGTGATTTTTTTTGTCCCACAGCACGGGGACAGTAACACGTCCGCTGTAGTGTGGATCAGCGTGGAGATAAAGCTGGTACAGGAATTCATGTTGATAGAGCGTGTCGCCGGTTGCATCCGGGAAACTGTCATCAAAGGTCCAGCCGTTTTCCAGCATCAGCGGGTTCACCACGGATACGGAAATAAACGGTTCCAGTCCTTTGAGTTTACGCATGATCAGCGTGCGGTGCGCCCACGGGCAGGCGAGTGAGACATAGAGATGATAACGATCTTTCTCTGCGGCAAATCCACCTTTGCCAGTGGGGCCTGGTGCGCCATCGGCAGTGAGCCAGTTACGAAATGCGGAAGCTGAACGTTGAAATTTACCGCCAGTGGATTTGGTGTCGTACCAGGTGTCATGCCAGACGCCGTCAATCAGTTGACCCATTTTTCTCTCCTCCAATAGCAAAAACGAGGAGCGTTTCTCCTCGTTTGAGACTGATGACAAACGCAAAACTGCCTGATGCGCTATGCTTATCAGGCCTACGAGGTTCTTGCAATATATTGAATTTGCATGTTTTTGTAAGCCGGATAAAGCGTTCACGCCGCATCCGGCATGAACAACGCGTACTTTGTCAACAATCTGAAACGAGGAGTTTCCCCCTCGTTTTTTATCGTTAAGTATAGCGCGTGCTTACCACTTTTTATTCAGCAGACGGTCTATGCTATACGCGCCCGGTCCGGTAATCGCCAGCAGCAGGAATCCGCCAGAAATTGTCAGGTTTTTCATGAACATCAGCGAGTTGACGCCTTCAGCAAAGTTGCTGTGAAATAAAAACGCCGTCAACAGTGTAAAGCCAGCGGTAAACAGCGCGGTGGTGCGAGTCAGGAAACCGAACAGGATTGCCAAACCGCCACCGAACTCAAGCAGGATCACCAGCGGCAGCATAAAGCCCGGGACGCCCATTGCTTCCATATATTGTTGAGTACCAGCGTAGCCAGTAATTTTTCCCCAGCCTGCGGTAACGAACAGAATCGGCATTAAAATACGCGCTACCAGTACACCAACATCTTCTAATTTTTTCATCATACTCTCCACTGCGCCACTCAGGCTGCTGATTGTTTTTTTGTGCAAGGGCGCGGTATTAGCGTCATTGCTGTCGATGGAGAGAAGCATAAACGTAGTGAATGGTGATTGTTAGCAAGGAAAACTGTCAAAAATTTTCAAAAAATTTGAGGGATAAGGCCGGAATAGTTCCGGCCAGAGAGGAATTTAACCGCGAAGCTGTTGCTGATTGAGGGTGGTTTTAACCAGACGCCACGCACTCCAGACGCCAAAACCGCGCCTGGCCCATCGGACCAGCATATTCGGATGGCGAATCGTCCAGATAGCCATCACGCTGCTGCCGACCAGCGCCCAGGAACGCAGGCTCAACAGCATATTCCAACGACGATCGTAGGCGCCTGTCGCCTCCAGCCAGTCACGCCGACTGGCGGAAAGATCCAACCGTTGCTGCTGGATCTGACGAAGCAGCTGTGCCTTACGTTGTTCACGTTCGACTTTACCGCTCACGGGACTCCTCCTCGAGAAGTTGTCGATCGTTTGCCAGTTCGTGACGCGTATGGCGCAGCAAGGTGGATTTGCGCGACTTGTGTAATGTCCAGATACCGCCGATGAGTGCCAGAAGCAGCAACACCACAGTGGTGGCAATCATTGCATTCAGGCGATATTGCGGATCAACTGCCCAGATAATCAGCACCATCAGGCTCATAAGACCAAATGCAGCGAAAAGCATCGTCAGGCCGAGCATCAGTAAAAGCTGAAAGATATTGGCTTTTTCTTCTTCCAGCTCAACCACCGCCAGCCGCAGACGCGTCTCCACCATTTCGACCATGATGGTGACAATTCGCTGCCCGATTCCCAGAACGCTTTTACCGGGCCCTTGCGCGTGATGAGTGTCCGCCATAATTAACGACGCGACAGCAGAACGCCCAGCACCACGCCGATGGCTGCGCCAATACCAACTCCCGCCCACGGATTTTCACGCACATACTCATCGGCACGCGCCGCCGCTTCGCGGGTTTGTTTAGCAATCGCATCACCGGTTTCACCCAGACGATAGCGACTCTGCTTCAGTGCCTGTTCCGCTTTGCTACGAATCTTACTCAGCTCTTCTTTTGACTTTTCGCCAGAGGAGCTAAGCACCTCTTCCAGCGTATCGGACAGGGATTTCAACTCAGCACGCAGGTGTTCCGTAGTGTGTTCTTTCGACATAGTTTTCTCCAGGTGAGTAAGTATTAACTATTGGGGATTAGTAGTCGCGCGCTTCCAGCTTTTTCAGCTCTTCCTGCGCTTCTGCCAGTTTCCGTTCGCGTTTAGCAATCTTATCGGCATCGCCTTTTTGTTTCGCCTCGGCTAAATCATGCTTGCGTTCTGCCACTTCATCTTTCTGCTTCGCGATTTTCTTTTGATGATCGGCACGCAACTGGTTATCTGAACAATTCGCCCGCACTTCACTAAGGGCTTTGTTCAGGCCGTTGATACGATTCTGGTTTTGATGTTTTTCGGCATAGCTGATCTCCTTAAGGATATTTTGCTCCTTTTCCTGACAAAGGGTAGTGGCATAACTACTGACACTAAGAGCAAAAAGAGAAACAGCTAAAGCGATGCGGTATTTCATTCTTGAACCTTCCATTGTGACTCGGACCCATTACAGAGGAACGATTGTCCAGACAACGAGGCGGTGGTATTAACCACCGCCTTATTAATCATAGACAGTAACGGTGAAATCACCAAAGTGAGTGATATGTTTCGGATAACAGGAAGTTATCCGAAGCGATGAGAATTGTCTCGCAGCCGGGTCAGCCATTGCATGGCCTGATTATTATCGTCCTGCTGCGCAATGATGTAGCCATGAGGCAATGTTCTATCGAGGACCGCTTTGGCGGCGGCGCTTTGATCGCTGGAATCAAACGTAATCAACAGAGTGTCATTCTTAGGGGTGATGCTTTTGAAAGGAATTCCATGAGCGTCAAGGTGATGCCAGATGGAAAAACCGTCCGGCATCGTCGTCCCTTGATGAATGGCGCGGATCGCTAGCGTGGATTCTTGTTGACGAACCGCAGACCAGGCCAGCAGCAGCGTGCCAGCCAGCAATATAGCAGCGCCGAACCAGGCTAGCTGGCGAAGCGACATGCGAGGTATTTGCATCCTTTACCCCCGATTTCCATATTTCTTTTTCCATAACACAACCAGAGAACCTGCCAGGCCGAACACCAGCAGTACCACCGGGAGCAGCATCAGGCATGACATCAGCTGGTCCTCATACTTCAAAAATACCGGCGTCTTGCCGAGCATGTAACCTAAGGTTGTCAGAATCAACACCCACAGCAGGCCACTCATCCAGTTGAAGAACTGAAAGCGGGCGTTATTCAGCCCTGACAGTCCGGCAATGGTCGGCAGTAATGTTCTGACAAATGCGATAAAGCGACCAATTAACAGCGCAGATAAACCGTGTTTATGAAAAAGATGGTGTGCGCGTTGGTGGTAGTGCGCAGGTAAATGGGATAGCCAGTTTTGTACGGTACGGGTGTTTCCCAGCCATCGCCCCTGTATGTAGCTGACCCAGCAACCGAGGCTGGCCGCAACAGTGAGCAGCATAATAGTCTGCGGGTAACCCATTGCGCCTTTGGCAATCAATACACCGACCAACACCAGCAAGCTGTCGCCTGGTAAAAAGGCCGCTGGAAGCAAGCCGTTTTCGAGGAACAAAATCACAAACAAGACAAAATACAACATGCCAATCATCGACGGATTGGCCAGGGTTTCAAAATCCTGCGCCCACAGGGCTTGCAGCAATTGGGTCAAAAGTTCCATTCATTATTCCTGGTGAATCGGTTAACGCCACGCCGGTTTTAAATGATGCACACCCGTCAGGTTATTGCTGTTGTTGTATATATTGCGGGTCGAGACACCAATACGGCCTGAACTATTCCCTGTTAAAACGTGAGATAAGAAAACATTTAATAGCATAAATTCAAATTGAATCTAATTGTAACAAAGGTCAACGTTGTTCGTTATCAAAATTACATGTCCGTGGAGTCTGATTTTGCTGATTGCAGAGGAGGGTGGCGAGAGGATTTACACAGGCTGACACTTTATACTTTTCGCTTACTGATAAAGCGAACAGGCGCGTTGCTGCGCCTGTCAGAAATGGGAGTTTATTTGCTGCTGTTGGCCACAGTATCCAGATGAACGACTGGATTCTCGGCGAACAAATAGCGGTCGGCATTGAACTCGAAATCGTCACTGGTTTCGTTAAACAACATAATTTTGGTATTTTCCAGATGCTGCCACATTGCAAGTTTGGCGGCATGAGGATCTTTGCGTATCAACGCTTTGAGGATCTGATCGTGGTCATCACACCAGTTATCGACGGTACGGGAATCAATGTGCTCGTGCAGCTTTTTCCAGTACGGGTTATGGCTACGCTGGGTCCACATTTTCTCTACGATGGCAGCCAGTGCAGAGTTCTGCGTCGCTAATGCGACCTGAATATGAAACTGCAAATCCCACTCGGAATCACGGAAGCATTGTTCGCCGCGCGCCTGCTCCTGGATGGCCATCAGTTTCATGATGTCCTGTTTCGTTACCTGGGTTGCAGCAAACTCGGCAATATTGCTTTCGATAAGTTGACGTGCCTGGAGCAGTTCAAACGGACCGTAATTGGCAAATTCCATATTCGCGTCCGCCGCCTGCTGATGGCGAGGCTGGTTGGAAACCACATGAATTCCCGAGCCTTTGCGTACTTCTACATAGCCCTCGACTTCAAGCATGATGATGGCTTCACGAACCACGGTGCGGCTGACGTTTTTTTCATCAGAAATAAAACGTTCGGCGGGCAGTTTATCACCCACCAGATAGACGCCCTGCTCGATGCGTTCTTTCAGGTCAGCGGCGAGCTGTTGGTACAAACGGCGTGGTTCAGTGATTTCCATATGCGCTCCAGGCATGATACGGCAGACTATATTTGTTATACCACTTTTGCGAGCTTAGCTCTACTCGCAGTGGTGAAAAAGCCGCCTGAGAAGGCGGCTTTGAAGGGAAACTAAAACTTACATTTAGCGTTAATGTTGCGGTGCGGGGTCGTTATGTGATTCCTGCGCTACCTCAATTGCCGGTTTGTTCTGCAACACGGTCCAGATAACCAGCGCGCCTAACAGGTCGAACACCGCCAGTACTGCGAACAGCGGGCTGAAGCCGATGGTGTCAGCCAGTGCACCTACAACCAGCGCAAACAGCGTACTTGCCAGCCACGCAGACATCCCAGTCAGACCGTTTGCCGTTGCCACTTCGTTACGACCAAACACGTCAGAAGAGAGGGTAATCAGCGCGCCAGACAGTGCCTGGTGAGCAAAACCACCGATACACAGCAGCATAATCGCGACATACGGGTTGGTGAACAGACCGATCATACCTGGGCCAATCATCAGTACCGCACCCAGTGTTACCACCATCTTACGGGAAACAATCAGGTTCACACCAAACCAACGCTGGAACAGTGGCGGCAGGTAACCACCGAGGATACAACCAAGGTCAGCAAACAGCATTGGCATCCAGGCGAACATCGCGATCTCTTTCAGGTTAAAGCCGTAAACTTTAAACATGAACAGCGGGATCCACGCGTTGAAAGTACCCCAGGCCGGTTCAGCCAGGAAGCGCGGTAATGCGATACCCCAGAACTGACGGTTACGCAGGATCTGAGCAACGGACATTTTCTTCGCCGCGCCAACCTGGTGCTGGGCTTCCTGACCATTAATAATGTAGTCACGTTCTTCATCGGTCAGATGTTTCTGGTCGCGTGGATGTTTATAGAAAATCAGCCATGCCATCGCCCAGATAAAGCTCAACGCACCGGAGATAATAAATGCCATCTGCCAGCTGTGCATGACGATTGCCCATACCACCAGCGGCGGCGCAATCATCGCACCAATTGAGGAACCAACGTTAAAGTAACCTACTGCGATGGAGCGTTCTTTCGCCGGGAACCATTCAGAACTGGCTTTCAGACCTGCAGGGATCATCGCTGCTTCTGCCGCACCTACCGCACCACGGGCAATCGCCAGACCGCCCCAGCTACCAGCCAGTGCGGTTGCGCCACAGAATACCGCCCACAGCACGGCAAACATTGCGTAACCGATTTTCGTCCCCAGAACATCCAGTACATAACCCGCTACAGGTTGCATGACCGTATATGCAGCAGAATAGGCTGCGATGATGTAGGAATACTGTTGGGTGGAGATGTTTAACTCTTCCATCAGAGTTGGTGCAGCTGCCGCCACAGTGTTACGCGTCAGGTAACCGAGCACGGTGCCGAGCGTCACCAATGCGATCATGTACCAACGTAACCCTTTAATTTTACGCATGTAAAACCTCATCGTTTTGTTATATCCGCAATAAGCGCGGTCATCATCCTGCCTGGGGCAGAGGATGTTAGTTACGACCGGATGACCGAAAAAAAAACCGGTACACCCCGAACGCTGCCATGAAAGTTTCGTGCTAATTCGGCTTCCGTACCGGTCAACCCAATTCATCTAACAAATGAATGAATCGGCAATTTGCATTCCGTCGACTTATGATTCGCGACGGCAGAAAGATAACTTGTCATACAACTTTAAAAGGTGAGAGCCATCACAAATGTGGGAATATTTGTAGGGGCATTACTGGATGAGAGCAAAGCCAGAACTGGCGCGGCTTGCAGAGGGATTTACCACTTTGAGAGTAATTTTTTTAACTACGTTTATTGATCTAACTCACGAAAATATCTTCGGGCTCTGGAAATTGGTGTGATAACTTTGTCAGCATCGCACCCTAAGCAAGCTAGCTCACTCGTTGAGAGGAAGACGATAATGACTCCGTTTATGACTGAAGATTTCCTGTTAGATACTGAATTTGCCCGCCGTCTGTATCACGACTACGCAAAAGACCAGCCGATTTTCGACTACCACTGCCATTTACCGCCGCAGCAAATCGCAGAAGACTATCGCTTTAAGAATCTGTATGACATCTGGCTGAAAGGCGACCACTACAAATGGCGTGCAATGCGTACCAATGGTGTTGCTGAGCGCCTGTGTACTGGTGATGCATCTGACCGTGAGAAGTTTGATGCCTGGGCGGCGACCGTTCCGCACACGATCGGTAACCCGTTATACCACTGGACGCACCTCGAACTGCGTCGTCCGTTTGGCATCACTGGCAAACTGCTGTCTCCGTCTACTGCAGATGAAATCTGGAACGAATGTAACGAACTGCTGGCGCAGGACAAATTCTCCGCGCGCGGCATCATGCAGCAGATGAACGTGAAAATGGTCGGCACCACCGACGACCCGATCGACTCTCTGGAACATCACGCAGAGATCGCCAAAGACGGCTCTTTCAACATCAAAGTGCTGCCGAGCTGGCGTCCGGATAAAGCCTTTAACATTGAACAGGCGACCTTTAACGACTACATGGCGAAGCTGGGCGAAGTTTCCGATACCGATATTCGCCGCTTTGCTGATCTGCAAACTGCTCTGACCAAACGTCTGGATCACTTCGCCGCTCACGGTTGTAAAGTGTCTGACCACGCGCTGGACGTGGTGATGTTTGCCGAAGCGAACGAAGCGGAACTGGACAGCATCCTGGCACGTCGTCTGGCAGGCGAAACCCTGAGTGAGCATGAAGTCGCACAGTTCAAAACTGCGGTGCTGGTATTCCTGGGCGCCGAATACGCACGTCGCGGCTGGGTACAGCAGTACCACATTGGCGCGCTGCGTAATAACAACCTGCGTCAGTTCAAACTGCTGGGGCCGGATGTTGGCTTTGACTCCATCAACGACCGTCCGATGGCGGAAGAACTGTCTAAGCTGCTGAGCAAACAGAACGAAGAAAACCTGCTGCCGAAAACCATTCTCTACTGCCTGAATCCGCGCGATAACGAAGTGCTGGGTACTATGATCGGTAACTTCCAGGGCGAAGGTATGCCAGGCAAAATGCAGTTCGGTTCCGGCTGGTGGTTTAACGATCAGAAAGACGGTATGGAACGTCAGATGACTCAACTGGCACAGCTCGGTCTGCTGAGCCGTTTTGTTGGGATGCTGACTGACAGCCGTAGCTTCCTGTCGTACACCCGTCACGAATACTTCCGCCGCATTCTGTGCCAGATGATTGGCCGCTGGGTGGAAGCGGGCGAAGCACCGGCGGACATCAACCTGCTGGGCGAGATGGTGAGAAATATTTGCTTTAACAATGCGCGTGACTACTTCGCCATTGAACTGAACTAAGGTCTGGGGTTGATATGCAATACATCAAGATCCATGCGCTGGATAACGTCGCGGTCGCGTTAGTGGATTTGGCGGAAGGCACTGAAATCAGTGTCGATAACCAGACCGTAACGCTGCGCCAGGATGTTGCTCGTGGACATAAATTTGCGTTAACAGATATCGAAAAAGGGGCCAACGTCATTAAATATGGCCTACCGATTGGTTATGCATTGGCGGATATTGCGGCGGGGGAACACGTTCACGCCCACAATACGCGCACGAATCTGAGCGATCTGGATCAGTATCGCTATCAACCTGATTTTCAGGATCTGCCTGCGCAAGCGGCAGATCGTGAAGTGCAGATCTATCGTCGCGCTAACGGTGATGTCGGGGTGCGTAACGAGTTGTGGATCCTGCCGACCGTGGGCTGCGTTAACGGCATCGCGCGACAGATCCAGAACCGTTTTTTGAAAGAGACGAACAACGCTGAAGGTACTGACGGTGTGTTCCTCTTCAGCCACACCTATGGCTGCTCGCAGCTGGGCGACGATCACATTAATACCCGCACCATGCTGCAAAACATGGTGCGTCATCCGAACGCAGGCGCAGTGTTGGTCATTGGTCTGGGCTGTGAAAACAACCAGGTTGATGCTTTCCGTGAAACGCTGGGCGATATCGATCCTGAACGCGTGCATTTCATGATCTGCCAACAGCAGGATGATGAGATTGAAGCCGGGATCGAGCATTTGCATCAGCTGTATAACGTCATGCGCAATGACAAGCGCGAGCCGGGTAAACTCAGCGAACTGAAGTTTGGTCTGGAGTGCGGCGGTTCTGACGGCCTTTCCGGTATTACTGCTAACCCAATGCTGGGGCGTTTCTCTGATTACGTCATCGCTAACGGCGGCACTACCGTGCTGACCGAAGTACCGGAGATGTTCGGTGCAGAGCAGTTACTGATGGACCATTGTCGCGATGAAGCGACGTTTGAAAAACTGGTCACTATGGTCAACGACTTCAAACAGTACTTTATTGCCCATGACCAGCCGATCTACGAAAACCCATCGCCGGGGAACAAAGCGGGTGGTATCACCACGCTGGAAGATAAATCACTCGGCTGTACGCAGAAAGCGGGCTCCAGCCAGGTGGTAGACGTGCTGCGCTACGGCGAACGTTTGAAAACACCAGGGCTGAACCTGTTAAGTGCACCGGGTAACGATGCCGTAGCGACCAGCGCCCTGGCGGGTGCGGGCTGCCACATGGTGCTGTTTAGTACCGGTCGCGGCACGCCGTACGGCGGATTTGTACCGACGGTGAAAATCGCTACCAACAGCGAACTGGCAGCGAAGAAAAAACACTGGATCGACTTTGACGCGGGTCAGCTGATCCACGGTAAAGCGATGCCGCAGTTGCTGGAAGAATTTATCGATACCATCGTTGAGTTTGCCAACGGTAAGCAAACCTGCAACGAGCGTAACGACTTCCGCGAACTGGCGATCTTTAAAAGCGGCGTAACGCTGTAAAGTCGAAATAAGTTGTGAATAAAAAACGGCGTTTCATAATATGAAGCGTCGTTTAAGATTGTTGATAAACGCATAATTGCCTGATGCGCTTCGCAATATAGTAAAGTTGCACGATCTTGTAGGCCGGATAAGGCGTTTACGCCGCATCCGGCAAGAAATGAGATGCACTTTGTCAGCAATCTGAAGCGGCGTTTCTAACTCGAAGCGCCGTTTGCTTTTCCATACCTGCTAAGGATTTATCATGACCGCGTATTGGCTGGCCCAGGGCGTGGGTGTCATCGCCTTTCTGATTGGTATTACAACATTCTTCAACCGCGATGAACGTCGCTTCAAAATTCAGCTTTCCATCTATAGCGTATTTATTGGCATACATTTTTTCCTGATGGGTGTCTTCCCGGCGGGGGCCAGCTCAATCCTCAATGCTATCCGTACGTTAATTACTCTGCGTACCCGTAGTTTATGGATAATGGCGATCTTCATCGTGCTGACGGGAGGAGTTGGTCTGGCGAAGTTCCATCATCCGATGGAGCTGCTGCCAGTCATTGGCACGATTGTCAGTACCTGGGCGCTATTTCGCTTTAAAGGACTGACCATGCGCTGCGTGATGTGGTTTTCTACTTGTTGCTGGTTAACTCACAACATTTGGGCCGGGTCGATTGGTGGCACGATGATTGAGGGTAGTTTTCTGCTAATGAATGGCCTGAACATCATTCGTTTCTGGCGTATGCAGAGAAGGGGAATTGATCCGTTTAAAGTGGAGAAAACCCCTTCCGCCGTAGACGAAAGGGGCTAAGCATTAGTTTCGCAGGGCGCTATTTGCCAGACGTGCATCTTCCGCCTGGCAAGCCGCTGCGGTGAACAGCACGTCAGTTGAAGAGTTCAGTGCGGTTTCGCAGGAGTCCTGCAACACGCCGATGATAAAGCCGACGGCAACCACCTGCATGGCGATATCGTTCGGAATACCGAACATATTACAGGCCAGCGGGATCAGCAGCAGAGAACCACCTGCCACGCCTGATGCACCACAGGCACAAAGTGATGCAACTACGCTCAACAGCAGCGCCGTGGGCAGATCCACCGGAATACCCAGCGTATGGACCGCAGCCAGCGTCAACACGGTAATGGTAATGGCTGCACCTGCCATATTGATCGTCGCCCCTAGCGGAATAGAAACGGAATAGGTATCGCGGTCCAGATTTAGCTTTTCACACAACGCCATGTTTACCGGAATATTCGCCGCCGAGCTACGGGTGAAGAAGGCGTATACACCGCTTTCGCGCAGGCACAGCAGCACCAGCGGGAATGGGTTACGACGAATTTTCCACCATACCAGCAGCGGGTTAACCACCAGCGCCACCAGCAACATACAGCCAACCAGCACCACCAGCAGTTGCGCATAGCCCCACAGGGTGGAGAAACCGGTGGTTGCCAGCGTTGAAGCTACCAGACCAAAAATACCGATTGGTGCGAAACGAATCACCAGTTTCACCATAAAGGTAACGGCATTCGACATATCGTTGACCAGGTTTTTGGTGGTTTCGTTACCGTGACGCAGAGCGAAACCAAGGCCAATGGCCCACACCAGAATCCCGATGTAGTTACCTTTCAGCAGGGCGTCGATGGGGTTGGAAACCATGCTCAACACCAGCCCTCGCATCACTTCCACAATGCCTGACGGCGGGGAAATATCGCTCGCGCTACTGGACAAATGCAGGGTCGAAGGGAAGGCGAAGCTGAAGACAACTGCAGCCAGCGCGGCAGAGAAAGTACCCAGCAGATAGAGGAACAGAATAGGGCGGATATTGGTTTTCTGCCCGTGCTGGTGGTTAGCGATGGAAGCCATTACCAGCATCAGCACCAGAATTGGCGCTACAGCTTTCAATGCACCGACGAACAAAGTGCCTAACAGACCGACAGCTTCAGCGGCCGGTTTTGAGATCCATGCCAGGAGAATCCCCAGAACAAGGCCGACCAGGATTTGTTTTACCAGGCTGCCCTGAGCCAGACGCCGGAATAGCCCCGGTGAACGTTGCGTAGTCATTTTTCGATCCTTTCGTTGTGTTGTCGCACATCCCTGGTGCGTTCTGTCGACGCATCTTTCAGGATGTAACAAAGTGTTTGCCAAGTCGAGTATAAGGAAAGTTACAGCTTCGGGAAGCGAAAAATGCTGGATTTTAAAGAGAGGTCATGTTTTGCAACTTAATGGTTACATTTATTTGACATAAGCAGAGGGAAGGACTGGCTACTAAGGCTAATTAGATGACATATGGGCAAAACAATTTGGAATATGAGAACGGTTGCGCTCCTTTAATGTGCAATGCCATATAAAGTCACTGGCGCGGGGAGCGCGCAGGGGGCGGCCAATCGCTACCGCCCCCTGCACCCGTGCGGTCTTTTTGTAAAGAGCTATAAGCCGATTACATAATTAGTAGCTCATCTTTGTCTGGAATGAGTTATCTCCAGTAATGGCTTAATATACAGCGAATCATTCTCCCCGCTGCTTATCATGCCGATAATTCACCCACGCGTTGATAATAAACGTCATCACCAGAATGCCAAACACCACGCCCAGCGAAACGGCGATCGGAATATGGTAGAAGTCGACAATCAGCATCTTGATACCGATAAACACCAGAATCACTGCCAGACCATATTTGAGCATCGAGAAACGCTCTGCTACGCCCGCCAGCAGGAAATACATCGCACGCAGGCCGAGGATCGCAAACAAGTTTGAGGTCAGCACAATAAACGGGTCGGTAGTCACGGCGAAGATAGCCGGAATGCTATCCACGGCGAAAATCACGTCGCTCAACTCCACCAGAATCAGCACCAGCATCAGCGGCGTGGCATACAACAAGCCATTCTTACGCACAAAGAAATGCTCGTTGTCGATGGTGTCGGTCATACGCAAATGACCGCGCAGCCAGCGCACCAGCGGCTTGTCGCCAATGCCTGATTCATCTTCATGGGCGAGCGCCATCTTCACGCCGGTAAACAGCAGGAAGGCACCGAAGATATACAGGATCCAGTCGAACTGCGAAATCAGCCAACTGCCAGTGAAGATCATGATGGTACGCAGAACAATCGCCCCGAGCACACCATACACCAGCACGCGGCGTTGTAATGCCGCCGGAACAGAGAAATAGCTGAACAACATCAGCCAGACAAAGACGTTATCGACCGCCAGTGACTTCTCAATCAGATAACCCGTGAGGAAGGCCAGCGCCTGTGGATCGGCAACGGCGCGACCTTCGGTTTGTACCAGATACCACCAGAAAGCAGCGTTAAACAGTAACGACAGCGTCACCCAGACCAGCGACCAGGCCGCAGCCTGTTTCATGGTCATGGCATGTGCCCCACGACGCCCCTGCAACAACAGGTCGATAGCCAGCATAATGGCGACAACAACAGCGAATCCGCCCCATAGCAACGGCGTGCCGACAGTATTCATAGAAGTTCCTTACACATAAAAAAACGGCCAACGTCGGAAGACGTCAGCCGCTGCTTTTTATGCATAGACCTCGCCTTCCGGCAAGGTCTCACTTACAACAAAAAAGGAATACGTCTGCGTATTCCTTTCGGGTTGCCCGGTGACCGGATGCGATTTTTCACACATCGTAATGACGATCGACCGGCAATGAAGTTACTCCCCTTTGCAGGTAACAAAGTATGACAGACCATTCACCCAGTCAATGGTCTGTTACATGCCTTTTACACTGCTTTACGGTAACAATTATTGTTTTACGCTATCTGCCGGAAAAATCACCCCGGTCTGGCGGCGGATCTCTGTCAGCAGTTTGGCGGTGATGCGACTGACCGCCAGCCCTGGATGATCCACCAGATGCTCATCCACCAGGGTAGCGAACAGCTCTGCTTCGTAGAGCATGGTATTAATATGCTGCGGCTGGGTGAGATCCTGTATCTGGCTGCCACGCGGAACAAAGCAAACTTTCTGGCATTCAGAAAGTTTTTCAATCACCAGTGATCCCGCTTCGCCCTGAATCTCGCTTGCCAGGACAGAATCACTCACTTTTGAGTGCTGCAAGGTGACGCTGAAATCACCGTAATCCATCACCACCACGCCGTGGGCATCTACGCCGCTTGCCAGCAAACTGGCGGTTGCCTGCACGCTTTTCGGCTCACCAAATAACGCCACCGCCGACGCCAGGCAGTAAAAGCCGATATCCATAATTGAACCGTTAGAGAATGCCGGATTAAAGGTGTTGGGATTCTCACCATCCAGGTAACGTTGATACCGCGAGGAATACTGGCAATAGTTGAAAAAGACTTTACGCAATTTGCCGACTTTCGGCAGCGCCTGGCGCAACAAATGAAAGTTCGGTAGGCTGGCGGTTTTAAATGCCTCAAACAGCACCACCTGATTTTCCCGCGCACAGGCAATGGCGGCATCCACTTCCGCCAGATTCGACGCCAGCGGTTTCTCGCAAATCACATGAATTTTGTGGCTAAGGAAAAGTTGTGTCTGGGAAAAGTGCAGGGAATTCGGGCTGGCAATATACACCGCGTCAATGGCATCGCTTTCCGCCATCGCTTCCAGCGACGTAAACAGATGCTCGACAGAAAAATCATTGGCGAAGTGCTGGGCCTGTTCAAGGCTGCGGGAATAAACGGCGGTTAACTTGTATTTACCGCTCTCATGGGCGGCCTCGACGAACTGGCGGGTGATCCAGTTCGTGCCAATCACAGCGAAACGTATCATAACGCGTGGATACTCCATAAAGGGATTCTGCCGTCAATGTAGCACGCCTTTTTCATCTTCGACGTGCGCAGATACGCATTATTCTTTCGCCGGACAGCCATGCTCACTAAACGGCCCAATCATGATCGACGGCCCGAGATATTTCGGCTGGCGATGGAGGATTTTCGCGTCAATCACCGCGCTGACACGAGCGAGTTTCTCCCGCAGTTGAGTATATAAACCGTGCTTCATATTCAGATCTGGCGCGTTAAACCCGATGGCATCGATGCCGTATTGCTTTGCCAGCCAGATGGCGCGTTGGTTATGAAATTCTTGCGAAATAATGGTGATATGGTTTTCCCCAAACACCTTTTTGGCACGCACTACCGAATCCAGCGTTGAGAATCCGGCATAGTCGCAGAAGATCACTTTCGCCGGTACGCCTTTAGCGATCAAAGCCTGCTGCATACCTGATGCTTCATCGTAATTTTTACGTCCGTTATCGCCACTGACTAACAGCCATTTCACTTTTCCGGCGTGGTACAACTCTGCTGCGGTATCAATACGTCGGGTAAAGTAGCGATTACCCGGCCTGGCCCCCAGCAATAAGCCCACGTTACGCGCCGGAACGACGTTGACGTCGCTCCAGGTAAGCTGTTTGCTGGCGTTGACCATTACGCGATCGGCGATAAAAATGGTCGCTCCTGCCACAAGTAACAGTAAGCAGGCAATCTTTAGAGTCCGGCGAGAAAAACAAATACGGAGAAGAAGGCGGGCAAATGCGCGCAGCATGGTCGTTATCCTTAACGAAAGGGGGGAGGTCGATTTTAGGCGCTAAAGAAAGAAAAGGTAACGCCTGACATCATTTTCAGATTTTGTCCTGCCCAAGCGACAACTGGGTTAGCCACAGTCGGGTGTCGAACTCAAGCTGGTGGTACTGGGGTTCCATATGACAGCACAACTGGTAAAACGCTTTGTTATGCTCTTTCTCCTTCAGGTGCGCCAGCTCGTGCACCACGATCATGCGCAAAAACGGTTCCGGCGCGTTGCGAAACACGGTAGCGACGCGGATCTCCGCCTTTGCTTTCAGCTTGCCGCCCTGCACACGCGAAATAGCGGTATGTAACCCGAGCGCATTTTTCAGCACATGGATCTTATTGTCATACATCACTTTATTGATCGGCGGGGCATTGCGCAGAAACTGATTTTTCAGATCCTGAGTATATTGCCACAGCGCCTTATCGGTGGCGTAGTCGTGTGTTCCCGGATAGCGTTTTGCCAGCACATCGCCCAGACGCTGTTCGTTAATCAGCGTTCGCACCTGGGAAAGTAGCTGCTCGGGATAACCCTGAAGATAAGTAAGATTGCTCATAACCGCCCACGAAAAAGAGAAAAAGGGTATACTCACGCACCCTTTTCAGGGGCAACGTCGAAATTTTATCATTCAGGAGGGCCGATGAGCCACTTAGACAACGGTTTCCGTTCACTGACACTACAACGTTTTCCGGCGACGGATGACGTTAACCCGCTACAGGCGTGGGAAGCGGCGGATGAATATTTGCTGCAACAGTTGGACGATACAGAAATCCGCGGCCCGGTGTTAATCCTGAATGATGCTTTTGGCGCGTTAAGCTGTGCGCTGGCGGAATATAAGCCGTACAGCATTGGCGACTCATACATCAGCGAGCTGGCGACGCGCGAGAATTTACGCCTCAACGGGATTGATGAGTCGAGCGTGAAGTTTCTCGACAGCACCGCCGACTATCCGCAACAGCCGGGCGTAGTGCTGATCAAAGTACCGAAAACACTGGCATTGCTGGAACAGCAACTGCGTGCGCTGCGCAAAGTGGTCACGCCGGAAACACGCATTATTGCCGGTGCCAAAGCCCGTGACATTCACACTTCCACGCTGGAACTGTTCGAAAAAGTGCTCGGCCCGACCACCACCACGCTGGCATGGAAAAAAGCGCGCCTGATTAATTGCACTTTCAACGAGCCGACGCTGGCCGATGCGCCGGAGACCGTTAGCTGGAAGCTGGAAGGTACTGACTGGACTATCCACAACCATGCGAATGTCTTCTCCCGCACCGGGCTTGATATCGGCGCGCGCTTCTTTATGCAACATCTGCCGGAAAATCTCGAAGGTGAGATTGTCGATCTCGGCTGTGGTAATGGCGTCATTGGCCTGACATTGCTCGATAAAAACCCGCAGGCGAAAGTGGTGTTTGTCGATGAATCACCGATGGCGGTTGCTTCCAGCCGTTTGAACGTTGAAACCAACATGCCAGAGGCGTTGGATCGCTGCGAATTTATGATCAACAACGCGCTCTCCGGCGTGGAGCCTTTCCGCTTTAATGCTGTGCTCTGCAACCCGCCGTTTCATCAGCAACATGCGCTGACCGATAACGTCGCCTGGGAGATGTTCCACCACGCCCGCCGCTGCCTGAAAATCAACGGCGAGCTGTATATCGTTGCCAACCGTCACCTGGATTACTTCCACAAACTGAAGAAAATTTTCGGCAACTGCACCACTATTGCGACGAATAATAAATTTGTGGTGCTGAAAGCGGTGAAGCTGGGGCGTCGTCGATAAGATTGGGAGTTACCTGCCGGATGCGGCGTAAACGCCTTATCCGGCCTACGTTCAGCACATTACCCGTAGGCCGGATAAGACGCGGCAAGCGTCGCATCCGGCAATGTCTGCCCAGTTCTGGAATCGCGCTTCCATAAAACAAAAAATCCCAGTCACATCCTCTGCATTCTCTTGTTTAGCGTTGTTCAACGTTTATTCTTCCGTCACGCAGATAAAATCATCCGTTGCCAATCTGTCAACGGGTGTTATCATATTGCCAATTTGTCAACGGATGTGATGAAGAATGCACCTGATAACTCAAAAAGCATTGAAAGATGCTGCGGAAAAATACCCGCAACATAAAACGGAGTTGGTGGCTCTGGGGAACACGATTGCTAAGGGATATTTCAAAAAACCTGAGTCATTAAAAGCAGTATTCCCATCTCTGGATAACTTTAAATATCTGGATAAGCATTATGTTTTCAATGTTGGGGGCAATGAATTACGTGTTGTAGCAATGGTCTTTTTTGAATCGCAAAAGTGCTACATACGTGAAGTTATGACGCACAAAGAATACGATTTCTTTACCGCCGTTCATCGTACTAAGGGGAAAAAATGATTGCGATTGCCGACATCTTGCAAGCAGGAGAAAAGCTAACCGCTGTGGCACCTTTTCTGGCGGGTATCCAGAACGAAGAACAATACGCCCAGGCGCTGGAACTGGTCGATCATCTGCTGCTCAACGATCCTGAAAACCCCTTGCTGGCTCTGGTGTGTGCCAAAATAACCGCGTGGGAAGAATCAGCGCCTGAATTTGCTGAATTTAATGCCATGGCTCAAGCCATGCCTGGCGGTGTTGCTGTGATTCGTACACTGATGGATCAATACGGTTTAACCCTTTCTGATCTGCCGGAAATTGGCAGTAAATCGATGGTGTCACGCGTTTTGAACGGAAAGAGAAAATTAACGCTGGAACACGCTAAAAAACTGGCAACGCGATTCGGCATTTCCCCTGCATTGTTTATTGATTAACGCGGCCTGCCGGATGCGGCGTAAACGCCTTATCCGGCCTACGTTCAGCACGTTACCCCGAGGCCGGATAAGACGCGGCAAGCGTCGCATCCGGCACTTCAATGCACGATTTAAATCTCCAGCGCCAGCCGTGTCCCCTGCGTGATCGCCCGTCGCGCGTCCAGCTCCATAGCCACATCGCAGCCGCCGATTAAATGCACAGTTTTCCCGCTATCAATCAGCGGTTGCGCCAGCGCGCGGTTTGGCTCTTGCCCTGCGCAGATCACCACATGATCCACTGCTAACACCTGCGTTTCGCCGTTGATCACTACATGCAGCCCTTCATCGTCGATCTTCTGGTAACTTACGCCAGGGATCATCTTCACGCCGCGCGAGAGCAGGGTGGTGCGATGGATCCAGCCCGTAGTTTTGCCCAACCCTTGTCCTGGTTTGCTGGCTTTGCGCTGGAGCATCACAATTTGCCGTGGGCTACGAGGGATCTGCATGCCTTGCGGACTCAAACCTCCGGCCTGTTGCAGGCTACTGTCGATCCCCCACTCATTACAGAACTCGGCGATATTCTGGCTGGTGGATTCGCCCGGCTGACTTAAATACATCGCCGTATCAAAACCAATCCCACCACAACCGATGATGGCAACTTTGTTGCCCACCGGCGCTTTGTCGCGCAGTACATCGAGATAACTCAACACCTTCGGGTGATTGATCCCGTCAATGGGCGGAATTCGCGGTACGATCCCGCTAGCGAGGATCGTTTCATCGAACGGCTGTAACTGATCCGCCGTCACGGTGTGATTGAGTTTTAGCGTCACGCCCGTCACTTCGATCATGCGGCGGTAATAGCGCAGCGTTTCGTAAAACTCCTCTTTGCCGGGGATCTGTTTGGCGATATTAAATTGCCCGCCGATCTCGCTGTGAGCGTCAAACAACGTTACCTGATGACCACGCGCCGCCGCGTTAATGGCAAACGCCAGCCCTGCCGGACCTGCACCGACTACCGCCAGATTTTTTTTCTGCATGGCGGGAAGGATTGGCATTTTGGTTTCGTGGCAGGCGCGAGGATTCACCAGGCACGAGGTGACTTTGCCAACGAAGATCTGATCGAGACAGGCCTGATTGCAGCCAATACAGGTGTTGATCTCATCGGCTCGTCCCGATTGCGCTTTTGATAGCAGCTCCGCATCAGCGAGAAACGGTCGCGCCATCGACACCATATCCGCATCACCGCGCGAGAGAATGTCGTCGGCAACCTGCGGATCGTTAATCCGGTTGGTGGTGACCAGCGGCAGCGAGACGTGGCCTTTCAGTTTGCGCGTGACCCAGCTAAAGGCACCGCGCGGCACGGGCGTGGCGATGGTCGGAATACGCGCTTCATGCCAGCCAATGCCGGTGTTGATAATGGTCGCGCCCGCCGCTTCAATGGCTTGCGCCAGCTCTACCGTTTCGGCAAAAGTACCGCCGCCTTCGACCAGGTCGAGCATCGACAGTCGGTAGATAATAATGAAGTCGTTGCCAACAAGTTCGCGCACCGCACGCACTACTTCTACGGCAAATCGCATCCGATTGCGGTAATCGCCGCCCCACTGGTCACTACGCTGATTGGTGCGCAGCGTCAGAAATTCGTTGATCAAATACCCTTCGGAACCCATTACCTCTACACCGTCGTATCCGGCCTCCCGCGCCAGTTGTGCGCAGCTGGCGAAATCGTCGATCAGTTGCAGGATCTCTTCATGGGTGAGTTCGTGAGGAACGAAACGGTTGATGGGGGCCTGCAATGCGGAGGGAGCGACCAGATGCGGTTGGTAGCTGTAGCGCCCGGTATGCAAAATTTGCAGGGCGATTTTGCCACCTTCCTGATGTACCGCTTCGGTAATGGTGCGATGGTGTGGGATCTGGCTGGCGTCGTTGAGCATTGCGCCGCCTTCCATGCCAACGCCTGTTAAATCTGGTGCAATGCCGCCGCTGACGATCAGCGCCACGCCGTGACGGGCGCGTTCGGCATAAAACGCCGCCAGCCGCTCGGCACCGTCCGGGTATTCCTCCAGCCCGGTGTGCATTGAGCCCATCAGCACGCGGTTTTTTAACGTGGTAAAACCTAAATCAAGCGGGGCGAACAGCGACGGGTAGCTCATAAAATTGTCCAGTATGTAAAATAATTGTTATGTGGTCGGATGAGTTCTAATTTAGCCGTCGCCGGAGAAAAGGGAAAAGGGGAGTGCGGGGTTTGTGATGGGATTCAAAAAGAATACGCCCGGTGGTAACGCCGGATGCGACGCTTGCCGCGTCTTATCCGGCCTGGGGGATTGCACATGTAGGGCGGATAAGGCGTTTACGCCGCATCCGCCAGCCGTTGCAAATTACTGCTTACGGAAAAAATCGTTATACAACATATACAAATGCGCGGCACTCCAGGAGAAATTTGGTGCGCCTTGCTGTGCGCCGGTCAGCGGATTGTAATTCTCCTGAATTGGGCCATCGGCGGTTAATCCTTTGGCGTGCTGGAAGAACGTATCCGCCAGCTTCAGGGCATCATCGCGATAACCGTAACGCTCCATCCCTTTCAGACCAAACCAGAACTGATCCACCCATACGCGCCCGCGCCAGTAGATATCCGCGCCAAAGGCCGGGTTGGTTAACGCCGCCGTTCCCAGCGGGACAAAGGTGTTGAACTCTTTAGGATCGAGCATCACCTTCACCACCGCGTCGGCGTTGGCCTGCGTTGCCGCACCGTTAAACAGCGGCGACCAGCCTTCCGGCCCTTTACCGCGCTCGACAATCGGTTTGCCCGCGCAGCCGTTAGCCAGCGGTTTATCTTCAATGCGCACGTCATAGTAGAACTGTGTAGTCGGGTCGAACATACAGGTGTTGATGTAGTCCGCGAGCTGCTGTGCCAACTGGCGATAGTGCTTAGCCTCTTCCGACTTACCGAGGATGGTTGCCATCTCCGCCAGATAATGATTATCGCTGTACATATAGCTGGCCTGATCCACCGACTCCTGCAATAGCGAGTAGCCCAGCAACGTTCCGTCCTGACTGCGGTTTTCGGCGAATTTCACCGTCCAGTCGCTACGTTTGCCGCCATTAGCGACATATTTATCCAGCTGTTCTTTGTCGATAAAACCAAAGACGGCGGCATCATCACGGCCCGATTCCCACGACGCAGCGACCTGTGCCGGAATTTCCAGACTGTCGTACTGGCCTTTCTCCACCACGTGGGCGTAGTTGTTCAGCCCAGACTGCGTCTCTTCTTTGTCACCTTTTTTCACCGTAAACAGCATCTCGCCATTCTCAGTGTTGTGGGCTTTGTCGCGGGTCGCACCATATTCCGGCACGCCGTTGCCGTTATGATCGCGGTTACGTAACCACCAGTCGTGATAGGCCACCAGTTTCGGGTACATCTCTGCCAGCCAGGTTTTATCCTGGGTGACGTTATACACTTCCATCACCGACCAGGCGGCAAGGCTGGGCTTGGTATTGCGTTCGTTCCAGTTGCCACCATCGCCGCCACGCTCGGGGCTAAGGTTCCACGCTATCAGGTCGGGGACAAAGCCCACATCCTGTGGACGCACGGTGTCGCCGGGCTGGATCTGCCAGGAGAAGACCGCGCGGATATTCTCTTTGGCGATGTCCGGATTGAAATGCGCCATCGCAAACGCCTGCTTCCAGGTATCCCACGGCCAGGTCTGATTGCCGGAGAACCAGCGTCCGGTCACCGACGGCGTGACGGTGTTATATTTCACCGCGCCGCCCGGTGAGCGCCAGTTACCGTTGAGCGTTTCGATTGCTTTTACCGCGACGCGCGTCTGTTCCGGCGTCGCATCCGGATTGGTTAACCCTTTCTTCAGGTACTCTTCCCAGCGTTGCTGCGAGGCGGTGAGATAAAACGCCGGACGCGCCAGAATATCGCGGATCTGCATTTGCTCTTTGCTAACTTCCTGGGCGGTCAGCAGATGGGAATAGGTGGTATAGAGCGTCGTTGAACCGTTGATATGCGCCTTACTGGTAAAGCGATTACCGTTGATTTCAGTCTGCACCGGCAGGGATTTATGCACCTGATATTCCGATTCGCCGGAGGTCAGCAGATCCCAGGTGGCGCGCACTTTGCCAAAGGTGACTTTCAGGCCATCACGGGTGGCGCTGATTTTGCGCTGATAGTCAGGGTACTCGCCAGCAATGGTTTTATCGGAAAGCGGTTTCCCTTCTTTCGCTTCCAGTTTTTCCAGCAGTTCGCCGTCCCACACCAGATCCAGCGGTTTATTGCTGATGATTTTAGTTTCCAGTAGTGACGTGCGCGGCGTGGCGAAGCGCAGAGTCATTTCGACCTGCACATCTTTTGCTGTCAGTTTTTGCACCAGCGCGCCGGGAATACTGTATGCCTCCAGCGTGAAGTCGACTTTCTTGCCGTCCTGCCAGACGGTCAGGCGGTCGAAATTGCTGGCCATAAAGTTGATGTATTCTTCCGTCAGCAGCGCTACGCCCGGAAAACCGCCCATGGTGTTCGGGCCGTCTGGCAACAAGTGACCATGCCAGGCTCCGAGATCGAAAAACGGATTAAAACGCTGGTGGTCGTCGTAATCGTAATCCTTCATGTACTGCGGCGCGCCGGTACGGTTAATCACGTTTTTATAATTGTCGGCGTTGGCGGCATGGGCGGAAAAACTCATCAGCAGGGCACAGGCTACTGGTGTTAAAATAGTTTTGATTTTCATGAGATTACTGTCCTTATTACCAGTAGAAATATTGCATCAGGAAGATTTGGTCGCTGGGATCGTGAGAGGCATTTTTCATGTAGAAGCGGCTATCAAAAGCCGTTGCGAAACGTCCGCCGCCGTATTCGTACCAGATACCAAACTGCATGAAAGAGGTGGTTTCATCATCAGCGTGGTCAGGGCGATGTTTGGCGTAGGTGTAAGCGGTGGAGAGATAAACGCCCTTTAACGCTTCATACATGGCGCTCACCATCATCCCGCTTTCACTTCCCGGTACGTCCAGCCCGTCGGCGCGTCCGGTATGGTGCCAGGCGCGAGCGGCAAAGTTAGGGGTAAGCAGTCCCGTCAGATAGAGTTGCCCTGTGCCGTCGGTGATTTCCAGACCGTTCATCCAGGTGATGCCTTCGGCAAGGTCATACTGGATGTAACCGTTCATCATTGCCGGATAGGTGTATTTGTCGTCGTAGCGATCGTATTTGCCAAAATGTAGCCAGGCTTTGCTTTCGTCATGATGTCCGGCAGGTGTGGCGGTGACGCTATAACGAAAGTTGCCGGTTAAATTCTGCACCTTCAGCGCGGTCATAATGTCGCGGGTATTGGGAATGACGTAGCCCAGATCGGGCGTGAAATCGCCCCACCATTGCAGGTCATCCAGCGAGGAATCCTGACGCAGACTGAGCATGATTTCGGTGCCATCGTTGGTACGATAACCGCCATAAAAACGGTTAATCCCACCTTCGAAACCGCCCCAGCTATGGTCAGGCACCCAGGCATTACCGTCGTGGTCGGCCTGCACGGTCCAGCCTTCGCCGTAAATCAGGCCGAACCAGGAGCCGTACTTCATCTCCAGGCCTCCTTCAATATAGGTGCCGTCGCTGTATTTATGTTTATTCTCACCCTCTAAATCCATATATCCACCAACCCCTAATTCGCCGTAAAAACGAAATGAAGGAGAAGATGTTGAGGTAATTGCGGGTGTTTTTGTGTCGTCATGTTCTGCCGGACGTACTTCTTCGCCCATCGCAGAAAAGGCATAGCAAAACGGCAGAGCAAGTAATGCTCTGCATGGTGCAGTGATTAATTTCATTGTGTTAATCCATGAGCTAAAGAAAAAGTACAGCCTTTTATCGTTGTAATTATAAAAATAGAAAGGCAGAAACTATTTTCCCTCTCCCCATCCAGGAAGAGGGAAAATGCCTGCTCATTTTTTATTAGTCTGCTTAATCAACATTGCTGGCTGGCGTCGCTTCAATATGGCGCTCTTCAGCCGTTAATCCCTTTATATATTTACTGTATTTCCACCACGCAAATCCGAGGAAGATAACAATACCGCCGACGTTATAAAAAATGATGGTCAGAATATTCGCGCCAGTCGGGAATGTCGAAGCGACAAACCCTACGGTAAATATCGCAATCAGCATTGAAACAATGATAATACCGGTGCGGCGGGAGCCCATACGGAAATCGCGTGGCAGGTGATCTAATTTGGCGCGTAAATTCAGGTAAGCCAGCATGATGAATAACGGCGGAAGCATGGACGCTGCGGCAGTCATATTAATAATGGTATTCATCAGATCCTGCACGGTATTGGAACCGAGCATCGGGATAATCATCAGCGGGATGACGATCAGGAACTGGATCCACGCCGCGCGCGCCGGAACGCCGTTTTCGTTAAGTTCGACGGTTTTCTTACCAAAGATGCCTTCCGGGATTTCGGAGAAGAAAATTTTCACCGGTGTTGCGGTCCACATTAGCAGGGAGCCGAACATCGCGGTAAAGGACACCAGACCGACAAAGCGATTCATCAGCGCTTCCGGCAGACCAAAATACGCCGCCATGCCGTGGAATACCTGCACCGATCCACCGGTAAATTTCAACTCTTTGCTGCTGACGAAGACGTTAATCAGCACTGAGGAGACGGAATACAGTACGCCGATAAAAATCCCGGCGAGGATGATCACTTTAACGAACGATTTCGAACCGCCTTTGACGTCGTTAACGTACACCGCGACGGACTCCGCGCCACCTGCGGCCATAAAGATCCAGGTGGTAACGCCGAGGAACGCCCAGTTGAAGTTCGGGATCATCGCGTCAACGGTGATCGGATCGGCAGGCTGTACGCCGCCAACCAGTGCCGTACCTGCCAGTAAAATGTAGGAGAGCGTTAACAGCAGCATCAGCGTTGAAGTGACGGAAGTAATTGGCCCCAGCATTTTCGCCCCGTTGGTAGAAACCCAGGTGGAGAAGGCGAACAGCACCATACTAATAATAGTGGTGGCAATCGGCGTCATAATATATTCGTAGCCGAGGAAGGCATACGAAGCATAAGCAATAACGCGCGGCAACAGCGAGGTGAAAAAGAACAGATTTACGAACCAGTAGGTATAGGCAGTAATAAATGCCCAACGTCCGCCCAGCGAACTTTTTACCCATGCGTAGACACCAGCTTCTGAGTTTTTATTTAACGAAACAAATTCTGCGATGATCAAGCAGAAGGGAATAAAATAAAAAATCGTCGCAAGGAAAAACATCGGTGCCGAGGCCAGTCCAAGCTCAATATTATTATTGATAACGTTGTTAAAGCTGTAAACGGCGGCAAAAGTCAGCGAGAGCAAGCCGAATTTGCCGATTGTATTACGTTTGGTATCAGACATAACACATCTCCGAAAATGAGTAGGGTAGAGGTGGTGGCAAACTCCTTTTGCCGCCGTAGTTGTTATTTGTTATGGAAATAACCATCTTCGATGGTGACTTTGAGAACCACTTTTTTGACCGCGTTATTGCAGATAAACCGATATGCTTCATGGATATCGCAAATAACGATTTGCCCTTCATGGACCTCAACGGCTTCTCCGCAGCCTTTTAAATATTCACGGTCAGTTTCATCACGATAATATTCCACTACCTGTAACGTCTCTTTCGGCGCATATTCAATTTTTTGCTGCCCTTGCAGGTAGTAATGCACTTCAAAATAGCGACGATGCCCGGTAAATAGCGCATCGGTCGCGGAGTCTGTCTCCACGCGGTAAGTCAATGAGTCACCGATGGAGTGGGCGACGCCAGGCTGAATGTTGTCGATATTTTCAATCGCTTCAACGCAGCGTTGCCACTTCTTGCCAGAGGCGTAAATCTGGCGGAACTGTTCTAAGTTATCGATGATCCTCATTGCTTATTCTCGCTGTGCAAATTCGTGGAAAAGAACCCTGCGCCGAACTCATACGACGCCAGGCTTTGCGCGGTAGCTTCTCCGCCAGAAACCGGCAGCAACGTAAAGCCGTAGCTGAAGTCACGGAACCAGACGCGCCAGGAGTCCAGCACCTCGCTGCCCCAGGAGTTGGAGCCGAGGCCAAGCAACTGGTGGTCAAGATTCAGGGTGATGTCATCACTGCGCTGCAGCTCATTACAGTGCTGGGCCGCGTGGATGTTTTCCTGGGTATAGTGCCAGGCGCTGAAGTTAATTGGGCGCTGCGGAACCACCAGCAGACCGTTGCCGTGGCGGTTAGTCAGTGCTGTCCAGCGGACATGCTGACGGTTGCCGTTGTTCTGCGGGAAGGGATAGTTCTCGAACATGGCATCGACGGTGCTGCGCCAGATATCGATGATGTTAGCCTGCTGGCTGTCGGCGTAGTTTTCGCCCGGTCCACGACCGTAATACGTCACCTGGTCGTATTCGCCGTTAATCCCCATGGTGAAACCGATGCACGGAATGATGTGCGGATAGTCGCCGTAACGCTCGCCGGAAAGCGCCACGTTAACCTGGCCATCGGCAGCGATGCGCCAGATGTAGGTGCAGCGCATCCCGAAGTCAAACACCGGCGGGGCAATAACCGTGCGGCTGATGATCAACACTTCATCATCACTTTGCTCAATGACAAAGTCGCGCAGATGTTCCTGCATGATCTGCAAATGATTCGGTTGCCACAGTCCTTCGTACTCCTGCTTGTGGTTGTCGATCATTGGTTTGAAGAAATTGATCTTTGGCTCGCGGGTCAGCAGCGACTCGCCATTCACTTTCCAGGATGTCGGTTTACCACTCGTTTTTGAGAAGGTGATCGCAAAGTTGTAGCCGCGAACAGTACAGCTCAAACGATCGTCTTCCAGTGTCAGCGGACGCGCATTATTCGGCGCGAAAGGCACTGGCTGCGCGGTGTTTTCCTTCAGCGGGAACTGATACGTGGCGATAGGGTGTCCGGCTTCGCTGTAGCGGGTGCGGGAATCTTTGGTCACCGTAATGTTGAGAAACGCTTCGCGGGCGTCCAGCTGCGGCAGCGTGATCTGCAAGGGGGCTTCGCTGTTCGGTGCAACGTCGCGCAATTTAATCTGCTGCGTCGCGAGCGTTTCACCTTCGGCGCGCACTTCTACGTGCAGGGTGTAGTCATCAAGCGTGGTAAACCACAGTTTATTTTCGACTTTCAGCTCGCCGCGAGTCAGATCCAGCGCGTGGATTTTTACCGGCGCAATAACCTGTTTGTACTCTTTCAGGCCTGGTCCCGGCGTCTGATCGGAATAGATCAAACCATCAAGACAGAAGTTATAGTTGTTGGGATAGTCGCCGTAATCGCCGCCGAATTTATACCAGACGTTGCCGTTGTCATCCTGCGCCTGGATCCCGTGGTCGCACCACTCCCAGACATAATGTCCCTGAATGCAATCGTGCTTATAGAAGACGTTCTGGTATTCCGTCAGCCCACCAGGTCCGTTCCCCATTGCATGAGCATATTCACAGATGATGCGCGGCTTCGGATGCGGGTATTCACCAAACTCATTCATCAGCGGCACGCGGGTGTACATGGTGGAAATAATATCGACCACTTCAGCATCGCGATCTTCTTCGTAGTGCACCAGTCGCGTGTCATCCAGCGCCTTCGCTGCGTGGTACATCGCGCGGATGTTACAGCCGTAGCCGGATTCATTGCCCAGCGACCAGATGATGATCGACGGATGGTTTTTCTGCGCGTGAATATGGCGAACAATGCGCTCGACGTAGACTTTTTCCCACTGTGGATCGTCGGTAATACGGCTGATATCGCCGACATTAGCAAAGCCGTGCGATTCGACATCGGTTTCCGCCATCACAAACAGGCCGTAGATATCACACAGTTCGTAAAAACGCGGATCGTTGGGGTAGTGAGCGGTACGCACGGAGTTGATGTTGTGCTGCTTCATCAACTGGAGATCTTTTTCTACGCGATCCATTCCAACGGCGCGGCCTTTGCGATGATCGTTGTCGTGGCGGTTGACGCCGTGCAGCATCACATAACGGTTATTGATCCAGAACAGACCGTCGCGCACTTTGATATCACGGAAGCCAACGCGTTGTGGCACCACTTCCAGAACGTTGCTGTCGGCGTCTTTCAGCGTCATGACCAGATGGTAAAGATAAGGGGATTCTGCTGACCATTGCTGCGGCTGTTCGACGGTAAAGGCAAAGCGGGCGCTGGTCAGTTTTTCAATTGCCAAATGATCAATGGCGCTGCTGTGCACCACACGCTCGCCGTCGAACAGGGTATATTCCAGCGTCGTGACGACAGGGGCGGCGGCGAGATTTTCCAGTACCACTTCGCAGGACAGCGTGGCATCGCAATAGGCTTCGTCAAAGTCGGTGCGCACGGTGAAATCGTTAATATGCGTGAGTTGTTTTCCGATCAGATAAACATCGCGGAAGATCCCCGCTGACCACCACATATCCTGGTCTTCCACGTAGGTAGAGTCCGCCCACTGCATCACGCGTACACACAACAGGTTGTCGCCGGTTTTAACCATCGCGCTGATGTCAAACTCTGCGGTCAGGCGACTGCCCTTGCTGAACCCCACATACTGACCGTTAACGTAGACTTCAAAATAGGTTTCGACGCCGTCAAATTTAATCAGGGTCTGTTTACCCTGCCAGCCGTCGCTGAGGGTGAAAATACGTTGATAGGCACCGGTTGGGTTATCGCTGGGGACAAACGGCACATCGATGGGGAACGGAAAACCTTCGTCGGTATATTGCAGTTTGCCGTGACCTTCCATTTGCCACATGGCGGGGACGGTAATATGCCCCCAGTCAGCCATTAACTCAGAGGTGAAGGCTTCTGGCACTTGCAGCGGATGGTCAAAAAAGTGGAAATTCCACTGACCGCTTAAGGGCAGAAACAGGCTGCTGGTTTCACGGGCAAAAGTACGCGCCTGCGCAACAGAGTCATATGAAAAAAAGTACGCACGCGGAGCAAGTCGGTTTTCGTGGGTGAGCTGAATGTTTTCCCAGCGATTCATAGGGCCTCCCGGTAGAGAGAAATCGGAACCATTCATGGTGATGGTAGTTTGTGTAATTGCTGGGGAGTTTAGTAAAATTTTTACTAAAATGTAGCAAGTAAATGCATTTACTTTAACTGGATCACGAAAATAAACGGCAGCACTGTCCGGCAAAAACGATTGCCGGACAGTGTGTAAGGGGATTTAACGGGTCGTGCCGCGAAGTTTTAATTTGCTGGGAACGAAGACTAACAGCGGCAGCGCGCGACCATCGCGGGCTTTTTCATACACCAGGTTAACGCCCTGGCTTCCCATCATTTCGGAATGGATGCGCACGGTGGAGAGCGGTGGAAAGGTAAATCGCGCGGTGGGGATGTCGTTCACGCTGATAAGAGAAATATCTTGTGGGATGTTCAGACCACGTTCATGAATTGCCCGCAGTACGCCGATAGCAATGGAATCGGAAGCAACAAACAGTGCCTTCGGATAGTCTTCCCGCGCCAGCATCTGTTTTGCCAGTTCATAGCCCGACGAACTGGAAAAACCGCCGCGCCAGATATCCTCTTCGCGTACCACTTGTTTCAGTCGGCCATATTCCGCAAAGGCGACCTCACGAATATCCGCCTTGCCAGGCAAGTCCTCGCCGCCAATAAAACCAATGCGATTAACGCCCTGATCGATATAGAAGTCGATGATTTCTTTACTGATGCGTGCCAGATCGATATCTACTGCATCGTAATTACTGCCGGGTTCGTGAAAGTCGATAAAACAGATATTGTCGGTCAACGCGCTGGCAGCGGCGCGCAGGGCGGGCGTGGGTTTGCCGACAATTAAAATACCGGTGACGTTTTTAATGTCTGGTAAGCCGCTGTGTTCATAACAATTGGTCAGTTCGATCGCCAGCTTTTCGCACTGGGTTTCAATGCCGTGGCGGATCGCCAGATAGTAAGGATCGTTGATCTCCAGCTCCTGCTGGTAGCTGTAGATAGCCAGAATATGGTGTTGGTTGACTGCACCTGTCTGGAGTTTACGGGCACTACTGGTCTTGTACTCCAGCTTTTCGGCGATCTCGAGAATGCGATGTTTCGTCTCTTCTTTCACATTCAATGTCGGATCGTCATTTAAGACCCTGGATACTGTCGCCAGGGATACGCCAGCTTCGATTGCGATGTCTTTTAGTGTTGCCATGTTTACCTTTTTTACTTTCCCTGATGTGCGCCCCCATTGTAGAGGAAGTGCTTATCGGGTCACCTGTTTTCAGTAAATAAAGCGCGTTTCTTTGACGCTGTAACGGTAACACAGCGGCTTACGAATGTGATCACGCCTGCATTCTCCATTTTTAGCCTACAGGATTGAGAAAAACTTTTGCTATAGTTTAGTAAAATTTTACTCGAAGGGAGGAAGCAATGGAAACCGTGGCTTACGCTGATTTTGCACGTCTGGAAATGCGCGTCGGAAAGATTGTGGAAGTGAAACGCCATGAAAACGCCGACAAGCTGTACATCGTACAGGTTGATGTGGGTGAAAAAACGCTGCAAACCGTGACCAGCCTGGTGCCGTACTACAGCGAAGAAGAGCTGATGGGGAAAACGGTGGTGGTCTTATGCAATCTGCAAAAAGCGAAAATGCGCGGTGAAACGTCGGAATGCATGCTGTTGTGTGCGGAAACCGATGACGGCAGTGAAAGCGTGCTGTTAACGCCGGAGCGGATGATGCCTGCGGGCGTACGCATCGTATAAAAAGATCGGATGGCGACGTCGTATCGCCATCCGATTTGATATTACACTTCTTCGACACTTACTCGCATGGCCGCCAGCGCCTTACGCGCCGCTTTGATCACCAGTTCACACTGTTCAATGGTCAGTGTCAGTGGCGGTTCAATGCGGATCGTTTTGGCGTTATTGAGCGTTCCGGCCACCAGTACGCGCTGGCGGAACATCTCGCTGGCAAAGTTATAGCCGATTTCGTTATCAACAAACTCAATCGCCATCAACATCCCTTTACCACGCGCTTCCTGTACCAGATCGGGATATTCCCGCGCCAGTTGACGGAAACCGTCCAGCAACATATCGCCTTTTTGTTCTGCCTGAGCCGGTAAATTCTGCTCCAGCAACACATTGATGGTCGCCAGCGCCGCCGCACAGGCCAGCGGGTTGCCGCCAAAGGTGGTGGTATGCAGGAACGGGTTGTCGAACAGGACAGAGAACACCTCTTCAGTGGCGATGGTTGCGCCAATCGGCATCACGCCGCCGCCGAGGGCTTTTGCCAGACACAGGATGTCCGGCTGTACGTTCTCATGTTCGCAGGCAAACATCTTGCCCGTGCGCCCCATGCCCGTTTGTACTTCATCGAGGATCATCAGTGCGCCGAACTCATCGCACAGCTTACGCACGGCGGTGAGATAGCCCGGCGGCGGCAGAATTACGCCACCTTCGCCCTGAATCGGTTCGAGGATCACCGCAGCCACATCATCACCGGTTTTTTTGCACTCGTTAAGAGCCGTACGCATGGCTTCGATATTGCCAAACGGTACATGACGGAAGCCCGGCAGCAGTGGCATAAACGGTTTGCGGAAGGTCGATTTCGCCGTGGCCGACAGCGCGCCAAGTGATTTACCGTGGAACGCGCCGCTGGTGGCAATAAAAGTAAATTTGCCGCGCGGCGACTGATAAGCCTTCGCCAGTTTCAGCGCCGCTTCCACGGACTCGGTGCCGCTATTACAGAAGAAGCTGTATTTCAGTTTACCGGGCGTTAGCGCAGCAAGAGTTTTCGCCAGCATCGCCCGTAACGGATCGAGCAGCTCCTGGCTGTGCAGCGGTTGTTTCGCAAGTTGATTCTGTACGGCGGAAACCACAACTGGATTACGGTGCCCCACGTTGAAAATTCCAAAACCTCCCAGGCAGTCGATAAACTCCTGTCCCTGGGTGTCGACAAGCGTATTTAAACCTCCCGCTTGCCACTCTACGGCTCCGTAATCCCCGCCGGCGGTAACAGATTTGCGATACTCTAAAAACCCCGGATTGACATGCTCTTTGAAGTATTCAATCACTTCTCGGTTAAGTGCTTTCATCTCCTCATGATCCAGCGTTCGCTTCTCAATGAGATTCAGGGCGTGGGCGCTGCACGCTAAAGCCGATGCGCTCGAAGGTAACCTGTTCAAAATATGCTCCGGAGGCTCGCGTATCACATGATACCGATTTAAGTATTGCAGGGATTGCGCCACTCCGGCTGCGATCGCGAAAATCGGGATAAACACAAATCGCACTATCATTTGTGTAACATTTAATGCTAAATGTTAACTGTTGTCGTTATTTTGCACGATTTTATCGGGGGTGAATTTTGCTATCGCTGCGCAAATGCACTCT
The DNA here is from genome assembly GCF_005781075.1 of Escherichia sp. E2562. Lineage (NCBI taxonomy): Bacteria > Pseudomonadati > Pseudomonadota > Gammaproteobacteria > Enterobacterales > Enterobacteriaceae > Escherichia > Escherichia sp. E2562. The sequence goes on along the minus strand of NZ_VATM01000001.1, from coordinate 322,484 downwards.
TTCAGGGCAATAAATGCCTGATTTTTGGGCAAGATAATTAACGGCTTCGGATAATAACAGAGTGAAAGTATTTTAAATCAATGGATTAGAGCTTGTGCTTAGATCGCAAATTGCGATCTAAATCAAATTAAAGTGCTAAAGATAACCGCGCCGGGGCCGACATAACCTCCGACAAGAAGTTAACAACCATATAACCTGCACAGGACGCGATTATGTCTTCTCATCCGTATGTCACCCAGCAAAATACCCCGCTGGCTGACGATACTACCCTGATGTCCACTACCGATCTGCAAAGCTATATCACCCACGCCAATGATTCTTTTGTACAAGTAAGCGGCTATACCTTGCAGGAGTTACAGGGCCAGCCGCACAAGATGGTGCGTCACCCGGATATGCCAAAAGCGGCGTTTGCTGATATGTGGTACACCCTGAAAAAAGGGGAACCCTGGAGCGGTATCGTGAAAAATCGCCGCAAAAATGGCGACCATTATTGGGTACGTGCGAATGCGGTGCCGATGGTGCGCGAGGGCAAAATTAGTGGCTATATGTCGATTCGCTCCCGGGCGACGGATGAAGAGATCGCGGCGGTAGAGCCGCTGTATAAGGCGCTGAACGCTGGACGTACCAATAAACGTATGCATAAAGGGCTGGTGGTACGTAACGGTTGGTTGGGAAAACTGCCGTCATTACCGCTTCGCTGGCGAGTGCGTGGGGTGATGACACTGATGTTTATCGTGCTGGCGGCCATGCTCTGGTTTGCCGCTGCCCCGGTGGTGACGTATTTCCTCTGTGCGTTAGTGATGTTGTTGGGAAATGCCTGTTTTGAATGGCAAATTGTACGCCCGATAGAAAATGTCGCCAGCCAGGCACTGAAGGTGGCTACCGGAGAACGTAATAGTGTTGAGCATTTGAATCGCAGCGATGAGCTGGGGCTGACATTACGCGCGGTAGGGCAACTTGGCCTGATGTGTCGCTGGTTGATTAATGATGTCTCAAGCCAGGTTTCCAGCGTCAGAAACGGTAGTGAGGCGCTGGCAAAAGGCACTGATGAACTGAACGAGCATACTCAGCAGACGGTAGATAATGTCCAGCAAACTGTAGCGACCATGAACCAGATGGCGGCGTCGGTGAAACAGAACTCAGCCACAGCATCGGCTGCCGATAAACTTTCTATCACCGCCAGTAATGCGGCTGTGCAGGGCGGGGAGGCGATGACCACGGTGATCAAGACGATGGACGATATCGCCGACAGTACCCAGCGCATTGGCACCATTACTTCGCTGATTAACGATATTGCGTTTCAGACCAATATTCTCGCCCTGAATGCGGCGGTGGAAGCGGCGCGTGCCGGAGAACAGGGCAAAGGTTTTGCAGTGGTGGCAGGGGAAGTGCGTCATTTAGCCAGCCGCAGCGCCAATGCTGCCAACGATATCCGCAAGCTGATTGATGCCAGTGCTGATAAGGTGCAATCCGGTTCGCAGCAGGTACACGCCGCCGGACGGACGATGGATGATATTGTGGCGCAGGTAAAAAACGTCACGCAGTTGATCGCCCAGATTAGCCATTCAACGCTGGAACAGGCCGATGGGCTTTCCAGCCTGACCCGTGCGGTGGATGAACTTAACCTGATCACGCAGAAAAACGCCGAGTTGGTGGAAGAGAGTGCGCAGGTGTCGGCGATGGTGAAACACCGCGCCAGCCGACTGGAAGACGCGGTGACGGTGCTGCATTAATCGGTATGCCGCATCCGGCGGTTGGCGATTAATCCAGTTGCGTAATATCAAAAGCGGCGCGGTCGATCACCGCAATGATCTTTTTTATCTGCGCGTCGCTGATGTCGCTCTGATTGACGCGTAAATCCAGCACCGCTTTAAAATTATCCAGCGCCCGCTTCATTTGCGGGTTCTGGCGCAGCGCAGCGCCAACGCAACGCGCTTTGATGCGTTCTTCAATCATCTCCACCTGTTCGCGGTTTTCTTCCAGCCACTGTGCGCCCTGTTCGGTCAGCGCAATCTGCTTCTTACCACCTTCCTCTTCGCGGATGGTAATCAGTGACTGCTCCTGCAGAAAATCCAGCGTCGGGTAGATGACGCCTGGGCTTGGGGTGTAATTCCCCTGGGTCAGATTCTCAATCGCTTTAATCAACTCGTAACCGTGGCTGTCATCGCGCGAGAGAATATCCAGAATCACCAGACGCAATTCACCGTGACCAAAGAAACGTTGCCGACGACCGCCGCCGCGACTGTGGCGCCCCCCGCAGCATTGACCGTGTTCATGCTGGTGACCGTGTCCGCAGTGCTCGTGTTCTGACTTCTCACCTTTGCAGCAGCCTTCATGGCGTGGCTGGCCTTCATGTTTACAACACCCTTCGTGATGATGGCTCATATCAGCCTCCTTTTGCTTAATTAGATATATCTAATTTATATCTGATGTGAGAGTTCTTGCAAGTGTAAAAATGATTTTTAAACGCAGATGTACTCAACATCCAGGCCGGATAAGGCGTTCACGCCGCATCCGGCAGCCTTGCTATGGCGCTGAATGCCTTCACATACTTCAGATATATCAGTTCTACAAATCGCTTGCATTTATCATGATTAACAATCATTATCATTTGCGAAATTTATTTAGATATATCTGATTACCATCACGAAGGCGATAACAATGAATAACTCCCCCCGCTACCCGCAGCGCGTTCGCAATGATCTGCGCTTCCGTGAACTGACTGTGTTACGCGTTGAGCGCATCAGCGCCGGTTTTCAGCGCATTGTCCTCGGCGGCGAGGCGCTGGACGGCTTTACGTCGCGCGGCTTTGACGATCACAGCAAACTCTTCTTTCCTCAATCTGACGCTCACTTTGTGCCGCCAACAGTAACGGAAGAGGGGATCATCTGGCCGGAAGGACCACGCGCACCGTCGCGTGACTATACGCCGCTGTATGACGAACAACGCCATGAACTGGCGATCGATTTCTTTATTCACGACGGTGGGGTCGCCAGCGGCTGGGCGATGCAGGCGCAACCGGGTGATAAACTCACGGTGGCAGGACCGCGCGGTTCGCTGGTGGTGCCGGAAGATTACGCGTATCAGCTGTATGTTTGCGATGAGTCCGGGATGCCCGCACTACGCCGCCGCCTGGAAACGTTGAGCAAACTTGCTGCTAAACCGCACGTTACCGCGCTGGTCAGCGTGCGGGATAACGCCTGTCAGGATTATCTCGCGCACCTTGATGGTTTTAATATCGAATGGTTGGCACATGATGAGCAGGCGGTAGATGCGCGTCTGGCGCAGATGCAAATCCCTGCCGATGATTACTTCATCTGGATAACCGGCGAAGGGAAGGTAGTGAAGAATTTAAGCCGTCGCTTTGAAGCGGAACAGTATGACCCTCAACGGGTACGCGCAGCGGCTTACTGGCACGCGAAGTAACTGATATATGAAAAGAAAAAGGCTGACGATTTCTCGTCAGCCTTTACTGTATTTGGTGGCCCCTGCTGGACTTGAACCAGCGACCAAGCGATTATGAGTCGCCTGCTCTAACCACTGAGCTAAGGGGCCATGGTAGCGGATTATAAAGTAACTCCGTGTCGCAATCCAGCCATTACCGCGCGCCTGCTGTTTTTATAAACAATGTGTTTTCAATTCGTTATACTTTCCCCAGATTGTGTTGTTCAGGGGTTAATATGGTTGAAGATATTATTGCACCAGGGTTGCGCGTGGTGTTTTGCGGCATCAATCCGGGGCTTTCATCTGCGGATACTGGCTTTCCTTTTGCTCATCCGGCGAACCGTTTCTGGAAGGTGATTTATCAGGCTGGGTTTACTGACAGACAGTTGAAGCCGCAGGAGGCGCAGCATCTGCTGGATTATCGTTGTGGCGTCACCAAACTGGTTGACCGTCCAACGGTGCAAGCTAATGAAGTTTCAAAGCAGGAGCTGCACGCAGGCGGGCGTAAGTTGATTGAAAAAATTGAAGATTATCAGCCTCAGGCGTTGGCGATTTTGGGCAAACAGGCCTATGAGCAGGGATTCAGCCAGTGCGGCGCACAGTGGGGGAAACAAACGCTCACTATTGGTTCGACGCAGATCTGGGTACTGCCAAATCCCAGCGGTTTAAGTCGAGTTTCTCTGGAAAAACTGGTGGAGGCGTATCGGGAACTGGATCAGGCACTGGTGGTGCGTGGGCGATAAAAAACGCCACCGAAAAGGTGGCGTTTGTGCAAAGGGACAAGTGCCGGATGTGGCGTAAACGCCTTATCCGGCTACCGATTAATCGTCCAGGAAGCTACGCAGTACTTCAGAACGGCTCGGGTGACGCAGTTTACGCAGCGCCTTCGCTTCGATCTGACGGATACGTTCGCGGGTAACGTCGAACTGTTTACCCACTTCTTCCAGCGTATGGTCGGTGTTCATGTCGATACCAAAACGCATACGCAGAACTTTCGCTTCACGCGCGGTCAGGCCAGCCAGCACGTCGTGTGTTGCCGCACGCAGGCTTTCGGTGGTCGCAGAATCCAGCGGCAGCTCGAGGGTAGTATCCTCGATGAAATCACCCAGATGCGAATCTTCATCATCACCGATCGGCGTTTCCATGGAGATTGGCTCTTTGGCGATCTTCAGCACTTTGCGGATCTTATCTTCCGGCATCAGCATACGTTCAGCCAGTTCTTCCGGCGTCGGCTCGCGGCCCATCTCTTGCAGCATCTGGCGAGAAATACGGTTGAGCTTGTTGATAGTCTCAATCATATGCACCGGAATACGAATGGTGCGCGCCTGATCCGCGATAGAGCGGGTGATCGCCTGACGGATCCACCAGGTTGCGTAGGTGGAGAACTTGTAACCACGGCGGTATTCGAACTTATCAACCGCTTTCATCAGGCCGATGTTACCTTCCTGAATCAGGTCAAGGAACTGCAAACCACGGTTGGTGTATTTCTTGGCGATAGAAATAACCAGACGTAAGTTTGCTTCAACCATCTCTTTCTTCGCACGGCGGGCTTTCGCTTCACCGATGGACATGCGACGGTTGATATCTTTAACCTGCTCGATGGTCAGGCCGGTTTCTTCTTCAATCTGTTGCAGTTTCTGCAGGGCGCGATGTACTTCTTCAGAGACATCGTGCAGTTTTTCCGACCACGGCTTGTTCATCGCAATTGCCGCATTGAACCAGGTATCGCTGGTTTCATTGCCGGTAAACAGGGTGATGAAGTTTTTCTTCGGCATTTTGCACTGCTCAACGCAGAGCTTCATGATCAGACGTTCTTGCGTACGAACGCGGTCCATCATGACGCGCATGCTGTTGACCAGGTAGTCAAACTGCTTCGGCACCAGGCGGAACTGTTTGAACACTTCAGACAGTTTCAGGATCTCTTCCTGAGCGGCTGCATGGCTACGGCCTTTCGCTTTGATGGTGTCACGCGTTACAACGTACTGAGCGCGCAGTTCCGCAAATTTTTCACGAGCCAGTTCCGGGTCGATGCTGTTGTCATCGTCGGCGGTATCGTCGTCACCATCTTCTTCGTCTTCATCTTCGTCATCGTCCAGATCTTCCTGGGAAAGCTCAGAGCCGACGTGAGTGGCGGTTGGTGCCAGATCTTCTTCTGCGTTCGGGTCAACAAAGCCGGTGATCAGATCGGACAGACGCGCTTCTTCTGCTTCCACACGATCGTACTGTTCCAGCAGATAGGTGATCGCTTCCGGGTATTCAGCAACGGAGCATTGAACCTGGTTGATCCCGTCTTCAATACGTTTAGCGATGTCAATTTCGCCTTCGCGGGTCAACAGTTCAACGGTGCCCATTTCACGCATGTACATGCGTACCGGGTCAGTCGTGCGCCCGATTTCAGATTCCACGCTGGAAAGCACCTGCGCGGCGGCTTCGGCAGCATCTTCGTCCGCGGTGTTTTCAGCCAGCATCAGATCATCGGCATCCGGTGCTTCTTCCATCACCTGAATGCCCATGTCGTTGATCATTTGGATGATGTCTTCGATCTGATCTGAATCGACGATATCTTCCGGCAGATGGTCATTGACCTCGGCATAGGTCAGATAGCCTTGCTCCTTACCACGGGTGACAAGAAGTTTCAGCTGTGACTGCGGGTTTTGCTCCATAAGACGGTATCCACACTTATTTCATGAGGTTGGTGTTGGGCGATTGACCCGATGTCCTTCAGGTGTTAACGCTGAAATCCAACGGCTGTTTACCGCCAACGATAATTACGAGGGCGTACTTATATATTTGCCGCTGCCTCTCAGTGCGGCTGTCGGGGGCTTCCCGATCGCTATTCGGCACTTAAGCCGTTAAATCACTTTTTCGCCAATTCCTGGTTCAATGTCCAGAGTTCCAGGCGTTCTTCGTTGCTTAAACCATGCGTGCGCTCACGAGCGATTAACTCTTCTTGACGCAGTTCAAGCAGCGAATCAAACATATGGTTGAGTGAGTCGGTGAAGGTTTGCTCAGCAATATTCTTATCTGCTATATCGTCCCACATCGACAGTTTTTCAAGGGTGGCAGCATTATTTGTACCACGATAGTGCTCTAAAAGTTGCCCGGTGGTCAGACCTGGCTGAGAGAGACAAGTGTTGACCAGTTCTCTGAATAAGCCAAGTCCAGGGAGCTTATTTTCATCCAGATTCTCAAGCGGCGGGACCAACGTCGCTAATTCTGGATTTTGCACCAGCAACCCTATAAGTATACGCATGGTCGTGCGTTTTAGCTGCGGAACAGGACGAGAAACGCCGCTCTCTGCCGCTTTTGGCATTAATCGTTCAAGCTGGCTGTCATCAAGTATGCCTAACTTATTGCCTAATTCCTGACGAAGATATATTCGCAGCGTTTCGCCCGGCACCTGCGATATCAATGGCAGTGCCAGCGTACTCAAACGCGCGCGCCCGTCTGGGGTGCTCAGATCAACTTGCGGCATCAGGCTGTTAAACAGAAATGCGGAGAGCGGCATCGCCTGCTCCATCCGCGCTTCAAACGCCTCTTTACCTTCTTTGCGCACCAGCGTGTCAGGGTCTTCGCCATCAGGCAAAAACATAAAACGTAGCTGACGACCGTCTGTCATGTAAGGCAGCGCCGTTTCCAGCGCTCGCCAGGCGGCATCGCGACCTGCGCGGTCGCCGTCATAACAGCAAATGACATTGTTGGTTGCGCGGAACAACAGCTGTATGTGATCGGCAGTGGTTGACGTACCCAGCGACGCAACGGCGTAATTAATGCCGTATTGCGCCAGCGCAACTACGTCCATATAGCCTTCGACCACAAGCAGACGATTGGGTTCAGCGTTATCCTGCTGCGCTTCATAAAGACCGTAAAGCTGGCGGCCTTTATGGAAAATATCAGTTTCCGGCGAGTTCAGGTACTTGGGGGTATCGTTGCCCAGCACGCGCCCGCCAAAACCAATCACCCGACCGCGTTTATCGCGAATAGGGAACATCACCCGCTCGCGGAAACGATCGTAACTGCGACCCTGATCGTTAGTGACCAACATACCCGCATCAATCAATGACTGACGATTTTCTGGATTGCCACCAAACCGTTTCAGGACGTTGTCCCAGCCGGGGGGCGCAAAACCAATCGCAAAGCGGGCGATAACCTCGTGGCTTAATCCGCGTTTTTCCAGATACTGGCGCGCAGACGTGGCAACAGGTTGCTGTAAAGATTGTTGGTAAAACGTATTCAGACCATCCATCAACTGATAAAGCGTTTGCCGTTGATGGCGCTCGATCTGGCTGGGGCCGCTGCCTGCTTCAAATGGCACTTCAAGATTGTGCATTGCCGCCAGCTCTTCGACCGTTTCGACGAACTCGAGCTTGTCGTAGTTCATCAGGAAGTCGATCGCGTTGCCGTGCGCGCCACATCCAAAGCAGTGGTAAAACTGTTTCTCACCGTTAACGGTGAATGACGGGGTTTTCTCGTTGTGGAATGGACAACACGCGTGGAAATTCTTGCCCTGCTTTTTCAGCTTCACACGGGCATCGATCAGATCGACGATGTCGGTGCGTGCCAGCAGATCATTAATGAATACGCGTGGGATTCGTCCAGCCATAGGCCCCGATTTTTAGCAATTCATAAACGAAAATAAGCCGCGCATTCCTTTCGGAAGCACGGCCTTACAACTACAACTCGGTCTGATCGGAGAGCAACGCTCTCGAGGAATTAGTACAGACGAGTGCGGCGTGCGTTTTCGCGAGCCAGTTTCTTCGCGTGACGTTTCACTGCAGAAGCTTTAGCGCGCTTACGTTCGGTAGTCGGTTTTTCATAGAACTCACGACGACGAACTTCCGCCAGAACACCTGCTTTTTCACAGGAACGCTTGAAGCGACGCAGAGCTACGTCGAACGGCTCGTTTTCACGTACTTTAATTACCGGCATGTGCCTCTCACCTTTGATTAATTCGGTTTGCCGCTGGCATCAACGCCAGCTTATTTCAAAATGGTGCGGAATTTTACTGCAATTGCTGCTGCTTTGTAAAGCACCGCGGCCTCTTTTGAAAGGGACTTTTATAAGGGTGGGGAGTATACACGAGGCTTTATCCAGGGGCGAACAAAGTTTTACATCAACCCGCATTGGTCCTACACTGCGCGGTAATAAAGCGAGGTAAAACAAGTCATGCGTGTACTGGGTATTGAAACTTCCTGCGATGAAACTGGCATCGCCATTTACGACGATGAAAAAGGTTTGTTAGCCAACCAATTGTATAGTCAGGTGAAATTGCACGCTGACTACGGCGGCGTCGTGCCTGAACTGGCTTCCCGCGATCACGTGCGTAAAACCGTACCGTTGATCCAGGCAGCGCTGAAGGAGTCTGGTTTAACGGCAAAAGACATTGACGCTGTGGCCTATACCGCAGGTCCTGGATTAGTCGGCGCGCTGCTGGTTGGCGCGACCGTGGGGCGTTCTCTGGCGTTTGCCTGGGACGTTCCGGCGATCCCGGTACACCATATGGAAGGGCATCTGTTAGCGCCGATGCTGGAAGATAACCCGCCAGAATTTCCGTTTGTCGCGCTGTTGGTTTCCGGCGGTCATACGCAGTTAATCAGCGTGACTGGCATTGGTCAGTACGAGCTGCTCGGCGAGTCTATCGATGATGCCGCCGGGGAAGCGTTTGACAAAACCGCAAAGCTGCTGGGGCTGGATTACCCAGGCGGGCCGCTGCTGTCGAAAATGGCGGCTCAGGGTACTGCCGGGCGCTTTGTCTTCCCGCGCCCGATGACCGACCGTCCGGGGCTGGATTTCAGCTTCTCTGGCCTGAAAACCTTCGCCGCGAACACGATTCGTGACAACGGCACCGACGACCAGACGCGTGCTGATATCGCCCGCGCCTTTGAAGATGCGGTGGTCGATACGCTGATGATTAAGTGTAAGCGTGCGTTGGATCAGACGGGCTTTAAGCGACTGGTAATGGCAGGCGGCGTGAGTGCTAACCGCACGCTGCGGGCGAAACTGGCGGAAATGATGAAAAAACGCCGTGGCGAAGTGTTCTACGCGCGTCCAGAATTTTGTACTGATAACGGCGCGATGATCGCCTATGCCGGAATGGTGCGGTTTAAAGCAGGCGCGACGGCGGATCTCGGCGTTAGCGTGCGCCCGCGCTGGCCGCTGGCGGAGTTACCGGCTGCGTAAGGAATGTATCAGCCTGTGAAAAGGATAAGCGCAGGCTGAAAGATTTTATTCAGGATCTTTTTCGCGCTTTCTTTTTAGCTTGGTCCAAATTTTTGTCTCCTGGTGACGCCACAGACGCTGGATGTTGTCATGATGACGCAGCAGGATCAGGCAAGAGAGCATCGAAACCGGGAAGGTGAATTGTGGCTTGAACCACCAGACATAAAACGGAGCAATCAGCGCGCTGACAATCGCACCCAGCGACGAATATCCACTCAATAGCACGGTAAGCAGCCAGGTCCCCGCCATCACGCCCGTTAAATCCCAGCCGATCGGAGCAATAGCGCCAAAAGCGGTGGCAACGCCTTTTCCCCCTTTAAAACCGAAGAAAACGGGCCAGATGTGTCCAAGACAGGCGGCAATCGCAATTAATCCCAGCCAAAATGGGCTGACGCCTAATTCATATGCTCCCCAGACAGGCAACATACCTTTTAGAACGTCAAAGATCAGCACTGCTACGGCTGCTCCTTTGCCACCCATGCGTAAAACGTTGGTCGCGCCAGGATTACCGGAGCCGCTGGTTCGCGGGTCGGGCAAGCCACAAAGGCGGCAAACCAGAATGGCACTGGAAATGGAGCCGCAGAGGTACGCGATGAGGATCATTCCAGGCGCGATTGCACTCATAAGCTGTTCCGTTTTGAAAATTCGTGTTCAACGATGAATCTGTGGATAATACGCACATTTCGCCGGAAGTGGTATCCGGTTAGCCAAAAAGCAGGCAGGACGTGATGGATATTGTATTTATAGAGCAACTTTCGGTAATCACCACTATTGGTGTTTACGACTGGGAACAGACCATCGAACAGAAGCTGGTGTTCGATATCGAAATGGCGTGGGATAACCGTAAAGCGGCGAAAAGTGATGATGTGGCGGATTGCCTCAGTTACGCTGACATTGCAGAAACGATAGTCAGCCACGTCGAGGGGGCGCGTTTTGCACTGGTGGAACGCGTGGCGGAAGAAGTGGCGGAACTGCTGTTAACTCGCTTTAATTCGCCATGGGTTCGCATCAAACTTAGCAAGCCAGGCGCAGTGGCGCGGGCGGCGAATGTTGGCGTAATCATTGAGCGTGGCAATAATCTGAAAGAAAATAATTAATTTTACAGCTGTTAAACCAAACGGTTATATCCTGGTCATACTGCAGTAGTTCGGACAAGCGGTACATTTTAATAATTTAGGGGTTTATTGATGAGCGATATGCACTCGCTGCTGATAGCGGCAATATTGGGTGTGGTCGAAGGATTGACAGAATTTCTGCCGGTATCCAGCACGGGCCATATGATTATTGTCGGTCACTTGTTGGGGTTTGAGGGCGACACGGCGAAAACCTTTGAAGTCGTGATCCAGCTAGGATCAATTCTGGCGGTAGTAGTGATGTTCTGGCGGCGTCTGTTTGGCCTGATTGGCATTCACTTTGGTCGCCCGTTGCAGCACGAAGGAGAAAGCAAAGGTCGTTTAACGCTGATCCACATTTTGCTGGGGATGATTCCGGCGGTGGTACTGGGGCTGTTGTTCCACGACACGATTAAATCATTGTTTAACCCGATAAATGTCATGTATGCGCTGGTTGTCGGCGGTTTGTTGCTGATTGCCGCCGAATGCCTGAAGCCGAAAGAGCCGCGTGCGCCGGGTCTGGATGATATGACCTATCGCCAGGCGTTTATGATTGGCTGCTTCCAGTGTCTGGCGCTGTGGCCGGGATTCTCTCGCTCCGGGGCGACCATTTCAGGTGGGATGCTGATGGGGGTGAGCCGTTACGCGGCTTCTGAGTTCTCGTTCCTGCTGGCGGTGCCGATGATGATGGGCGCAACGGCGCTTGATCTCTACAAAAGCTGGGGCTTCCTGACAACCGGCGATATCCCGATGTTTGCTGTTGGGTTTATCACTGCCTTCGTAGTGGCGCTGATAGCGATTAAAACCTTCCTGCAATTGATTAAGCGCATTTCGTTTATCCCGTTCGCCATTTATCGCTTTATTGTGGCGGCTGCGGTGTACGTCGTGTTCTTTTGATGTGAAGAATAGTGTCGGATGCCTGGAATTGTCCACGATTGCGTAGGCCGGATAAGGCGTTTACGCCGCATCCGGCAATCAACGCCTGATGCGACGCTTGCGCGTCTTATCAGGCCTACAACCGTCGTTGACATGCAGCCGGAGAAGGCGTTTACATCGCATCCGGCAATCAACGCCTGATGCGACGCTTGCGCGTCTTATCAGGCCTACAACCGTCGTTGCATGTAGCCGGATAAGGCGTTCACGTCGCATCCGGCAAAGTGCCCAACACTCACTCAGGCTTTGGGCAACGCTGTTCCTTCCAGCTGGCTACCGCTGCAATTCGTCGGCGGGTCAGCTCTTCGCGAATCTCTACACCTTTAAATCCTGCTTCAACGACGGCTTTTGTCGGCACTGACTGCGCCACTTCCCAGGCTTCGCGCAACCAGCGGCCTTGCGGGTAGTCCGCCGATTCAAAACCGGTTCTGCCGCGCACGTCTGCCTCGCTGGTCAGCGCCAGTTGCTCTACACGTTGCGGCTTACGCCAGGCGTCAATGGAATCGAATAATTTGACGATGGTTTTCGGGTTCAGCATGGGGAAGGTATGAATGAGATCGTGAAACTCAGCCACCAGTTTGGCTAAGTCACGAATTTCATTAGGCACACGCAGACGTTGGCACAGTTGTTCCACTAATTTCACACCCGCCGGACCGTGACCGTGATGACGCGGCCAAAGCTCTGGCGGCGTCAGCCCTTTACCGAGATCGTGGCATAACGTCGCGAAACGGACATCGACCTGCGGACTTAGCATCGCCGCCATGGAGAGCGTCATTAAGGTATGAATCCCGGTGTCGATTTCCGGATGCCATTTGGCGGGGGCCGGAACGCCGAACAGGGCGTCAATTTCCGGGAATAAAACGCGCAGTGCGCCGCAATCGCGCAGCACCTGGAAGAACACTTGTGGATTGCGGGTGGTGAGGGCGCTTTCCGTCTCTTTCCACACCCGTTCAGGCGTAAGATGTTCCAGTTCGCCCGCGTGGGTCATTTCGCGCATCAGCGCCAGGGTTTCATCAGCAATACGAAAACCAAGGTGGGCATAACGCGCAGCAAAACGCGCTACGCGCAGCACGCGTAGCGGATCCTCGCCAAAAGCGGGGGAAACATGGCGTAACAGACGATTTTGCAGATCGCCCAGACCGTTGTACGGGTCGATAATCTCACCGTTATCGTCCTGGGCCAGCGCATTAATGGTCAGATCACGACGCTTAAGATCATCTTCCAGCGTGACATCCGGTGCGGCATAGCAGGTAAAACCGGTGTAACCGGAGCCGGATTTCCGTTCGGTACGTGCCAGCGCATACTCTTCATGCGTCTGCGGATGCAGAAAAACAGGAAAATCGCGGCCTACCTGCTGGTAGCCCGCGTCGAGCATCTCCTGTGGCGTACTGCCGACCACCACCCAATCTCTGTCTTTGACCGGTAGCCCTAACAATGCATCCCGTACCGCACCACCGACCAGATAAATCTTCACGCCATCTTCCCTTCGTCAAATACACAATTCCTAATAATAAGACAGTGCAACGAAGAAGGCGATTTAGTTCATCCAGCGATCTTTGCGTTTGCGCGTTGGGATCAGGTGCGGTAATACCAGTCCGAGCAGCAAGCCAAGACCCAGTACACCGCCGCCATACATAAACCATTGCATGATGATGGTGCGCTGTTTGTCATCTAACTGCACGCTGGCGGCATCGACCTTTTTCTGAGCGACAATCAGTTCGTTTTTCAGCTTCTGATTTTCTTCTTTTAACCCGTTGATCACGCTGTCGCTCTGCGCCACTTTTTGCTGCATTTCAGCAGTGCGCTGATTCCAGGTGTTATCAATATTGGTGAGCTTATCGGTCAGCGTTTTGACCTGATTTTCCAGCACCGGTACACGAGTGCGCAGGCTTGGCTCGGTATTAAGTTCTTTTAACGGGATCCAGGCGGTACGGCCGGAGCTGTCTTTCACCTGGGCATAATTGGTGTTGGCGTCAGTTTGTAATAAGGTTACTTCCTCGCCCGCGTTAACTGTGCCCACGAGGCGATAATTATCCCCCGGACCACTGCGGACCCAAGTGTTCAGTTCGTCAGAAACATAGCGCTTTTCTTCGGCGTGCGAGACGGCAGTGGCGCTAAGTGCAAGTATAGTTAATCCGATCAGGCGTAATTTTGGCATCAGGCTGTCGTTATTGTCTGGGAAAAGTGGAACGATAGTAGTGGCATCAGTGTCGCTACGCAAAGCATTCGCTATCAATCGGAATCCTCTGTGTCAGGTCTTGCCACAGCTTCAATCTTTTACGCCCGTCAAATTGCCCGTTGCATGGCAATTTGGCGCAAAATACTATCTACTGACAAAAAAGATCGCATTAAGTTCGCCGTTCATCGTCACTAATGTGACATAACCGGATAAGTAAAGGCCATGGCTCAGGAAATCGAATTAAAGTTTATTGTTAATCACAGTGCCGTTGAGGCGTTGCGTGACCATCTCAATACGCTGGGCGGCGAGCACCATGACCCCGTGCAGTTGCTGAATATTTACTACGAAACGTCGGATAACTGGCTGCGTGGGCACGATATGGGCTTGCGTATTCGTGGCGAAAATGGTCGCTATGAAATGACGATGAAAGTCGCCGGGCGAGTGACTGGCGGTTTACACCAGCGCCCGGAATATAATGTGGCGTTGAGCGAACCGACGCTCGACCTGGCGCAGTTTCCGACGGAAGTCTGGCCGAACGGCGTGTTACCTGCCGATCTCGCTTCCCGCGTACAACCGCTGTTCAGCACCGATTTTTATCGCGAAAAATGGCTGGTGGAGATCGATGGCAGTCAGATTGAAATCGCCCTCGATCAGGGCGAGGTGAAAGCCGGAGAATTTGCTGAACCTATCTGCGAGCTGGAACTGGAACTACTTAGCGGCGAAACGCGCGCGGTGCTGAAACTGGCAAACCAACTGGTATCGCAAACTGGCTTACGCCAGGGCAGCCTGAGCAAGGCGGCGCGTGGCTATCATCTGGCGCAGGGAAATCCCGCGCGTGAAATCAAACCCACCACCATTTTGCATGTTGCGGCAAAAGCCGATGTGGAACAGGGGCTGGAAGCGGCGCTCGAGCTGGCGTTAGCACAATGGCAGTACCATGAAGAGTTGTGGATACGCGGCAACGAGGCGGCGAAAGAGCAGGTTCTGGCAGCAATCGGCCTGGTTCGCCATACTCTGATGCTGTTCGGCGGTATCGTGCCGCGTAAAGCGAGCACTCACTTACGTGATCTGCTGACTCAATGCGAGGCGACCATTGCTTCTGCGGTTTCTGCCGTGACGGCGGTCTATTCTACCGAAACGGCAATGGCGAAACTGGCGTTGACCGAATGGCTGGTAAGCAAAGCCTGGCAGCCGTTT
The DNA here is from genome assembly GCF_005781075.1 of Escherichia sp. E2562. Lineage (NCBI taxonomy): Bacteria > Pseudomonadati > Pseudomonadota > Gammaproteobacteria > Enterobacterales > Enterobacteriaceae > Escherichia > Escherichia sp. E2562. Next base: position 307,400 of record NZ_VATM01000001.1, on the reverse strand, counting down.
TTAGATGCCAAAGCGCAGGGCAAAATCAGCGATTCCTTCAAACGCTTTGCCGATATCCATCTTTCCCGCCATGCCGCTGAACTGAAAAGCGTTTTTTGCCAGCCGTTGGGCGATCGCTACCGTGACCAGTTGCCACGCCTGACACGTGACATTGACTCAATACTGTTACTGGCGGGTTACTACGATCCTGTCGTCGCGCAAGCCTGGTTGGAGAACTGGCAGGGGCTGCATCACGCTATTGCGACCGGGCAACGCATTGAAATTGAACATTTCCGTAATGAAGCAAACAATCAGGAACCGTTCTGGTTGCATAGCGGAAAACGTTAATCAGGCAAGGATAAAATCGCTTATGAAGCCGCTCTCTTCACCGTTACAGCAGTACTGGCAGACCGTTGTTGAGCGGCTGCCAGCGCCTTTAGCCGAGGAATTACTTAGCGCACAGGCGAAGTCAGTACTTACTTTTAGTGATTTTGTGCAGGATAGCGTAATTGCGCATCCAGAGTGGCTGACGGAGCTGGAAAGCGAGCCGCCACAAGCCGATGAATGGCAGTATTACGGCGAGTGGTTACAGGAGGCGCTCAGTAACGTGAGTGACGAGGCTGGGTTAATGCGTGAACTGCGGCTGTTCCGGCGGCGCATTATGGTACGTATCGCCTGGGCGCAAACGCTGGCACTGGTTACTGAAGAGAGCATATTGCAGCAGCTCAGCCATCTGGCGGAGACGCTGATTGTTGCGGCGCGTGACTGGTTGTATGACGCATGCTGCCGCGAGTGGGGAACGCCGTGCAATGCGCAGGGCGAAGCGCAACCGCTGCTGATTTTAGGCATGGGTAAGCTGGGTGGAGGGGAACTGAATTTCTCCTCAGATATCGATCTGATTTTTGCCTGGCCTGAACATGGTTGTACGCAGGGCGGACGCCGGGAACTGGACAACGCTCAGTTCTTTACCCGCATGGGGCAGCGGTTGATTAAAGTGCTGGATCAACCAACGCAAGATGGCTTTGTCTATCGCGTAGATATGCGGCTGCGTCCGTTTGGCGAAAGTGGCCCGCTGGTGCTGAGCTTTGCGGCGCTGGAAGATTATTACCAGGAGCAGGGGCGTGACTGGGAGCGTTACGCGATGGTCAAGGCGCGGATTATGGGCGATAGCGACGGCGCTTATGCTAACGAATTGCGTTCGATGCTGCGTCCGTTTGTTTTTCGTCGTTACATCGATTTCAGTGTGATTCAGTCTCTGCGCAACATGAAAGGGATGATTGCCCGTGAAGTGCGTCGCCGCGGTTTGACCGACAACATTAAACTGGGCGCGGGCGGTATTCGCGAAATTGAATTTATCGTCCAGGTGTTCCAGCTTATTCGCGGCGGGCGCGAACCGTCGCTGCAATCGCGCTCTTTACTGCCAACGCTCAGCGCCATTGCCGCGCTGCATCTGCTTTCTGAGAATGATGCCGAACAATTGCGAGTGGCGTATCTGTTCCTGCGGCGCCTGGAAAACCTGCTGCAAAGCATTAATGACGAACAAACCCAGACGCTTCCTGCAGATGAGCTTAACCGTGCGCGGCTGGCGTGGGGGATGGAGTTCGCTGACTGGCAGCAACTGACCGGAGCGCTGGCCGGACATATGGCTAATGTGCGTCGGGTATTTAACGATCTGATTGGTGACGACGAAAGCGAAACCCAGGAAGAGACTCTGTCAGAGCAGTGGCGTGAGCTGTGGCAGGATGCATTGCAGGAAGATGACACCACGCCAGTGCTGGCGCATCTTAGAGAAGATGATCGCAAACAGGTGCTGACGCTGATTGCCGATTTCCGCAAAGAGCTGGATAAGCGCACTATCGGGCCGCGCGGACGTCAGGTGCTCGACCATCTCATGCCGCATTTGTTAAGTGACGTATGTGCGCGTGAAGACGCTGCTGTCACGCTGTCGCGCATCACCGCCTTGCTGGTGGGGATTGTTACCCGCACCACCTATTTAGAATTGCTCAGTGAATTCCCCGCGGCGCTTAAGCATTTGATTTCTCTGTGTGCCGCATCGCCGATGATTGCCAGTCAACTGGCGCGCTATCCATTATTGCTGGATGAACTGCTCGATCCGAACACCCTCTACCAGCCGACAGCGACGGATGCCTATCGCGACGAATTGCGCCAGTATTTGCTGCGCGTGCCAGAAGATGACGAAGAACAACAACTTGAGGCGCTGCGTCAGTTCAAACAGGCGCAGCTGTTACGCATCGCCGCAGCGGATATTGCCGGTACGCTACCGGTAATGAAAGTGAGCGATCACTTAACCTGGTTGGCAGAAGCCATGATAGATGCCGTCGTTCAGCAGGCGTGGGTTCAAATGGTCGCCCGTTACGGAAAACCGACCCACCTGAACGAACGTGAAGGTCGCGGCTTTGCGGTGGTTGGATACGGTAAGCTGGGCGGTTGGGAGTTAGGCTACAGTTCCGATCTTGACCTGATCTTCCTCCATGATTGCCCGATGGATGTAATGACGGACGGCGAGCGGGAAATCGACGGGCGGCAGTTTTACCTGCGTCTGGCGCAACGCATTATGCACTTGTTCAGCACGCGCACGTCTTCCGGTATTTTGTACGAAGTGGATGCACGGCTACGCCCGTCCGGGGCGGCGGGAATGCTGGTTACTTCCGCAGAAGCGTTTGCCGATTATCAGAGAAACGAGGCCTGGACGTGGGAACATCAGGCGCTGGTACGTGCTCGCGTGGTATATGGTGATCCACAATTGACCGCTCAATTTGACGCAGTACGCCGGGAGATTATGACGCTGCCGCGTGAAGGCAAAACTTTACAGACAGAAGTGCGGGAAATGCGCGAGAAAATGCGCGCCCATCTCGGCAATAAACATCGCGATCGCTTTGATATCAAAGCCGATGAAGGCGGAATTACCGATATCGAATTTATTACCCAATATCTGGTGTTGCGCTACGCCCATGAAAAACCGAAGTTAACGCGCTGGTCAGACAACGTGCGCATTCTGGAACTGTTGACGCAAAACGACATTATGGAAGAGCAGGAAGCGATGGCCCTGACCCGTGCTTACACTACGCTGCGCGATGAACTTCATCATCTGGCATTACAAGAGTTGCCGGGCCATGTGCCGGAGGATTACTTCACCGCAGAGCGTGAACTGGTGCGGGCAAGCTGGCAGAAGTGGCTGGTGGAGGAATGAATTATGGTATTATCGCGCGCAAATTTTGAATCTCTCAGGAGACAGGAATGAAAGTAACGCTGCCAGAGTTTGAACGTGCAGGAGTGATGGTGGTTGGTGATGTAATGCTGGATCGTTACTGGTACGGTCCCACCAGCCGTATCTCGCCGGAAGCGCCAGTACCCGTGGTTAAAGTGAATACCATCGAAGAACGTCCGGGCGGCGCGGCCAACGTGGCGATGAACATCGCTTCTCTCGGTGCAAACGCACGCCTGGTGGGGCTGACAGGTATTGATGATGCGGCGCGCGCGCTCAGTAAATCGCTGGCGGACGTGAACGTAAAATGCGACTTCGTTTCTGTGCCGACGCATCCGACCATCACCAAACTGCGGGTGCTTTCTCGTAACCAACAGTTGATCCGCCTGGATTTCGAAGAAGGTTTCGAAGGTGTTGATCCGCAGCCGCTGCATGAGCGGATTAATCAGGCTCTCGGTACGATTGGCGCGCTGGTGCTTTCTGATTATGCGAAAGGTGCGTTGGCAAGCGTACAGCAGATGATCCAACTGGCGCGTAAAGCGGGCGTTCCGGTGTTGATTGATCCAAAAGGCACCGATTTTGAACGCTACCGCGGCGCTACGCTTTTAACGCCTAATCTCTCGGAATTTGAAGCTGTTGTTGGTAAATGTAAAACCGAAGAAGAGATTGTTGAACGCGGCATGAAACTGATTGCCGACTACGAACTCTCTGCGCTGCTGGTAACCCGTTCCGAGCAGGGGATGACGTTGCTGCAACCGGGTAAAGAGCCGCTGCATATGCCAACTCAGGCGCAAGAAGTCTATGACGTTACCGGTGCAGGCGACACAGTGATTGGCGTGCTTGCGGCAACGCTGGCGGCTGGTAATTCGCTGGAAGAAGCCTGCTTCTTTGCCAATGCGGCGGCTGGTGTGGTGGTCGGCAAACTGGGGACATCCACGGTTTCGCCGATCGAGCTGGAAAACGCAGTACGTGGACGTGCAGACACTGGTTTTGGCGTGATGACCGAAGAGGAACTGAAGCTGGCCGTAGCGGCGGCACGTAAACGCGGTGAAAAAGTGGTGATGACCAATGGCGTCTTCGACATTCTCCACGCCGGGCATGTCTCTTATCTGGCAAATGCCCGCAAGCTGGGTGACCGCTTGATTGTCGCCGTGAACAGCGATGCCTCCACCAAACGCCTGAAAGGGGATTCTCGCCCGGTTAACCCGCTCGAACAGCGTATGATTGTGCTGGGCGCACTGGAAGCGGTCGACTGGGTGGTGTCGTTTGAAGAGGACACGCCGCAGCGCCTGATCGCCGGGATCCTGCCAGATCTGCTGGTAAAAGGAGGCGACTATAAACCAGAAGAGATTGCCGGGAGTAAAGAAGTCTGGGCCAACGGCGGCGAAGTGCTGGTGCTCAACTTTGAAGACGGTTGCTCGACCACTAACATTATCAAGAAGATCCAACAGGATAAAAAAGGTTAACCGGAAAGCGGTTCACAGATCTCGCTTCGTGCCAGGTAGACCTATTGACGCTGTTGTTTTTTCAACCTAAAGTAAAGGAACAAGGGTAAGGGAGGATTTCTCCCCCCTCTGATCAGTTGTTAGTAAGTTGGGAAGCTTAGCAGTAACAACACAACCAGTATGATGACGAACTTCATCATAACCCTTTCCTTCTATAAGGCCCCTTCTTCGGGAGGGGCTTTCCCGTTTCAGCCCCTTACTGACTTCCCGATTGTTGATTAGCGCCTGACCCCGCGCAACGCTTTCCCTGATGCAGTTTTCTCTTCCCCGAGTCGACTCGCAAAACGCTGCAACAGCCTGAACATTTGCATTTTTTAGCGGAATGCAGATATAAAAAATCCCCGGCTTTTTGGGCCAGGGATATGCGTTAATGAAACCTTCTTGACGCTGATTTTTTTTCAACCTAAAGTAAAGGAACAAGGGTGAGGGAGGATTTCTCCCCCCTCTGATTGGCTGTTAGTAAGCGTGGAAACTTATCAGTAACAACACAATCAGTATGATGACGAGCTTCATCATAACCCTTTCCTTCTGTAAGGCCCCTTCCTCGGGAGGGGCTTTCCCGTTTCAGCCCCTTGCTGACTCCCCGATTGTTGATTAGCGCCTGACCCCGCGCAACGCTTTCCCTGATACAGATTTCTCTTCCCCGAGTCGACTCGCAAAACGCTGTAACAACCTGATCATTTGCACTTTTTAGCGGAATGCAGATATAAAAAATCCCCGGCTTTTTTGGCCAGGGATGTGTGTTAATGAAACCTTCTTGACGCTGTTGTTTTTTCAACCTAGAGTAAAGGAACAAGGGTGAGGGAGGATTTCTCCCCCCTCTGATTGGCTGTTAATAAGCTGCGAAACTTACGAGTAACAACACAATCAGTATGATGACAAGCTTCATCATAACCCTTTCCTTCTGTAAGGCCCCTTCCTCGGGAGGGGCTTTCCCGTTTCAGCCCCTTACTGACTCCCCGATTGTTGATTAGCGCCGGACCCCGCGCAACGCTTTCCCTGATACAGTTTTCTCTTCCCCGAGCGGTCACGTAAAACGCTGTAACAAACTGATCATTTGCACTTTTTAGTGGAACGCAGGTATAAAAAATCCCCGGCTTTTTGGGCCAGGGATGTTCATAGATGAAAATTTATTCTACGTTTTCTGCGACGGGAGTTGCTGAGGTTAAGGGTGAAGTCAATGCCGCCAGCGAGCCGCCTGAAACGCCAATTTCATTGAGCAAGGAGTCAATCAGCGGTGCCTGTGTGCGGTAAGAAAGGGCGGCAGACAATGCCTGTTCCGCCAGATTTCCGCCACCAACGCTGCCTGATGCCGCATCCCCCGCAGCGCCACCACGGTTCAATCCATCGACCTGAATAATCTTGATGCCGTCGATAGACTTCATCGGTTCAACGGATTTCTCTATTACCGCAGGTAACGACTGTAATAGCGCCAGTTTGAATTTTAGGCTGGTTTGCTCGTCAGAAAGCACGTTGATTGCATCGTTCAGCGCACGTTGCGCTTCTGCTTCCGCCAGACCTTTTTTACGCGTAGCTTCGGCTAACTCAACGATCGCTGCCGCCTGCATCTCTGCGGCTTCTTTCTCTGCTTTTGCTCGGACGGTCAGTTCGACCGCTTTGGTTTCTGCGTCTTGCGCTGCGGCAATCAGCGCCACCTGCTTGGCACGATCGGCTTCGGCTGTCTGGCGAGTGGTTTCTACGTTTTGTTGCGCACTTACCGCTTCTGCAAGTGCGAGGTTGGCACGCGCTTCTGCCTGTGATTGTTGTTCTGATTTTGCCGCAATAGCGATCGATTTCGTCTGGTTGGCGATTTCGGTAACCTGCTGCTGTTCGATCTCTTTAATGCGAACTTCACGTTCAGCCTCAACCTTTCTTGAGCGGACGGCCTGTTCGCGGTCGATTTCCGTTTCCTGAATCTGTCGTTCAGCCAGAATTCGCGTCTGCTCTGCTTCACGACGACGTTCAGCTTCAAAAGCCGCAATTTTCGCATTCTGCTCAGCGGTACGGGTTTTAACCTGCTGCTCCTGCTCAAGCGTCATAAACGCTTCTTGCTGTTCAATCTCCAGCTTCCGCGAAAGAGCGTCTCGATTTTTCTCACGCACCGCAACTTCTACATCCTGTTCAACTTCGTTACGCTCGCGACGACGGTGTTCCGTCTCCTGGGTTAGTTTGGTCAAACCTTCGGCGTCAAAAGCGTTGTTCGGGTTAAAATGCTCTTTCGAAGTCTGATTAAAGTTGGTGAGTGAAACACTTTCCAGTTCCAGTCCGTTTTTCGACAAGTCTTCTGCCACGGTATTTTGTACACCCTGCACGAAGTTCTCGCGGGTATCCTGTAACTCATGCATGGTCATTTGCGCAGCGGTGGCGCGTAGGGCATCGACGAATTTATCCTCGACCAGCATACGTAAATCTTCTGGTGATAGCGTGCGTTGCCCCAACGTCTGGGCCGCAGTGGCGATGCCTTCTACTGACGGTTTTACCCGTACAAAGAAAGCCACTACAACATCAACACGCATACGATCTTTCGTAATCAGGCTATCAATAGTAGAACGGCTGACTTCCAGCTTAAGCGTATTCATATTGATAGGAATGATTTCGTGGAAGATCGGCATTACGATTGCGCCGCCGCTCATTACCACTTTTTGCCCGCCTAACCCGGTACGAACAAATGCCTGCTCGGCAGATGCCCGACGATAAAGTCGCGCGAAAATAATACCGATAATAAACAGAACACATACGGCAACAATCGCCATAAACATCCATGACGGTACTAAGTTAACAATATCATCCATTATTAAATTTCCTTTTGTTTAAATATTTACAATATATTTGGCCAGGGATTTTTTTCTGCTAAATATCGTGTTGCAGAAAGTCGGCAAATAATCAATACCTTGTCACCTTTGGTGAAGTTTTTTCCTTCTTCAGGTTCCAGTAATAAATAGTGTATTTGACCAAATTGATCGGTAAGTTTTCCTTCACAGGGTCTGCCTGATATTGCCTGATGACCGGTAATTAATGCCATGCAGCCAATATATTCTTCTTCTGTAATAGCAGAACTATGATCGCGAGGAATCCAGGGGGCGATCGCCTTGCCGATATAATGCACTGTAATAACAGTGAGCAGTAAACAAACAGGAACCACCAACAGGTTTGAGAGTGGAGCTTTCCAGACCGTCACGCAGGCATGCTGTAGAACGATGCCGATAAGGCCAAAAAAACCAGCCAACAGGCAGAGGATGACGAGGGCTGGTAGCCTTCCAATATTAAGATAATGAAGTGCCTGACTAATATTACCTGTGGTTATGGAATCGTAATGATCAAGATGTGCATCAAGAGCACCGGAGAGCATGTGACCGCAGACAATAGCAATAATTTCTAACAGGCCGATCAAAAGTACAAAGGAAATAGCGAAAAGATAAGGTGTGTTATAGTCGGCAAATAAAATCATCAGTCACTCCATCGTCCATTCAGTGACGCATTGTTTACTATGGTATGATTTCCTTTCTTACATTTATCTTTGCTAATAATAACATGCGTTAGTGAAATTTTAAAAGGGAAAGTCTTTTAACGTTGTAATTATTTTCAATAAAAAGTGTGATCCAAAACAATATATTTACGCACGTTATGTTTAAAGGCACTACACTGATTAAGGAATACTGAAATCAGAAAAAGCATATGGCCTTAAAAGGTATGCGATAACCGGAGGATGTGCTTATGGATCATGGTCTTAATTCTTTAAATAATTTCGATTTCCTGGCGCGTAGTTTTGCCAGAATGAATGCTGAAGGTCGACCGGTCGATATTCTGGCCGTCACTGGTAATATGGATGAAGAACACAGAACCTGGTTTTGCGCTCGTTATGCCTGGTATTGCCAGCAAATGACACAGTCAAGAGAACTGGAACTAGAACATTGAGATTACGGGCCGTCAGGCCCGTTTTTGTGGTGCTTTATTCTGCTTTATCAACTGGCGGGATGGCGGGAGGAGATTGAACTTCTGCTGCCGGATTACTACGAGCTTCCAGTTCACTGATGCGCTGCTCCAGTAACGCCAGTTTCTCACGAGTCCGTAACAGGACCTGCGTCTGCACATCAAATTCTTCGCGGCTTACCAAATCGAGGCGAGTCAGCTGTGCTTGTAGGGTTTGGCGGATTTTTTTCTCCACATCTTCCCCGAACTCCCTGATTCCTTTAGGCATTGATTCGTGAACCTGGCGAGCAATTTGCTCAATTTTTTTCGGGTCAATCATTGTAGTTTCCCTGTACTGATAGGTGTTTGGTGCCATTGTAGTGCGATAAGGGTAAGTCATAAACCAGAATTATGTGAACCTATGCGTTGCTGCCGTTAATCATTAGCGTTATAGTGAATCCGCTTATTCTCAGGGCGGGGCGAAATTCCCCACCGGCGGTAAATCAACTCAGTTGAAAGCCCGCGAGCGCTTTGGGTGCAAACTCAAAGGACAGCAGATCCGGTGTAATTCCGGGGCCGACGGTTAGAGTCCGGATGGGAGAGAGTAACGATTCTGTCGGGCATGGACCCGCTCACGTTATTTTGGCTATATGCCGCCACTCCTAAGACTGCCCTGATTCTGGTAACCATAATTTTAGTGAGGTTTTTTTACCATGAATCAGACGCTACTTTCCTCTTTTGGTACGCCTTTCGAACGTGTTGAAAATGCACTGGCTGCGCTGCGTGAAGGACGCGGTGTGATGGTGCTTGATGATGAAGACCGTGAAAACGAAGGCGATATGATCTTCCCGGCAGAAACCATGACCGTTGAGCAGATGGCTCTGACCATTCGCCACGGTAGCGGTATTGTTTGCTTGTGCATAACCGAAGAACGCCGTAAACAACTCGATCTGCCAATGATGGTCGAAAATAATACCAGCGCCTATGGCACTGGTTTTACCGTGACCATTGAAGCTGCTGAAGGTGTGACTACCGGTGTTTCTGCCGCTGACCGTATCACGACTGTTCGCGCTGCGATTGCTGATGGTGCTAAACCTTCAGACTTGAATCGCCCTGGCCACGTTTTCCCATTGCGCGCACAGGCGGGTGGTGTACTGACTCGTGGCGGTCATACCGAAGCGACTATTGATCTGATGACGCTGGCAGGCTTTAAACCTGCAGGTGTGCTGTGTGAACTGACTAATGACGATGGCACCATGGCCCGCGCGCCAGAGTGCATCGAGTTTGCCAACAAACACAATATGGCGCTGGTCACTATTGAGGATCTGGTTGCATACCGTCAGGCGCATGAGCGCAAAGCTAGCTGAAAATAACTGCTAAAACTGGTGCGATAATCAAAGAAACCGAAGCTGTTGAAGGCTTCGGTTTTATTTTGCCCTTACCCTGCTGAATGTAAATTTCACCGCTTTATCTATGAGTAAATTTCACTAATATCAGACAACCTTTTTCATTATGATCAAAATCATATAAATGTTCCGATATTATGCGACCATATAAATATATCCGAAAATGGATATGTGAAATTTATGCGCTAAATGTTTGGTATTGTTAAATATTAAGGGTAAAAGGATGTTTATCTCCTGGTACTGGATTGTATTGATTGCGCTGGTTGTGGTGGGGTATTTCCTGCATTTGAAACGTTATTGCCGGGCGTTTCGCCAGGACAGAGACGCACTGCTTGAAGCGAGAAACAAATACTTAAACAGTGCGAGAGAAGAGACAGCAGAAAAGCTGGAGTAGTGCTTCTGCGATGCCTGCAGATGTTGTCCATGCTGGACAACATCTGAAGTTGTTTTCAACCAATTCCCGCCGTTTGTAACAGCACTAAACTAAATCCCATTACTGACATCCCACACAGCACGCCATAGCTGGGATTATTATTGGGATCAATCTCTTTGGCTAACGGCATTAATTCGTCCACGGAGAGCGCCACCATGATTCCTGCGACCGCCGCCATGATTGCCGCCATGACCACCGGGGAAATCATGCTACCAAGGATTAACCACGCCAGAACACCGCCGAGAATTTCCGCCAGCCCAGAAATCCCCGCCCACAGAATTGCGGTGCGTTTCGACCCCGTTGCCGCGTAAACCGGCCCCGCAACCGCCAGACCTTCAGGAATATTGTGCAAAGCCACGGCCAGCGCGATGCCCAAGCCCAGCTCCAGGTTACTGCTTGCCGTAACAAAGGTGGCAATCCCTTCCGGGAAGTTATGCAGACTGATTCCAAGAGTGAGCAGAATAGCAGTGCGCTTGAGCGATTTGGGCAACGGTTGCACCGATTTTTGCATTAAATCCTGCGGATGCGCATGCGGCAACATGCGGTCCAGACCAAAATAGCCCAGCAGACCAAAAATAAACATCCCGTAGCCCAGAACGGGGGACATTCCTTCGGCGGCTAATGCGGCAGGGAGCATCTCCATCAATGAGATAAGCAACATGATCCCCGCCGCAAACCCTAGCGAAAATGCCAGCAGTCGGTTCGAGGGTTTTTGCCCGAGAACGCCGAGAAACGCGCCAATAAACGTGGCTGCCCCCGCCAGTATGGTCAGAATGAGAGGTACTGACATCGACAACTCCTTATAAATCTTCACCTTCAGGCAGATCGTCAAAATAACTGATGATCATCATCATCGTTATCCGGGTTCTTACTCCGCCGAACAAGCGTATTGTGAGGATATCAAAATGACACCTTTAGTTAAGGATATCATCATGTCTTCAACACGTATGCCAGCATTGTTTTTAGGTCACGGTAGTCCGATGAACGTGCTGGAAGATAATTTGTATACCCGCAGCTGGCAGAAGTTGGGGATGACATTGCCACGCCCGCAAGCGATTGTCGTGGTTTCGGCTCACTGGTTTACCCGTGGTACAGGAGTGACTGCGATGGAGACGCCGCCAACGATTCATGACTTTGGCGGCTTTCCGCAGGCGCTGTACGACACCCATTATCCGGCTCCTGGCTCACCGGCTTTGGCTAAGCGATTGGTTGAGCTGTTAGCGCCAGTGCCTGTCACACTGGATAAAGAAGCCTGGGGCTTTGACCACGGCTCGTGGGGCGTACTAATTAAGATGTATCCGCAAGCGGATATCCCGATGGTGCAGTTGAGTATCGACAGTACCAAACCCGCCACCTGGCACTTTGAGATGGGGCGTAAACTGGCAGCACTGCGAGATGAAGGAATAATGTTGGTCGCCAGCGGTAACGTGGTGCATAACCTGCGCACGGTGAAATGGCATGGCGATAGTTCCCCCTATCCGTGGGCGACGTCGTTTAATGAGTATGTGAAAGCGAATCTGACGTGGCAAGGACCGGTGGAGCAGCATCCTCTGGTGAATTATCTCGACCATGAAGGTGGCGCGTTATCGAATCCAACACCGGAGCATTACCTGCCGCTATTGTATGTTTTAGGTGCATGGGATGGGCAGGAGCCAATTACCATTCCGGTCGATGGTATAGAAATGGGCAGTTTAAGTATGTTGTCGGTGCAGGTAGGTTAATAGATGAAGAAAACCGAAGCCAATTTCTGGCTTCGGTTTGCATTACCTTACTTTCTCAGCAGCTTGAGTCCCCATGCGCCGCTCATCACTAATAGCAGCAATAAGCAAAGACCAAAAGCCAACATACAGGCCTGAGCCATGTTCATAAAGTGCCACGGTGGTAGCAGATACCAGCCTTCAGATTGCTGATACATCGCCACAAACCACTGCTGCATACTGCTCAGTGTGACGCCATCGGGAACGATTGGCGCATCATAGCCGCAATCCCCGGTAGGTTTGAACCAGTTTGGTGCCCACTGTGCCAGCGGCAGGTTAAATGGGAAAGTTGGATCGGTAGAGCAACCCTGAACGCCAAACAGTGAATCGGGATCCGGGTTATGCACCGCATGGTGGATATCGTTCAGTTTGAATGAAAACTTCAGCCCCATGATGCTGCCGTAAAATGCCATCACGCAGCCAATCAGCTTAAGGATGATGTTCTTCGGGTTGATCGCCGCAACCAATCCTCCAATAACCATCACAAACATGGCATAGCGAATGTATACACATTGCTCACAGGGGGCCATGTAGAGATAGATCTGGAAGAAAGAGTGCGCCAGGATAATTAACGCGCCCATCGCAACGGCCATTAACAACCACAAAAAGCGTTGCTCCTGCCATCTGACCAGTGTGTCGACTGGTGATGTGCGAAGGTCTTTCCACATTCCCTTAATACCCATAGCCTGTTTCCCTGTTATTTGCTTGCTAACTCACGGATAAGGTCTGCCATCGCGTCGATGGATTTGATGCTCTTGGTGTAGATCAAGTACTTACCATTAACGACGTAAGCCGGAACCCCCTGGATTTTGGCGACTTCATAAGAGGCTTTCCATTTTTCCAGTGTTTCTTGTACCGCTGGCTCTTTCAGTGCAGCTTCAAAATCCGCCTGGCTCATACCAGCAGCATCCAGACCCGTTTTGATAAAGGCAGCGGGATCTTTACCGTCAGACCAGCGTTCTTTTTTGTCGTGATAAGCCGCGTAGTAGGCAAACTTGGCTTTCTTAAACTGAGAGTTAGCATCAAATAAGGAAATACCTGCTGCTTTATCTTTATTGATCAAGACAGCAAAGACTTCGCTCGCCTGTTTACCGTATTCGCCTTTGGTTTCCAGATGGAACGGCGTGAAAGCAACGACATCTTTCACTTTTTCCGATACCGGACCGGTAACCGCTTTGTCGTACTTGTAACAGAACGGGCAGGCGTAGCTGAATACCTTAATCAGCGTTTTGTCGGCATTCGGAATCGGTTTTTCCAGTACCATATAATCCGTGCCTTCGGTAAATGCAGAAGCAGTAAATGAAACCGCCAGAGCCGCAGTAAGCAGTACGCTTTTAAACAGTGATGAGATCCCTAATTTCGACATTTTTATTCCCTTCTTGATTATTTAAACATCTGTTTTGGACGGACTAACAGCGCACGGTAGTGAGTCTGGTTGGGTTTATCAGACATCACGTCGATTTCCACTTTCACTTCTTTGGTTTTGTAGTCGATCTCGTTCAACTTGCCGACGGTCGGCTGACCGACGTCAAACAGATGAATGGAGCCGCCGAAGCCGAACATGGTGTCACGGTCAGCCTGGTATTCGATAATGGAGGTGATTGGGCTATAGAAATCGTAACCACGTTCTTTACCGTATTCCCAAACTTGCTGAACGGTACCTTTCTTCTCATCAATCTTATATTCCACAAAACGGGAATATTTCATGGTTGGTAAGGCAGGTTGTTCCAGATGGCGACCGTCGCCGTTATCAAAGATAGTGAGTGTACCTTTGCTGGAGATCCATGCGGTATGCTGGGTATAGGTAAAGTCGAAGTCTGAGTTTTCACACAGGCCATTTTCGTTACAGGTGATCGGCTTACCGTTAGCATCAACGGGTTTCAGCAATTTGCTGGCCAATGGTTTTTCCCAGCCTTTCGAGGGGGCAAGGATCCATTTCACTTGTTTATCACGACCAATTTTCACAACGCCCTGGTGACGAGAAGAGAGGATAATTGAGTCATCTTTCGCGTCATAGGCGATGGAGTTGACGTGCGCCCAGTTACGACCTGGTCCTACACCCAGCGCGTCGCCAAACGGTGTATCTGGCTCCAGTTTTGCCTGCTGTCCGGCGTGAGCAAGGTCAACGTTGACGCAAACTGCGCCTGCATCCAGTGCACCGAGCAGAGCATCACGTTTCGGATCGAGGATCTTCGTCAGATCCCATACATCGACAACGCGACCAGATTTATCGACTTCGAGGATATGGTCACGAATGGTGGTGACGTGTACGCCGTCATCGCGACGGTAGTTACTTTTACCTACGCGCAACAGTACCGTACCATTAGGCGTCTCAATGGATTCATGAGTGGCGTCAGCGAATCCGCGCGGCAGTTTATGATCTTCCAGCACCTGACCCATCATGTCGAACTCGTACCAGTGCTGGCCTTGTACTGCGGTAAAGGTGCCGCGTGGTGTTTCGCGGATACCCATCAGATAACCACGTTTGTTGATATTACGGTCACGGCCATCGTAGAAGGTGTCTTGATCCAGCCACCAGCGGTATTCACCCTCGGTATCGACAATGAAAGTAAAGGGCGCGATATCAAAGGGCAGTGCGCCGGTGGCCGGACCTGCATCGAGGATCCCTGCATTTTTATCTTTCTCACCGTGCCAGTGGAGATCGGAACCTTGTGCAGTAAAGGTGTGGGTATTAACCAGATAGAGGCGATCTTCAAAACCAGGTGCGACTTTAACGACTTTGGTCTGCTGTAGATCAGAGATGGAACGATTATCCATGTAATTGTTGACGATGGCTGAAGTTTGCACTACGTAATCATCTTTCATGGCCTTGCCGTTTTCTTTCCACTCAACGGTCACTTTGTTGGCAAATTTCTGATAAAGACCAAAAATCGGTACTCCATCGTAAGTTTTTAGTGACTCCTGGCCCACGGAATAGCTGATTTCAACGCCTTTTTCGCCCTTCCCGTGGACGGTAACTTTGACGTCAGAAATGACGTGGCTATCTAAGTCAACCAGAGCGGTCAGTGGTGCATTGCCGTAGGGATCGACAATGATTGCACCGAGTTGCCCGGCAGGTGGTGCAGGTTTAAAACCCGCCGCCATTACGCTAGTTGCAGACAACCCCAGGGCTAATGCTACTGTTCCGGCTACTAGTGTTTTTCTATATTTATCAAACATGGATATATCTCCTTATATAACGCAAATATATAATAATGATGAATATCGACTGTTGAGATGGTACTAATAAATTTGTTTTGTGAATGAATAATGTAACTCTAATAAAACATGAGAATGTTTTGCTGCTTTTGAATATGTTGTTATTTGTTGAAACAACTATTTATTTTTAATGGATAGTAGGGTGGCGATATATCAATAACAATGTTCAATATTGCGTAGTGTGATCTCTGCGACATTGTTTTTTAATTATTAAATTAAAATATGAAGAGGTAAATATAAAATATTTAATATATATCAATGTGTTGTGCGGTGATTTATTTACTTACTTTAATTGCAATACCACTTACATATGACGATTTAACATTAAATTGGTTATTAATGTTAAATAAAAGTTGGAGATGTATGGATTTATATATTGATGAAGATTATAAATGATGGATTATGAAAAGTTGCCCCGATTATCGGGGCAATATTAAGCAGTGTTATTCAACAAAAATATGTGGATAAAACCGAGACATATCCTGGGTGATCAACGCACGGTCTTCACGAATGCCAATTCCGGCGGGTTGATCGTTCACCAGCCAGCTACCAATCAGCATATAACTGTCGCCAAATTTTGGTAACGGATGGAATTGCTGAACAATCATGCCTTCTTCGCCATACGGACCTTCTGCTGCTTCAATGGTTTTGCCATTCTCGATAATCGACACGTTTGCGCCTTCACGCGAGAAGATTGGCTTAACCACATATTTTTCCATTTCTGGATAATCATCTTCAGCAAAATAAGCGGGCAACAGGTTCGGATGATTCGGGAACATCTCCCATAGTAGCGGCAGAAGTGCTTTGTTGGAGATAATGCTCTTCCACGCCGGTTCCAGCCAGCGTACGCCAGCATCTTCCAGCTTGGTGGAGAACATCTCGCGCAGCATAAATTCCCATGGATAAAGCTTGAACAGGTTAGCAATCACCTGATCCTGCAAATCCGTGAACTGACCTTTTTCGCCTAAACCAATATCGTCGATGTACAGGAACTCGGTAGCGATTTCAGCTTCCGTCGCGCAGTCCTGCAAATACTGGATGGTGCCACGATCTTCCACCGTGTCACGACAGCAGGTGAGATGCAGCAACTGGAAGCCATACTGTTCACGCAGCTCGACAAAGCGATCGATCAGCTTTTCTTGCAGACTGTTAAACTGGTCGCTGCCTTCCGGCAGGTTGCCCGCGTTAAGCTGATCTTCCAACCAGATCCACTGAAAGAATGCTGCTTCATACAGTGACGTGGGCGTATCAGCGTTATTTTCCAGAAGTTTAGGTTCGCCAGTGCCATCCCACGCCAGATCAAGGCGTGAATAAAGCGACGGCTGGTGCGTCAACCATGACTGACGCACAAAACTCCACGTGTGCTTTGGAATGCGGAATTTGGTCATCAGCTCATCGCTGGAGATCACTTTTTCCACCACTTTCAGGCACATCTGGTGCAGTTCGGCGGTGACGTCTTCCAGCTTTTCAACCTGGGCGAGGGTCAACTTGTAGTAAGCATCTTCACACCAGTACGGCTCGCCGTACATGGTGTGAAAATTGAAACCGTATTCGTGGGCTTTTTCACGCCAGTCTGGGCGCTCGGTAATACTGACTCTTTCCATCGGTATCAGCCACCCATTGAACGAGAAGAGGTGCCGGTTGCGCTACGCTGCATAGTGCTTTGTTTGGCAACAGATTCACCAAAACCGCCACGGGTAACGGTAGTGGTGGTCGCCGGTTTTGGTGCCATTGCCGTCTTCGGTACGGTCATGGTGCGGCCTGGCTGGGCTGCGCCATAGTTTTTACCCGTCGCGTCGGTATATTTACCATAAGCCGGGCTGGCTGGGTTTTTCGAGGAGAACAGCGGCTGCTGTGCAAATCCCGCGCCGCCGCCCATCAGACGTCCCATCATGTAGCCGGCCATCAGCGGCATCCAGAAACTCCCGCTGGATTGCTGGGCCTGCGCCTGGTTTTCAGGTGCCATGCCAGCCTGGGCTGGTGCCTGCTGGCACTGACCTTCACCAAATTCGGCAATACAGTCTTCACGAGTGGCGTATTTCGGCGCAGTACGTTCTGCTTCTTTCAGCGCATTGTTGTACGCGGTGGTACATTCGGCGCTTTTGCCTGGGTTTGCAGCTGAACAGTCGTCAGCATTTTGATAGAGAGACACTGTTTCATCACTCTTTTCACAGCCTGCCAGCATAAAAACAGTAGCAACAGCGAGAGCGACAGGTGTCAGGTGGCGTGCGCTCCAGTTTTTGCGGAACGATGCGTGGCGTATGGATTTTGTCCGTTTCATTTTTGTCTTCCAGGACCAGTGGTAAATACCCATCAGAATAGAGGATGGCTGGTCGAAATTGAAGCGAGAAGGGGGAAGAATGCGGCAGATAACCCGTATCTTTACGTTGCCTTACGTTCAGACGGGGCCGAAGCCCCGTCGTCGTCGTCAGTTACGGAAAGGGTTATGACCGTTACTGGTGTTAGTGCGTGCGGATGCTTGCTGAACGGCTGGAGCCGGGCTATCAGGTGCATAACCATCAGCAATAGCATTCTGTTCTGGCGTTTGCGGCGCGACGTTTTCCGGGTTAGTGGAAACCGGTTTGCTCAGCGCATTGTTCAGTGCCAGCAGATCCTGCTCGTTCAGCGTACCCAGAGCTGATTTAATATTCAGCTGGTTAATCAGGTAGTTATAACGCGCATTCGCCAGTTCTTGCTTGGCGTTGTACAGCGTAGTGGTCGCATCCAACACGTCAACAATGGTACGCGTACCGACCGAGTAGCCCGCTTCCATCGCGTCTAAAGAGCTTTGGGCGGAAACCACGGCTTGTTTGTAGGCGTTAATGCTACTAATAGATGCATTAATGTTGTTGAAGGAGGAACGCACGGTCTGCACGACGCTACGATGGGCGCTTTCCAGTTGCTCGCTGGCACCGACAAAGTTGTACTGTGCCTGTTTCACCTGCGAGTTAACCATTCCGCCCTGATAAATCGGCAGCGAGAAGCTTAGGCCCACTTTGTTCTGACCCATATTGCTGTCGTCATATTGGGTACCTGTCGCACCACGGGTTTTTGAACCGCTGTAAGAGGTGTCAGAAATTCCGGTAGAGGCCGTCAAATCCAGAGTCGGTAAGTGACCGTCCTGCGCCTGGCGAATTTGCTCGCGCGCTAGATCCTGGCTCAAACGTGCCTGTAACAGCGACAGGTTGCGTTTTTCGGCTTCTTTCAGCAGCGCGTTAACCGGCTGTGGCTTGTCGGTCTTGAAGTTTTCGACATTCAGCGCCGCCAGTTCCGGATAGTAGTTACCGGTGATCTGACGCAGCTGCTCAACGGCGTTGTCGAGGTTGTTACGTGCGGTCACTTCGTTCGCCAGCACGGTATCGTACTGTGCGCGGGCGTTCTGCACGTCGGTGATCGCCACCAGGCCCACGTTAAAGCGTTGGGTGGTTTGATCTAACTGACGGTAGATTGCCTCTTTTTGTGCCTGAGTATAAGAAAGCACGTCAATGGCATTCAACACGTTGAAATAAGCGGTCGCGGTGTTGAGGATCAAAGTTTGTTGATCGGTCTGGTAAGTGACGTCCTGAATACCGGCAGCTTTTTCCTGCAAGGTCAGTGCGCGCCATTTCGACATATCGAAAATGGACTGGGTCAACTGCAGGGACGCACTGGTTGCGTTAGAGTTGATGCCGTTCGCGTCGCGGTAGCCGTTGCTGTAGGTGTAATCTGCACCTAAACCTAGCTGTGGCAGTAATGGACTGCGAGCTTCATTAATTTTTTCAAAGGCAGCATCACGATCGGCGGCAGACTTACGCAATTCCGGGTTACTAAGGCGTGCTTGCTGATAAACTTGCATCAGGTTCTCGGCCTGGCTCAACGAACTGAACCCAGAAAGGCTCAGGCCGATAAGAATGGGGAGCAATTTCTTCATTTGCATTCCTTGTGGTGAAGCAGTATTTAGCGCGATCAAACTGTAAAATTATTGCGGATTCTAGCAGAAGCCGCTACCGCAAAAGGTTGGCGTTACGTGCCATAGGGCGTTAATGTGCCTCAATTTAACACATGACTGCTCAAACGGCAGTCAAACGTCGCTGAAATTCACATTTTATTCACTATTAGTGCCAGGACATTAGCCATGCTTAAGCCAGACAACCTGCCCGTTACATTTGGCAAAAACGATGTAGAAATTATTGCACGAGAAACACTTTATCGCGGCTTTTTTTCATTAGATCTTTATAGATTTCGTCATCGTTTATTCAACGGGCAAATGAGTCATGAGGTCCGACGGGAAATTTTTGAACGCGGTCACGCCGCAGTCTTGCTACCCTTTGACCCAGTGCGCGATGAAGTTGTACTGATTGAGCAGATACGAATTGCCGCATATGACACCAGCGAAACACCCTGGTTACTGGAAATGGTTGCCGGGATGATTGAAGAAGGTGAGAGTGTGGAAGATGTTGCCCGTCGCGAAGCGATTGAAGAGGCGGGACTAAAAGTGAAACGGACCAAACCGGTGTTAAGTTTCCTGGCAAGCCCGGGCGGCACCAGCGAGCGTTCGTCAATTATGGTGGGCGAAGTGGACGCCACGACCGCAAGCGGCATTCACGGTCTGGCTGATGAAAACGAAGATATTCGCGTTCATGTGGTAAGTCGGGAACAGGCATACCAATGGGTAGAAGAGGGGAAAATCGACAACGCAGCGTCGGTCATCGCTTTGCAATGGCTGCAACTGCATCATCAAGCGTTAAAAAATGAGTGGGCATAAATGAAGCGTTACACACCTGACTTTCCTGAAATGATGCGCCTGTGCGAGATGAACTTTTCACAATTGCGCCGTTTGTTACCGCGCAATGACGCACCCGGTGAAACTGTAAGCTATCAGGTGGCAAACGCACAATATCGGCTAACGATTGTGGAATCGACCCGATACACTACCCTGGTGACTATTGAACAGATTGCGCCAGCGATCAGTTACTGGAGCCTTCCGTCGATGACTGTGCGTCTGTATCATGACGCGATGGTGGCTGAAGTGTGTTCAAGTCAGCAGATTTTTCGCTTCAAAGCGCGGTATGATTATCCTAATAAAAAGTTGCATCAACGCGACGAAAAGCATCAAATTAATCAGTTTTTAGCGGACTGGTTGCGATACTGTTTAGCACATGGAGCGATGGCGATTCCGGTTTATTAGCGTCGTGAAACCTAAGGACACCATTTGGAAAGCCTGTTAACCCTTCCTCTGGCTGGTGAGTCCAGAGTCAGGATTTTACAAATTACCGATACTCACCTGTTTGCGCAAAAGCACGAAGCCCTGTTAGGGGTGAACACCTGGGAAAGTTACCAGGCGGTGCTGGAGGCGATTCGCCCACACCAGCACGAATTCGACCTGATTGTCGCGACAGGTGATTTAGCGCAGGATCAAACGGCTGCGGCCTACCAGCACTTCGCTGAAGGCATCGCAAGTTTTCGTGCGCCCTGCGTCTGGCTGCCGGGCAACCATGATTTCCAGCCTGCGATGTACAGCGCGCTACAGGACGCGGGTATATCTTCAGCGAAACGCGTGTTTATCGGTGAACAGTGGCAAATCCTGTTGCTGGACAGCCAGGTGTTTGGCGTACCGCACGGTGAGCTAAGCGAGTTTCAACTCGAGTGGCTGGAACGTAAACTGGCTGATGCGCCAGAGCGCCATACCTTGCTTTTGCTGCATCATCATCCGTTGCCTGCGGGCTGTAGCTGGCTTGACCAACACAGTCTGCGTAACGCGGGTGAACTGGATAACGTGCTGGTGAAGTTTCCGCACGTCAAATATCTGTTATGCGGCCATATCCATCAGGAACTGGATCTAGACTGGAATGGTCGTCGCCTGCTGGCAACGCCATCGACCTGCGTGCAGTTTAAGCCGCACTGTTCCAACTTCACGCTGGACACTATCGCGCCCGGTTGGCGTACGCTGGAACTCCATGCCGATGGTACGCTGACCACAGAAGTACACCGCCTGGCAGACTCCCGTTTCCAACCAGATACCGCTTCAGAAGGTTACTGATGTCGACGCTTCTTTATTTACACGGTTTCAATAGTTCGCCGCGTTCTGCGAAAGCGAGCTTGTTGAAAAACTGGCTGGCGGAACATCACCCTGACGTTGAGATGATTATTCCGCAGTTACCGCCGTATCCTTCCGATGCGGCAGAACTGCTGGAATCCATTGTCCTGGAACATGGCGGCGATTCGCTGGGTATTGTCGGTTCGTCACTGGGGGGATATTACGCCACCTGGTTGTCGCAATGTTTTATGCTGCCCGCAGTGGTGGTAAACCCGGCGGTGCGCCCGTTTGAACTGCTTACTGACTATCTCGGTCAGAACGAGAACCCCTACACCGGGCAGCAATATGTGCTAGAGTCTCGCCATATTTACGATCTTAAAGTCATGCAGATTGACCCGCTGGAAGCGCCGGATTTGATCTGGCTGCTGCAACAGACGGGAGATGAAGTGCTGGATTACCGCCAGGCGGTGGCGTACTACGCTTCCTGCCGCCAGACTGTTATAGAAGGCGGCAACCACGCATTTACGGGCTTCGAAGATTATTTCAACCCGATCGTCGATTTTCTTGGTCTGCACCATCTCTGACGATCAACTCGAATTACTAACTTAAACCATGACGCAAACTTATAACGCTGATGCCATTGAGGTACTCACCGGGCTTGAGCCGGTTCGCCGCCGTCCGGGGATGTATACCGATACCACTCGCCCTAACCATTTGGGGCAAGAAGTCATTGATAACAGTGTGGATGAAGCACTGGCCGGTCACGCAAAACGCGTGGACGTTATTTTACATGCTGACCAGTCGCTGGAAGTGATTGACGATGGCCGTGGAATGCCGGTGGATATTCACCCGGAAGAAGGTGTTCCGGCGGTAGAACTGATTCTTTGCCGTTTGCACGCGGGCGGTAAATTTTCTAACAAAAACTACCAGTTCTCTGGCGGTCTGCACGGCGTGGGGATTTCGGTGGTTAACGCCCTGTCGAAGCGCGTAGAAGTTAACGTGCGCCGCGATGGTCAGATTTATAACATCGCCTTTGAAAATGGCGAAAAGGTGCAGGATTTGCAGGTTGTTGGTACTTGCGGTAAACGCAACACAGGCACCAGCGTGCACTTCTGGCCGGATGAAACTTTCTTTGACAGCCCGCGCTTCTCTGTTTCCCGTCTTACACATGTGCTGAAAGCCAAAGCGGTACTGTGCCCGGGCGTTGAGATCACTTTTAAAGATGAGATCAACAACACCGAACAACGCTGGTGCTACCAGGACGGTCTGAATGATTACCTGGCGGAAGCGGTAAACGGCCTGCCGACGCTGCCGGAAAAACCGTTTATCGGTAATTTTTCTGGCGATACCGAAGCGGTGGACTGGGCGCTATTGTGGCTTCCTGAAGGTGGCGAACTGCTGACCGAAAGCTACGTCAACCTGATCCCAACGATGCAGGGCGGTACGCACGTTAACGGTCTGCGTCAGGGGCTGCTGGACGCGATGCGTGAGTTTTGCGAATACCGCAACATTCTGCCGCGCGGCGTGAAGCTGTCGGCGGAAGATATCTGGGATCGCTGTGCTTATGTGCTGTCAGTAAAAATGCAGGATCCGCAGTTTGCCGGGCAGACCAAAGAGCGTCTCTCTTCGCGTCAGTGTGCGGCATTCGTTTCGGGCGTGGTGAAAGATGCCTTCACCTTGTGGCTGAACCAGAACGTTCAGGCGGCTGAACTGCTGGCGGAGATGGCGATTTCCAGCGCACAGCGCCGTATGCGTGCGGCCAAAAAAGTGGTGCGTAAAAAGTTGACCAGCGGCCCGGCACTGCCTGGCAAACTGGCAGACTGTACCGCGCAGGATCTTAACCGTACCGAACTGTTCCTTGTGGAAGGGGACTCTGCAGGCGGATCTGCCAAGCAGGCGCGCGATCGTGAATATCAGGCGATCATGCCGCTGAAAGGTAAGATCCTTAACACCTGGGAAGTTTCTTCCGACGAAGTGCTGGCCTCACAGGAAGTACACGATATTTCGGTAGCGATCGGTATCGATCCTGACAGCGACGATCTTAGCCAACTGCGTTATGGCAAGATCTGTATCCTGGCGGATGCTGATTCCGATGGTCTGCACATTGCCACGTTGCTCTGCGCCTTGTTTGTAAAACACTTCCGTACGCTGGTGAAACATGGTCACGTATATGTAGCGCTACCACCGCTCTACCGCATTGACCTTGGTAAAGAGGTCTATTACGCCTTGACGGAAGAAGAGAAAGAGGGCGTGCTCGAACAATTAAAACGCAAGAAAGGCAAGCCAAATGTCCAGCGTTTTAAAGGTCTGGGTGAAATGAACCCGCTGCAACTACGTGAAACCACGCTCGACCCGAACACTCGCCGTCTGGTGCAGTTGACCATCGACGATGAAGACGATCAGCGTACCGACGCGATGATGGACATGCTGCTGGCGAAGAAACGCTCGGAAGACCGCCGTAACTGGTTGCAAGAGAAAGGTGACATGGCAGAGATTGAGGTCTGATGATCTTCCCGTCAGGAGAATAAAACATAGCCCGGTATACACGCGTATACCGGGCTTTTTTTATCAAAATTCCATTTTCACTGTGAATTGTACTTCACGCGGATCGCCAATCTGATTACCCAGATTATTTGTGGCGATGGAAGAGGTGTAATACGTTTTATCAAACAGGTTTTTGACGTTTAATTGCAGAGTGACTGGATACTGCAATTTCATTTTGTATGCGGCGAAGGCATCGGCAACAAAATAGCCTGGCAGATAATAGTCAGCCCCATTGGTTGCCGAACGACGGCTTACGCCATGTCCGCCACCGCCAAACGTTAGTGTGTTATTGCCAGGCATGTTATGAATGTCATAGGTCAGGAATAGCGAACCGGTATGACGAGGAACATTCGGCAATGGTTTTCCTGCATAATCAGGATCTTCCAGAACCTTAGCATCGGTATAGCCGTAGCTGGCAATGATATTAATGTTTTCTGTTAATGCTCCTGCAAGGTCGACTTCTACCCCTCTTGAACGAACGCGGCCTGCCGTTTTGGCGATGGTTTCATCACCAATACTTTCGGTATACAACACGTTACGTTTATGGATATCAAACAGCGCAATATCTGCGGTTATACCATCGAACAGCTCGAATTTTGCCCCGACTTCGTAAGCATTAGATGATTCCGGTGGAAGATCGCCGATGTAGCTGGCAATTGACGATTGCGGCATAAATGTTTGCGAATAATTCGCAAATAAAGATACCGATGGCGTCAGTTTGTAGACTAACCCCAGTTTGGGCGTCCATTGTTCATCGCGGCTGTCAGTATTGACATTAAAAGGACGGCCTTTACCCGCATATTGCGTGTAATACTGATAGCGGATCCCGGCGACGGCAATCCAGTTATCTGTCAGATAGAGTGCATCCTGTGCATAAGCTGAGTAGCTCTCCTGTTTGATCGTCTGATCGCTGTCCGACGCCGAGACAGTTGTGCATTTGCTGGTATTGCCATAAACAGGGTTGTAGATATTGAAATCTTTAGCGTTTTTACAGCGAATCATATCTGTGCGCAGAAGATCATAATATTCATATGACACCCCACCCAGAATCTCATTATAGAACCCAGCAATATCAACATTCCCTTGCAGATCCGCACGAGTAGCATGCATACGCTGGGTAGATCCCTGAGTTGCATCAACACGCCGTGTCAGCGTTCCTGTCGTTGCATCATACGCGGTAACACGAGCCTGATTATCGCTGTATTTATCTTGGCTGTAGCTGTAATCAAAGCGCGCTGTCCACTGGCTATTGAGATGATATTCTGCGTTGAGTTGCGCCAGATCGGACTGACCATCTGTAATATTAAACGGTTCGTCGAAACGTATTTTTCGATCAACGTTGACGGGCTGTTTCGTCGTAAGGTCGAAAATCGTTCCACGATCGAACGGCGTTTTATAATCCCGATGTGAATAGAGCATGGTTACTGTTGCATTATCACCAAACCAGGTGAGTGATGGGGCAATAAATGTGCTGCGCTCTTTACCGAAATTCCGCCAGTAATCTTCATCTTGCACTTCCCCCGTCAGGCGATATGCCAGCTGAGTACCTTCAATGGGGCCTGTGATATCCAGTTGCCCAGTGCCTCCGCCAAAACTGGAGGAAGTGGCTGAGACAGTACCATGGAATGTTTTTTCCGGGCGCTTTGTCACGACGTTAATCAGTCCGCCAGGATCGAGAATGCCATACAGCGTGGAGGCCGGACCTTTTAGCACTTCCACACGTTCAGTTGCAGCGTTGAAGCTACGAGGAAGTACGGTTCGCAGACCATTGGTCATGATGGAGCCATCCCGGTTAGCACCAAACCCACGACGTACAAAGGCGTCCTGAGTTCCGCCTAATGTATTGGTCTGTACCACGTTACTGACGTTATAAAGCGCCTCATCCAGCGTCGTCGCATTCTGATTTTCCAGAACCTGATCGCTAACCGTATTGACCACCTGCGGGATATCCAGCATCGGCATATCGGTTAATGTCGCCGTGGAGGTGCTCAGGGGTTGATAACCATCGGTCGCCTCAGTTGCGGTATTTGCATCCGCTGTAACAGTGATTGTTTCGCCATCTTTGGTCGTTACAGTGTCGGTTGCATGAATCATCGGTGCTGCAAAGAGCAGTGAAAAGAGCGCCCGACCTTTGATTCCTGAGAATGAAGGTGTGAACTTAGCCATTTAGTCTGTTATCCCAAAAACTCACGGATTGTCGCGAGTGAAAATTGTTTCTTGTTGCTCACTAAGCACTATCCGTTTGTTATTTCGCCATCGGATATGTAATTGAGAATCATTCAATCATGCGGTGATGTAGTAGTAAATGAGAAATAACAAAAAATTGCTACATGTGTTTTTATGAGAGGTTAATGCAATTAAATTGATATTAACCTGTTAATATTTAATGATTTTATTTTTATTTTTAAAAATATTTCACCTGTTATTTACCTTGTTTTTGTATGGCTTTTAACTTCTTGACTACTACATTTTGTGGCGTCAAACTCTCAAAGGAGAATGAGTTTTATTTTTGTTTGTCTTTGATTAAGTTGGCGTACACGTGGCACATAACGCAAAAGGGCAGGGGCTGATCCTCGACAATGTTTCTGCCGGGTATCACAAGAAAATCATTGTTGATGGTGTTTCTTTCTCCGTTCCCACAGAAAAAATGACCGTTCTGGTTGGGGCAAACGGCTGTGGAAAGTCGACGTTGCTCAGCACTATTGCACGTATCTTGCAACCCATGGGCGGCGCGATATTGCTGGATGGTAAAGCGATTCACGAGCAACCAACGAAAACGTTATCCCGCAGACTTGGGATCTTGCCGCAGTCGCCATTATTGCCGGAGGGCTTAACCGTTTATGAACTGGTGTCGCGTGGGCGTTTTCCCTGGCAAAATTTCATACGTCAATGGAGCGACGCCGATGAGCTGGCGGTAGAAGAGGCTCTGAAATTAACCGGTACGCAGGAGTTTGCACATTTACCTGTTGAAAAACTCTCTGGTGGGCAGCGCCAGCGTTGCTGGATTGCGATGGTGTTGGCGCAAAAGACGCCTTATATCCTGCTGGATGAACCCACAACCTGGCTTGATTTACGTTATCAGGTTGAAATTCTTGAGTTATTACATGATTTAACGCGTCATCACGGGCGTACTGTCGTCGTGGTGTTGCATGATCTGAATTTTGCCGTGAATTATGGTGATACGTTGATATTTTTACGCCAGGGGAAAGTGGTGCGTGTGTTAAATGAGGGGGAACATTGCACGCCTGAGTTGGTAAAAGCGGTTTTTGACGTTGATGTTCACGCATCAATAAATCCTCTGACGGGGAAACCGTTCTTCATGCCGTTTCGTGGTGTAGAAAAAGTATGATGCGCACGGGGCTGGTTACTGTTTTTTTCCTCGCCTTACTGTTGGTGGGATGCGTGGTATATCCAGGGATTGGTGCCCGATTTATTGCACCACAAACGGTGTTGCAGGCATTTCTTCATTTTGAACCGCAAAACTTCGATCACAACGTAATTGTAAGACTGCGTTTGCCGCGTTTAGCTGCAGCATTGCTCACCGGTGCTTCTCTTGGTGTTGCTGGTGCTTTGTTGCAGGCTGTCATTCGTAACCCATTGGGAGAGCCACATATTTTAGGCTTAAATGCCGGAGCCGCCCTCGCTGTCGTTGCCGCCAGCGCGCTTGGACTGGCCTTTCCTGTTGGACGTCCACTGCTGGCATCTGCGGGAGGCGCGTTATTGTTCCTGTTGATATTGCTGCTTTCCTCCGCAGGGCGTTCAGGGTTAACGCCAATGAAAGTTACTTTATGCGGCGTGGCGCTATCGGCGTTCGTGTCCTCAATAACGGCGGCAATCCTGATTCTTGACGAGCAAACGCTGCTGGCAATGCGGACATGGTTAGCGGGTGATTTAGCGGGGCAGGATTGGGCGACGTTGGGTACGTCCGGCTGGTTTTCTCTGGGGGGATTTGTATTAGCCCTTTACCTCGCGCCCTCTCTTAATATGCTGGCTCTGGGCGATCGCATGGCGCAAGGTCTGGGCGTCTCGGTACTACGCACGCGAACATTCACCCTGCTTGCGATCGCGTTGCTCTGTGGCGCAGCCGTATCGATTGCTGGCCCCATTGGTTTTGTCGGCCTGTTGGTACCGCAGATTGTCCGGCGTCTGGTATCAGCGGATCTGCGCGTTCTGCTCCCTCTTTCAGCCTGTGTCGGTGCCTTACTGCTATTACTGGCAGATATTATTGCCCGGACGCTTTTCACGCCCCATGAGTTAGCGACCGGTGTCATGACGGCGTTAGTTGGTGCGCCCGTTTTTGTCATTATGGCGACGAGGATGTTCAAATGAGTCGGATAATGAACGTCGGGCTACGCCCACTACGTGTTGGTAAGTTTTCGACGCTGGTACGCCCTAAAAATCTGGTGTTGCTTGGTGGGCTGTTTCTGTTTGCAGTTGGAATACTGATATTCGGTCTGATGCATGGCTCTTTCTCCGTCCCGGCATCGGAAGTAGGGCGAGCGTTGTTTGCTACAGAAAACGTAAGCACAGACGCACGTTATATTGTGCAGGATATTCGCTTACCGAGAGTCATCATGGCATTGCTATGCGGGGCCATGTTAGGTATGGCGGGGGCCGCAATGCAATCCATTGCGCGTAACGGCCTTGCCGATCCCGGTTTAATCGGCGTCAAAGAAGGATGTAGCGTGGCGGTGCTGTGGCTGATTTTCCAGTTTCCCATGCTGGGAATGTTCTGGCGTCCAGTGGCTGGTCTTGCTGGTGGCTTGTTGGTGGCTTTAATCGTGATTTTTTGTGCGCGCGATATTTCCCGCCCGCGATTTGTTCTGATTGGCATTGGTGTTTCCTGGTTTTTCGCCGCCGGTATCGGTGTATTTATGACCACTGCAGATGTTCGAGATGTACAAACTGCATTGATGTGGTTATCGGGAAGCCTGCATGCAGCTAACTGGATGTTAGTCGGTATTTCAGCCTGTTGGATGTTGCCAGCCGCTCTTTTATTGCTGTTCACCGCCAGGACGGCGGATATCGCTCTGCTTGGTCATCAGGTTGCAACTGGGTTAGGGGTGAATAGTTCTCGTCTGGCGTTGTTACGTGTAGCCGCACCAATAATCCTGACAGCCGTCTGCGTTTCGTGTGTTGGTAACATCGGTTTTGTCGGATTGATAGCACCCCATACATCACGTTTTATTCTACGTGGCGGGCAGACGACATTACTGCTGGGGAGCGCCGTATCGGGGGCGTTGTTAGTCATCCTGGCGGATAGCATTGGTCGTTTGGCTTTTTTGCCTTTGCAACTGCCTGCCGGAATCATTATTTCATTGATTGGTGGACCATTCTTTTTGCTACTGCTCTGGCAGCGCAGGAACAGTTTTTAACGGGAGTTATATGCGTTTATTTTTTTCTCTGCTGATACTGTTGTCATTTTTTGCCCGCGCGACAGAACCTGTTCAGGTGTTTACCGATGATTTAGGGCGCAAAGTCACAGTGCCCGCACATCCAAAGAGAATTGTCTCTTTACACGATCTTGATATCACTATTCCTCTGATTGAGCTTGGTGTACCTCCTGTCGCCAGCCACGGGCGAACTCGGCCTGACGGTAGCCATTTCATTCGATCAGGCGCATTACTGACAGGTGTCGACTTCGATAATTCATTGATCGCCTTCATTGGAACAGCCGACATTGATATTGAAGCGATTGTGGCGGCAAAGCCTGACCTGATCATCACAGAACCGACCCGTAATACGCCTATTGAACAACTGGAAAAAATTGCGCCCACGGTGAGCATTGATCATCTCAAAGGGGGCGCGCCAGAAATCTACCGCAAGCTGGCAGAACTTACAGGAACACAGGCGCAGCTGGCGATACTTGAACGCCGCTATCAGGCACAAATCAATGCGCTGAAGGCGACGCTGGACAGCCAAAAAATAACGGTATCGGTGATTCAGGCAAATCAGGGAAAAATTAATGTGATGCATAGCTATCATTCGCTGGGGCGGGTATTACGCGATGCTGGTTTTCGCTTTCCGCCGCTGATTGAGAGCATTCCTGAAGGTGGGCGAATGGATGTGAGCGCGGAGCGTTTGCCTGAACTGGATGCCGATTTTGTTTTTGCAACCTGGCGCGGTGACACCGGTGGTAAACCTCAGGATGAGCTGGCAGCAATGGAAAAAGTCATGCCGGGGTGGTGTCAGTTTCTGACGGCCTGTCGTTCAGGACGCTATGTGTTGATTTCTCGTGAAGAGGCGATTTCTAACTCCTTTGCATCTCTGGGGCTGATGGCTGCGCAGATACAATCACAAATTGCGGGACGACCTCTACCGGAGGCCAAATGATTCAGAAAGACAAAACGCGGGTTGATATTTATGGTGAGCGTTTTCGCACTCGCGCGAGTCAGTTAACGCCTGGGTTAAGAGCCGTCGCCAGCTACATTAATGAGCATCGTGAAGTGGTACTCGAGCAAACGGCGATGGAAATTGCGGCCACGTTGAATACTTCCGATGCCACAGTGATTCGGGCTATCCAGGCCCTGGGATTTGCCGGGCTGCGCGATTTGAAACGCACTCTGGAACAGTGGCTTGGTCCAGCCCTTAGTTCCAGCGAAAAGATGTCTACGACGGTGAGTAACTTGACGAGCGATGTTAACACCGCAATCGACTTTGTTCTTGAAGGGCATTTGTATACCTGTAATGTCCTGTCAGAGCCTGAAAACCGCCACGCGCTTGCGCAAGCGGTAGCGTTGTTGGTGCAGGCACGGCAAGTCGCAATTTTTGGCATTGGCGCTTCGGGTATTCTGGCGGACTATACCGCACGACTATTCAACCGCATAGGCTTGCCTGCCACGGCGCTAAACCGTACGGGTATTGGCCTTGCCGAGCAATTGATCGCGCTTCAGCGAGGTGATGTTCTGATCATGATGGCGCAAAAATCTGCGCACCGGGAAGGGCTGACAACGCTGCGTGAAGCGAGACGGCTGGGGATCCCTGTTATTTTGCTGACAAACGCGCTGGATTCACGTTTTAGCAAAGACGCCAGTATCGTGATTCATGTTCCGCGCGGGGATGAAAAGGGGAAAACGCCACTACATGGTACGGTATTGTTGTGCCTGGAAATGATTGTCTGGTCGGTGGCTTCCGCGATGCCGCAGCGTGCGGTTAAAACCATTAAGCGAATTAACGATTTCCATCGGGGTTTGAAAACGGGAAGAAAGAATGGCTAATCTGACCTGAGGCCGGTAGCAACACCGGCCTCTTTTCAGGAATGTTAAATCCCCGGTTGCAGGATGCGGATATTCATCTCCAGCACATCGCCTTTTACGGCCTCGCTGTACGCTTTCATGTGCGGGGTCTGCAAGTGCGCTTCAAGATGCGCGATACTTTCCCACTGCTCAATCATCACGATAGAGTCCGGCGCCATAGACTGGAAACTCACGCCAGCAGCGCAATCCACCATCGGCGCATAGCCGTGGCAACCTTCTTCCTTCAGTACGGTTGGAACGATTTTAGCAAATTGATCCAATACCGCCTGACGGTGATGTTGACCAGGACGAGTACGGATTTCTGCGATTACTGTAATCATGGTTAACTCCTTCTAAAGCCAGAGCCCTAGTTAACCAAAAATCTCTACAAGATGCTTGCGATATTCTTCAGTATAGCGGGGAACATCAGGCATTTTTATCACATCATTAGCGATAAATGTCGGCAGCGGTTCCATACCCAGGAATTGGTTTGCTTTATGGAACGGCAGATACACGCCGTCAACGCCAACGCCGTGGAAGAATTGGTCTTTTTCGGTGAAGGCTTCCATTGGTGCGTTCCAGGTCAGGGAAAGCATATATTTTTTGCCCTGTACCAGGCCGCCAGAACCGTATTTTTTCGACGGATCTTTGCGGGTACGACCATCGCTGGCATACAGCGTGCCGTGACCTTCGGTGAACACATCATCGATATATTTCTTCACCGTCCACGGTGCGCCCATCCACCAGCCTGGCATCTGCCAGATCACCACATCAGCCCAGAGAAAGTT
This sequence comes from Escherichia sp. E2562, assembly GCF_005781075.1. NCBI lineage: Bacteria > Pseudomonadati > Pseudomonadota > Gammaproteobacteria > Enterobacterales > Enterobacteriaceae > Escherichia > Escherichia sp. E2562. The sequence continues at coordinate 275,383 of NZ_VATM01000001.1, read as the reverse complement.
TTGTACTTCGGCTTTGACATCGTAGTCGCTCTCGGCGCGAACGATGCGGACATCATGCCCGAGGTCGCGCAGCGTGCCATCCGCGACTTCGGTCAGGGTGTCGTTCAGTTGACCATTGGAGTGGGCGAATTTTTTCGCGCCGTTGATAATCAGGATGTTGCTCATTTTTTATCCTCAAGGTGAGACGTTTGCCGACTATAGTACGTCACAGAGCGGTGCGGTGAAATTAGCAAAATGTGCAAAGTCTTTTGCGAATTTTGCAAAAATATCACCACTACCAGCTCACCTTCGCCTCAAATCCACCTTGTTCCGCATTCCCAAACACAACATTCATGCCATGCAATTTGGCGATTCGCTGGACAATCGACAGCCCAAGCCCGCTGCCGGTAGCGGTTTGTCCAGGGGGGCGGTAGAAACGTTCACCAATTCGCGCCAGTGCCTCTGGTGTCACACCGGGGCCGTTGTCTCTTACGGTGAAATTATCTGCATTCAGAGTGACGTCCACCACGCTGCCCTGTGGACTGTAACGTACTGCGTTATCCAGCAGATTTCGGACCAGTAGACTTAGCAATAGCGGTTGCCCGGTGCGTTTGATGCCGTGGGCATTGAGCGTCAGCCGCACGTCAATTTTTGCCTGCTGCGCCGTGTGGTAAATATCCATCACTGACGATTGCAGGAGGTCTTCAAGCGGGATCTCCGCGACGTCCTGAAGGTTATCCAGTGAGTCGAGCCGCGACAGGGTGAGCAACTGATCAACCAAGCGGGTAGCGCGATCGATCCCCGAATGTAATTGCATTAGTGCTTTTTTCCGTGCCTGTGGATCATCATCGGAAAGCTGTGCGACTTCGGTTTGCACTTTCAGCGCCGTTAATGGGCTGCGCAGTTCGTGAGCTGCATCAGAGGTAAAGCGCCGCTCACGGATCATCATCGCATGTGTACGATCGAACAGTTGATTCAGCGACTCGACCAGTGGACGCACTTCGCTGGGTACACCTGCGGTGTTAAGTGGTTTTTCTGAGTCGGGATCGCGCAAACGTAGCGCAAGCGCCAGTTTGTTCAGCGGCGAGAGTTCACGACCCAGCAGTACCATCATGATGATTAACATAATGGGTAACGCAACGAGCCACGGGATCAATTGCCCGGCGACAATCGCCAGCGCCATGTCTTCACGGTATTCCCATTCCTGACCTACAACAATGCGGTATTTACCATCAGACGACGTCATCCAGACAAAACGCCAGGGATCATCTTCATCTACCAGTTGACCGTTAGTAAATCCTTCACGTTGATAGTGATAGGGAATATCCTCCCCGTTGTCGCCATCGTTGAGCACCATTTTTCCATCGTGGGTAAAGATGGCAAAGGTTAGCGCATCATCATCTACATGACCGTGTTTGAATTTCTTCGGCGCTCTTGCCATACGATCTGCCGCGTTGATTTCGTTGAGATCGAGCGTACTTAACCGTTTGGCAAACAGCATTAACTGGGTATCGAACAACTCGTCGACGTTATCCGTTGTTTGCTTCCAGGCGACAAAACTGGAAAGCAGCCAGGTCACCGAGGCCAGAATCAAAAAGATCAGCGTCAGCCTGACTCGCAGACTAAGGCGTTGGGTAAATTTCATTTCTCACCTAATGTGTAGCCTATACCGTGAACGGTACGAATAAAGTCACTGCCGAGTTTGCGCCGCAGATGATGCACATGCACTTCGACGGCATTGCTGGTGACCTCTTCGTCCCAGGTATACAGTTTTTCTTCAATCAGTTTGCGCGGCAGTACCCGACCGGCGTTGCGCATCAGGAGTTCCAGCAGGGCAAATTCTTTTGGTTTTAACGTTAAGGGTTCACCTGCCAGGGTGGCGATACGTTTGCCGGGGTCAAGCATTACGTTGCCGTGGTGTAACTCATTGCTGACTTGCCCGTTGCTTCGACGCATCAGGGCTTCCAGTCGGGCGGCGACTTCTATCAGCGCAAAAGGTTTGCACAGATAATCGTCGGCCCCCAGGCGCAAACCTTCTACGCGCTCCGCCAGTGCGTCGCGCGCGGTCAGGATCAGTACCGGCTCACGTTGACCTTTTTCTCGCCATTCGCGCAAAATATCGCGGCCATCCATTCCCGGTAAGGTTAAATCCAGAATTACCGCGTCGTAAGGTGCGCTATAGAGCGCTTCTTTTCCCTGACGACCTTCCGTAAACCAGTCGACGCTAAAACCCATCTTACTCAGACCTGTTTTGATGCCATCGCCAATCAGCATGTCATCTTCTATCAGTAAAATTCGCATCTTTTCATCCCTGCGATAACTGTATTTGTTGCAAGTAAACCGTGTTGTAACGTGCTCTGTACAGCCCTAAATTTTCTTTTTTTTCCTTAAGAAGTTGTTAAGGACTATCTTGTTTAATGCTCGGAAACAGACATTAAAGGGAGTAACAAACATGAAAAAATTCGCAGCAGCAATTGCAGTAATGGCCCTGTGCAGTGCACCGGTAATGGCAGCAGAGCAGGGTGGTTTTTCTGGCCCATCGGCAACACAAAGTCAGACCGGAGGATTCCAGGGGCCGAACGGCAGCGTAACTAACGTAGAAAACGCGAAATCTCTGCGTGACGACACCTGGGTAACTCTGCGTGGCAATATCGTTGAGCGCATCTCTGACGATCTGTACCTGTTCAAAGATGCCAGCGGCACCATCAATGTAGATATCGACCATAAACGCTGGAACGGTGTGACGGTAACGCCGAAAGATACGGTTGAGATTCAGGGCGAAGTGGATAAAGACTGGAACTCTGTTGAAATTGACGTTAAACAGATCCGCAAAGTAAACCCGTAATTTTACCGCTCCCGGGACGCGTTCCCGGGAATAATTTCGCAGGGAGGCAAAATGAAAAACCAGACCTTGAAAGTAAGTGTTATCGATTTTCCATCCACCCATGTGGCGATTTTGCCGCATCGCGGTAGTCCTGAGTTGCTCAACTACAGCGTGGCGAAATTTATCATGTGGCGCAAAGAGACGGGGCTTTCCCCTGTTAATCAAAGCCAGACCTTTGGTGTCGCCTGGGACGATCCTGCCACCACCGCACCAGATGCGTTTCGCTTTGATATCTGCGGCAGTGTTAACGAACCGATTCCGGAGAATCGTTATGGCGTGAGTAATGGTGAACTTACTTCGGGGCGCTATGCCGTTGCCCGCCATGTTGGCGATCCGGATAACATATCTCATACCATCTGGGCCATCATTCGCCGCTGGCTTCCTGAAAGTGGTGAGAAAATGCGTAAAGCACCGCTCCTGTTTCACTACACCAATCTTGCCGAAGGGATGACAGAGCAGCGACTGGAAACGGATGTTTATGTGCCGTTGGTGTGATGGGGAATCTTGTGAGCCAAATGTGTCTTTGTGCTTGATAAGTGGGTCGTTAACGAAAAGATTACTGCTCGCAAAAATTCTAAGTACCGCGATGCAGAGCATACCGTTTTGCAGCAGGTCGAGTATCTGGCCCTGGATAATTCGGTCACTGGCTATAACCGCTATCGCGCGGGAGAGGTCGATCTTACCTGGGTTCTGGCGCAGCAAATTCCCGCTATTGAAAAATCACGGCCTGGCGAGCTGCAGATTATCCCGCGTCTGAACAGCGAATATTACAATTTCAACACGCAGAAACCGCCGTTTGACGATGTTCGTGTCCGGCGGGCGCTATATCTGACGGTCGACAGGCCGTTAATCGCGCAAAAGGTACTCGGGCTGCGAACCCCTGCAACCACGCTGACGCCGCCAGAGGTAGAAGGTTTTAGTGCGACGACGTTCGATGAACTGCAACAGCCAATGAGTGAGCGCGTCGCGATGGCAAAAGCCTTGCTGAAACAGGCGGGATACGACGCCTCTCACCCGCTACGCTTTGAACTGTTCTACAACAAATACGATCTGCATGAGAAAACGGCGATAGCCTTGTCTTCCGAATGGAAAAAATGGCTTGGCGCACAGGTGACGCTGCGCACGATGGAGTGGAAAACGTATCTTGATGCCCGGCGTAGCGGTGATTTCATGTTGTCGCGGCAGTCGTGGGATGCGACGTATAATGATGCTTCCACCTTCCTGAACACGCTTAAAAGCGATAGTGAAGAGAACGTCGGTCACTGGAAAAACACGCAGTATGACGCGTTATTGAATCAGGCGGCGCAAACCACTGATGCGGGGAAACGTAACGTGCTGTATCAACAGGCCGAGGCTATTATCAACCAACAGGCACCGCTGATTCCCATCTACTATCAACCGCTGATCAAACTGCTTAAACCCTACGTTGGCGGTTTCCCGCTGCATAATCCTCAGGATTATGTTTACAGCAAAGAGTTGTATATCAAGGCACATTGATGCCTTTATCGCCGCCGGAGCACGTCCGGCGGCGCTAATGACGCTGATCTCCTGTGACTCGACGCGGCAGATAATGTAGTATCTCCAGCAATATTGCCCCTTTGAAGGCTGGCGAATAAGTTGAGGAATCAGAATTAATGAGCGATATGGCAGAGCGCCTTGCGCTGCATGAGTTTACGGAGAACGCCTACTTAAACTACTCCATGTACGTGATCATGGACCGTGCGTTGCCGTTTATTGGTGATGGTCTGAAACCCGTTCAACGCCGCATTGTGTATGCGATGTCAGAACTGGGCCTGAATGCTACCGCCAAATTTAAAAAGTCGGCTCGTACTGTCGGTGACGTACTGGGTAAATACCATCCGCATGGCGACAGCGCCTGCTATGAAGCGATGGTGCTGATGGCGCAGCCATTCTCTTACCGTTATCCGCTGGTGGACGGGCAGGGGAACTGGGGGGCGCCGGACGATCCGAAATCGTTCGCAGCAATGCGTTACACCGAATCCCGCCTGTCGAAATATTCCGAGCTTTTATTAAGTGAACTGGGGCAAGGAACGGCGGATTGGGTGCCAAACTTCGACGGCACGTTGCAAGAGCCGAAAATGCTCCCTGCCCGCTTGCCGAATATTTTACTTAACGGCACCACTGGCATTGCCGTCGGCATGGCGACGGATATTCCGCCGCACAACCTGCGTGAAGTCGCGCAGGCGGCAATCGCCTTAATTGAGCAGCCCAATACCACGCTCGACCAGTTACTGGATATCGTGCAGGGACCGGACTACCCGACCGAAGCGGAAATCATTACCTCCCGAGCGGAGATCCGCAAAATCTACGAAAACGGTCGCGGTTCTGTGCGTATGCGCGCGGTGTGGAAGAAAGAAGATGGCGCGGTGGTTATCAGCGCACTACCGCATCAGGTTTCTGGCGCGCGCGTACTGGAACAGATTGCTGCGCAAATGCGCAACAAGAAGCTGCCGATGGTTGACGATCTGCGCGATGAATCTGACCACGAGAACCCGACCCGTCTGGTGATCGTGCCGCGTTCCAACCGCGTGGATATGGAGCAGGTGATGAATCACCTCTTCGCCACCACCGATCTGGAAAAGAGCTATCGTATTAACCTCAATATGATCGGTCTGGATGGGCGTCCTGCGGTGAAAAATCTGCGGGAAATCCTCTCCGAATGGCTGGTGTTCCGTCGTGATACCGTACGCCGCCGTCTGAACTATCGTCTGGAGAAAGTCCTCAAGCGCCTGCATATCCTCGAAGGTTTGCTGGTGGCATTTCTCAACATCGACGAAGTGATTGAGATCATTCGTAATGAAGATGAACCGAAACCGGCGCTGATGTCGCGCTTCGGCATTACGGAAACTCAGGCGGAAGCGATTCTCGAACTGAAACTGCGCCACCTCGCCAAACTGGAAGAGATGAAGATTCGCGGTGAGCAGAACGAGCTGGAAAAAGAGCGCGATCAGTTGCAAGGCATTCTGGCTTCCGAGCGCAAAATGAATAACCTGCTGAAAAAAGAGCTACAGGCCGACGCACAAGCGTATGGTGACGATCGCCGTTCGCCGCTGCAGGAACGCGAAGAAGCGAAAGCGATGAGCGAGCACGACATGTTGCCGTCTGAGCCGGTTACCATTGTGTTGTCGCAGATGGGCTGGGTGCGTAGTGCCAAAGGCCATGATATCGACGCCCCAGGTCTGAACTACAAAGCAGGTGATAGTTTCAAAGCTGCGGTGAAAGGCAAGAGTAACCAGCCTGTGGTGTTTGTTGACTCTACCGGACGCAGCTACGCCATCGACCCCATTACGCTGCCCTCAGCGCGTGGTCAGGGCGAACCGCTCACCGGTAAACTGACGTTGCCGCCAGGTGCTACCGTTGATCACATGCTAATGGAAAGCGACGATCAGAAACTGTTGATGGCTTCCGATGCAGGTTACGGATTCGTCTGTACCTTTAACGATCTGGTGGCGCGTAACCGTGCAGGTAAGGCACTGATTACTCTGCCAGAAAACGCGCATGTTATGCCGCCAGTGGTGATTCAGGATCCTTCCGATATGTTGCTGGCGATCACTCTGGCTGGACGTATGCTGATGTTCCCGGTCAGTGAGCTCCCGCAACTGTCGAAGGGTAAAGGCAACAAGATCATTAACATCCCGTCGGCAGAAGCCGCTCGTGGCGAGGATGGTCTTGCACATCTGTATGTCCTGCCTCCACAAAGTACGCTGACGATTCATGTCGGGAAACGCAAAATTAAACTGCGCCCGGAAGAGTTGCTGAAAGTGACCGGTGAGCGTGGCCGTCGCGGCACCTTGATGCGTGGTTTACAGCGTATCGACCGCGTCGAGATTGACTCCCCACGGCGTGCTGACAGCGAAGAGTAAAATGCAAGAGAGGGCCGTACCTTCTCCTGTTAAAAAGGTGAACCGGATGAAACGTTGAAGTCGTCATCCGGTGCCGCATTTAGTCTGTATAAACAATAAAAATTCCCTTGAAACCGTTGTTTATTCATGCGTTGCGATTAACAATACGTTTTTCCAGAGAGCGGCTTTTAACAATGCCCTAACCTGATTTCAGGTGACGTACAATGCCAGTCTCTCAGATCTTCAGAGGGTGTTATGCTATATATCTTTCGTCTTATTATTACCGTTATTTACAGCATCTTAGTCTGTGTATTCGGCTCTATTTACTGCCTTTTCAGCCCGCGTAATCCGAAGCATGTGGCTACCTTCGGGCATATGTTTGGTCGTCTTGCGCCGCTGTACGGCCTGAAGGTCGAATGTCGCAAACCTGCTGATGCTGAAAGCTACGGCAATGCTATCTATATCGCTAACCACCAGAACAACTATGACATGGTGACGGCATCAAACATCGTGCAGCCGCCGACAGTCACTGTGGGTAAAAAGAGTTTGCTATGGATCCCCTTCTTTGGGCAGTTGTACTGGTTAACCGGTAACTTATTGATCGACAGAAACAATCGCACTAAAGCGCACGGCACGATCGCCGAAGTGGTGAATCATTTCAAAAAACGCCGTATCTCCATCTGGATGTTTCCGGAAGGAACGCGCAGCCGTGGTCGCGGTCTGCTGCCGTTTAAAACAGGGGCATTTCATGCTGCGATTGCCGCAGGCGTTCCGATTATTCCCGTGTGTGTTTCCACGACTTCGAATAAGATTAATCTTAACCGACTGAATAATGGTTTAGTGATCGTAGAAATGCTGCCGCCAATTGATGTCAGTCAATATGGTAAAGATCAGGTTCGCGAGCTGGCTGCCCATTGTCGTTCGATAATGGAACAAAAAATCGCCGAGCTCGATAAAGAAGTCGCAGAGCGCGAAGCCGCCGGAAAAGTTTAAGTCGGCAATCTGTTTTTTGCGGGAACACTTTCCTGCACGGTATTACTTTAGCCAGTTTTACATGGAGCAAATATGTCACTCAGTCGGCGTCAGTTCATTCAGGCATCGGGGATTGCACTCTGTGCAGGTGCAGTCCCCCTGAAGGCCAGCGCAGCCGGTCAACAGCAACCATTGCCCGTTCCGCCGCTGCTTGAATCTCGCCGTGGGCAACCGCTGTTTATGACCGTACAGCGTGCGCACTGGTCATTTACGCCAGGAACGCGCGCGTCGGTTTGGGGTATCAATGGTCGCTATCTTGGGCCGACTATCCGCGTCTGGAAGGGCGATGATGTTAAGCTGATTTACAGCAACCGACTGACAGAAAATGTCTCAATGACGGTGGCCGGGCTACAGGTGCCAGGCCCACTGATGGGCGGTCCGGCACGCATGATGTCGCCAAACGCTGACTGGGCGCCCGTACTCCCCATTCGCCAGAACGCAGCGACCTTGTGGTATCACGCCAATACCCCCAACCGCACGGCACAGCAGGTCTATAACGGCCTTGCCGGAATGTGGCTGGTGGAAGATGAAGTCAGCAAGTCGCTGCCAATCCCTAACCATTATGGCGTGGATGATTTTCCAGTCATTATCCAGGATAAAAGGCTGGATAACTTTGGCACGCCGGAATACAGCGAGCCAGGAAGCGGCGGCTTTGTTGGCGATACGTTATTGGTCAACGGTGTGCAAAGCCCGTACGTTGAAGTCTCGCGTGGTTGGGTGCGCTTGCGACTGCTGAACGCGTCGAACTCTCGTCGCTATCAACTACAGATGAGCGATGGTCGCCCGTTACATGTGATTTCTGGCGATCAGGGATTCCTGCCTGCGCCAGTGTCGGTGAAGCAACTTTCGCTGGCACCGGGCGAGCGCCGCGAGATTCTGGTGGATATGAGCAACGGTGATGAAGTGTCTATCACCTGTGGCGAAGCGGCGAGCATTGTTGATCGTATTCGTGGCTTCTTTGAGCCATCCAGCATTCTGGTTTCCACGCTGGTGCTAACGCTGCGCCCAACCGGTCTTCTGCCGCTGGTCACAGACAGTCTTCCGATGCGCCTGCTGCCAACCGAAATCATGGCCGGTTCGCCGATTCGCAGCCGTGATATCAGTCTGAGTGATGACCCGGGTATCAATGGAAAGCTGTGGGACGTCAACCGTATTGATGTCACCGCGCAGCAAGGAACATGGGAGCGCTGGACCGTACGAGCAGATGAACCGCAAGCGTTCCATATTGAAGGCGTGATGTTCCAGATCCGCAACGTTAACGGCGCAATGCCGTTCCCGGAAGACAGAGGCTGGAAAGATACCGTTTGGGTCGACGGACAAGTGGAGCTGCTTGTCTATTTCGGTCAGCCTTCCTGGGCGCACTTCCCGTTCTACTTTAATAGCCAGACGCTGGAAATGGCCGATCGCGGCTCGATAGGGCAGCTGTTGGTCAATCCGATACCGTAATGGACCAATTAAATCTCCTGGCGATATGCAGTCCTCACAGTGAGTAAAGACGTAAACAGACGGGCCTGAATCATTCAGGCCCGTCTGTTTGTCAGGTTGAAAATAACCCAGGCAGCATCAGACTGAGCTGCGGGAAATAACAAATCATTGCCATCACCACAAACAATGCCAGAAACATCGGCAGCAATGGTTTTATTACCTTGTCGATACTGACCTTGCCAATACTGCAACCAACAAACAGAATGGTACCGACAGGAGGTGTGCAAAGACCGATGGTTAAGTTGAAAACCATAATAATGCCGAAGTGAATCGGATCTATCCCCAGATGTTGGGCGATCGGCAGAAAAATAGGTGTAAATATCAGGATCGCTGGTGTGATATCCATAAAGGTGCCAACGATCAACAGAATGATATTAATGATAAGAAGAATGACCCATTTGTTATCCGAAACGCTGGTAATCAATTCGTTGATTAACTCAGGCACATCAGCATTCGTCATGGCCCATGACATCCCCATCGAACAGCCTACCAGTAACAGAACAATTGAACTGGTTACCACCGAATCTAACAGAATATCATTGAGCTTCTTAAGGGTGATTTCCCGGTAAATCATCGCCAGGGATAAACTATAAATTACTGCTATTGCCGATGCTTCTGTGGGCGTAAATACCCCCGCGATAATACCGCCAATAATGATAAAAATAAGCATCAGGCTGGGTATTGATTCACGGAATATTTGCAAAAACTGACGAAAATTGATGCGTTCTGCCACTGGATAATGGTTACGTCGTGCATAAAGAGCCGCCACAAACATTAAAGCAGCAGCGGTGAGAATGCCTGGCAAGTATCCAGCTAAGAACAACGCTGCAACAGAAGTGCCTCCACTGGCGAGGGAATAAACAATCAACACATTGCTCGGTGGGATCATCAGACCAATGGGGGCAGAGGCAATATTCACTGCCGCAGAGAACGCCGGATCATAGCCCTCTTTTTCCTGCAGTGGTGACATAATCCCACCTACCGCGGCGGCTGACGCAACAGCAGAACCTGAAATAGCACCAAACAGCGTGTTTGCAAGGATATTACAATGAGCCAGTGAGCCAGGCAGACGTCCAACTAATGCTTGCGCCAGGTTAACCAGCCGTCGGGCGATGCCTCCGGTATTCATAATGTTTCCGGCTAACACGAAAAAGGGAATGGCTAATAACGTAAAGCCATCCAGTCCCACTGTCATTTTTTGCGAAATCACAGAAATGGCGGCATCGGGAGGTAAGGCAGTAATAATAGATAACAGTGAAGAAAGGCCAATAGCAAAAGTAATTGGCACACCTATTGCCAGCATGACGGCAAAACTGCCAAATAAAATTAAGACGGGGTAGATATATTCAAAGTCCATACTTCCCTCGTTAATGAGAATTCCGTTTACGATAGTTGTCAATAATATTCATCACTGAATACCAGACCAGAATAAGCCCACTGGCAGGCATAACCCAATAGACCTTATCCATCGGCCATTTTAATACAGGAGAAATTTGTCCAACATGTTGTGCTTTTTCAACAACAATGTTTCCTCCATAGATCATAAAAATAACTGCAAAAACGGTAATAATAATTTGGATAAAACTGTCAAGCGTCAGAACAGATGCCGCAGGAAGTTTCTGAGCCAACAAATCAATCGCCAGATGTTTTTTTAACCCAGCGGTATATACACCGCCAAGTAAAATCATCCACATAAATAAAATCTGGGTAAATTCATCAAGCACGGTGCTGGGAGCGTTAAAAATAAAACGAGCAATAACTTGCCATGTTACGCAGAACACCATAATGGCGAGAATAATACAGCAGCATCCGGCAAGGATCTTATTAAGAATATGAGTGAGTGTGCGCATAAGTCTTCCATGAAAGGGCAGGGATTACCTGCCCATTAGGGTTACATACTTTCTACTTGCTCAAGGTTTTTGGCCGATTGTGCATCTTTTGCTTTAAATTCATCGTATAGCGGTTTTACGCGTTCTTTGAAAGCGGATTTATCAACATCAACCACTGTTGCGTTCATCTCTTTCATTTTGTCGTAGGCTTCTTTTTCAGCGGCAGGCCAGATGACATCTTTCATTTGCATCATTGATTCATCGGCTGCCTTTAATAATGCCGTACGCTCTTTGTCGCCAAGTTTATTCAACACATTGGTGCTGATAATTAACACATCAGGCACCATGGTGTGCTCATCACGTGAATAGACTTTTGCCACCTCGGCGTGACGCATATCAGAATAGACAACGGTATTGTTCTCTCCGCCATCAACAACACCTTGCTGGAGCGCAGTGTAAAGTTCTCCCTGAGCCATCGGTGTGGCGACACCGCCAAGTGCTTTCATCATTGCAATGGCGCTGGGGCTTTGTTGAACCCTAATTTTCATTCCTGCTAAATCTTCAGGTTTTGTAATCGGTTTATTGGAATAAAAACTTCTCGCACCGCCGTCATAATACGTAATACCCACAAAACCTTTGCTTTCTGATGACTTGAGTATTTGTTTACCTAAATCGCTTTGCAGAACGCGATAATAATGCTCACGGTCGCGGAATAAGAAAGGCAGACTGAAAAGACTGTAATCCGGGGCGAAAGATTCCAGTGACGCAGCATTCACTTTCACCATCTGCAATGCGCCAGAGTTCATTAGTTCCAGTGATTCGCGCTCGTTACCCAATGTCGCATTTGGGTAAATACGAATAACTAGTTCACCATTAGAATATTCTTTGGTTTTATCAGCTAAATAGCTTAATGCTTTATGGACAGCATGGCTTTTATCCTGATTATGACTGAGTTTTAATGTTGTTTTTGCCAGTGTGGTATTGGAAATTAATAAACAACTGGTCAACAGCATAAGCGATGCCGTCAGAGGACGAAGTGCTTTCATATCCTGCTCCTGGTTAATATAACAGAAACGATAAATACAGCGCTTTTCTATCGTTAGAATAAAAAGAGATTATTAATTCTCTGTCAGATAATGGAAAATCCCTGCCGGAACGGGAATACCTTCCTGCTGACATTTTTCTTTAAAGTGCATTTGTGGATCGTTCGGTGCTAATACTTTTTCAACGCCGGGAACCGGTTTAACGGCATGAAGTTCCGTGACCATTTGCGCCATAGTTTCAGCAAAAACAGGATTGCCGAGCTTTTTCGGATCGATGGCAATAACCAAACTTGCCAGCTTACGCATCTTGTCATAATCGCCATACATGCGAACAATATGGTTACCAAAATTCGCATTCATCAGCACGCCAGTCAGTGCATCTATAGCCAGCGCAATGCCTGAACCTTTGTGCTGACCGAAAGGTAACAGGTTTTCAATTTTATGCGGATCAGTGGTGCCATTACCGTCTTTATCTATCGCCAGTCCTTCACCAATATGTTTTCCGGTTTCCTTTGCATGAAGTATTTTGCCGAAAGCCGTGGCACTGGTCGCCATATCAACAATCATCGGATGGCTGTTTTCCACCGGAAAGCCAAAGGCGATGGGGTTAGTTCCCAAAAAGCGCCCGGCACCGCCATGAGGCGCTACGCAGGTATCGGTTTGCGTCATTACGATAGCAATCAATCCTTGGTTGGTGACCATCTCTGCAAAATAAGACAACGCGCCACAGTGAGAGGCGTTTTTAACGCTAACAAACCCAAGACCTTCTTCCTGTGCCAGTTTGATGGCGTGCTCTGTGGCGCTAATTAATGCTGAATGCCCCATCCCGTCATCAGAGTCGAGAATGGCCACTGACGGTGATATTTGCTCAATACTAAATTGCGCGGTTTTATTTAACCCTCCGGCAGCAAGGCGAGTGCAATAATGTTCGACACGCATAACACCGTGAGAATGCACACCGGTAATATCGGCATGTACTAAAACATCCGTAACTTGTTGTGCGGTGTTAGTATCCAGCCCGGCAGTATATAATTTGTGGTGTACCAGTGATTTTAAATTTGCTTCACCGACATAAACAGTTGTCATCTTTGTTCCCTTAAAAAGTGATCACACCCTTGACCATATTTTTATTTTCTACAACGTTACGTTGGTAATTTTCGCCAACATTAAAGAAATTAAATTCCTGGTTTTTCATTAAGTTTTCGTGAATTTTATTGCTGCGCATCAGTTCAATAACTAACGCAAAATCTTCCCGTGTGGCATTGCGACTACTGAGTAACGTTGTCTCTTTTTTATGGAAAGTCGGATCGTCAATAACGAGTTCACCGATATACAAACCGATGAAAACAATTTTGCCGCCATGACGAATAAGATTGACATCCTGACTCATTGAGGCTTTATTTCCCGTAGCATCAAGTACGACGCAAGCCAGTTCGCCGCCAAACACTTCACTAAGCGCGGCAATAAAACCTTCCTGTGTGGGATCGAAGGCATTAATAGCAAGATTATCCACAACGTGCTGGCGACGTTGACTATCAATATCAGCAACAACAACCTGCGCCCCTTTAGCCCTGGCGATGGCTGCCGTTGCCAGACCGATTGGCCCGGCGCCAATCACCAGTACGTTTTGTGCAGCCTTGATCTCAGCCCGACGAACGGCATGTGCACCAATGGCGAAGCATTCAACCAATGCGCCGGCGCTGTCGCTGACCTCGTCAGGGAGCGGCACAAGGTTGTCTTCACGTACCGCAAGGTACTCACTAAAACCCCCATCCTGATGCACGCCATACAGCGAAACACGTTCACAGCAGTTCGTTTTCTCTTCCCGACAGGCGGCGCACTCGCCACACGGAATGCATGGGATAACGGAATAGCGCTGGCCTGATTGTGCCGTTTGACACTGACTGCCTTGTGAAACTGCTTCGGCGCATATTTCATGACCTAATACACGTGGGTAGCTAAAAAAAGGCTGCCTGCCAGCAAATGCGTGAATATCCGTACCACAGATACCCACGGCTTTAATTTTTAATAGCACTTCGTTATCTGCTGGCACGGGAATATCTTTTTCCACATACTCCATAACGCCAGGCTGCTGACAAATTAATGTTTTCATTTCTGCTCATCCGATAATAATTGGCTGATTGTGGCCTTGATGCCCTTGTTTTTTATATTTGCAAAGGCAATTTTTATTTCATTTATAAAGGGCTGATGATTGCTTAATTCACCAAATATGGCGCTAAGGTGCAGTAATGCGAGCGCCTGTTGCCATGCGTCTTGTTGTTCCTTTATTAGCGCATGAAATTGTTCACTCATTGGATCAGCGACAGACTGGCTTTTCTCAACAGCTTCAATGACATAATGCAACCAACCAGCAACGAGCAGTGACAGAACAGCATTGTTTTGCTTTTGCTGATGCAATTTCAGCCAGGGAGTCAGCGCACGCTGGGGAAGCTTTTGCGAACCGTCCATAGCGATTTGCCCGGTACGATGTGCAACATTACGGTTGCTAAAGCGTTCAATTAACAGGTCGGCGTATTCCTGGACGTCGATATTTAAATCAGGATTAAGTGTTCGGGCTTGTTCATTGATCATCAGATGGCGGGTAATGGAACGAAAATTAGCGTCTTCCATGCATTGCCAGATAAATTCATAGCCTGCCAGTGAGCCGTTATAAGCCAGAAATGAATGGCTACCGTTTAGCATGCGTAACTTCATCTCTTCATAAGGCTGAACATTGCTGACAAACATCGCGCCTGCTTTATCCCATTCCGGTCGCCCATGCACAAAATTATCTTCGATCACCCACTGGCGAAATGATTCGCAGACGATCCCGCAGGGATCGGCATAACCGGTTTTAGTTTCCAGTAAGGCGAATTGCGATTCGGTCATTGCCGGAACAATGCGATCTACCATCGTGCCTGGAAATGAGACATTTTCTTCGATCCACTGAGCCAGGGACTGGTCCAGTTGGCGGGCAAAACCGAGAACGGCATTTCGCGTCAGATGCCCATTGTCAGGCAAGTTATCGCAGGAGAGCACACTAAAAGCGGCAAGTCCGGCTGCTTTACGTTGTTGCAAAGCACAGACGATCAAGCCAATAGCCGACTGAGGCGCATCCGGGTTTTGTAGATCGTGTTTGATTAATCCATTGGTGAGATCAAGTGATCGCGTTTGCGAATCGAGGCAATAGCCTTTCTCGGTGATGGTTAATGAAACGATTTTTACCTGAGGTTCAGTCAATTTCTGGATTGCTGCGGCAATACCGTCCACGGGGGTATGGATACCGCCAGTCACCGAGCGTACAAGGCGTGAGGTAGATTGCGATGCAGACGTTTCCACCACCGAAAACAGCCCATTTTGCGCATTTAAGTTTTCGATCAGTTGAGCATCACCAAACAGGTTGATTTCAAAGATCCCCCAGCGGGTGTTCGAAAGCTGATTAGTAAGATCAGTATAGACAGCCTGGTGTCCGCGATGAAAAGCGCCAAAACCAATATGGACAATATCAGCCTGTAACCCGTCTCGAGGCCAGGTGGTGACCTGATCATGGTGGGCGACAGTGATGCTCTCGTTCCCTGACATTATGTGCTTACTCCTGGTAGTTGGTGTGTGTAGACCAATTTACATAATTCATTAGACCAAAAACAGAGAGATGCATCACGCTTGCAGAGAAAGGTAAAAGTACGGAACAGAACAAGAGGAAGTGATTTGAGATGGATGACAAACGTAAAACTGCCTGATGCGCTACGCTGATCAGGCTGGCGATGATTGTGTAATGTATTTAATTTTAATTTGTTATGCCAGATTAGGTATTCACGCTGCATTCGGCACGAGCAAAGCGCGCTTTATCATCAGTCTGTTGGTAATTCATTAGACCAATTAACAAGATAGAGTGTACCAGATGAGAGGGGATGCAGAGCCAGCGTCATTTTTCACGTCAGCTCTGGATAAATGAAGGTTAACGAGCGAAGAAAAAGTCATCAAAGTCGCTAATGGAAGCGTCTTGTTTGAAGATTTTGATCAGTTCATTTTTGCTGTTTTCCAGATGGTTCCAGGACGCTTCTCTGGCAAGCTCTGAATCTTTCTGTTGCAGCGCAAGGACAATAGCCCGGTGATCTTCCAGCCATTGCAGACGCAAAGGTTTTTCGTGCAAATACTTGTAGTTCAGCTTCTTCCAGCGGGGGTTTTCTGTGCGCACTGCCCGCCATAATTCGGCGGCTTGTTTGATCAGCACACGATTTTGCGTTGCTTCGGCAATAAGGCTATGAAATCGGTGATCCAGCTCTTCAAATTTATCACTTTCCGCTGCGATCGCCTTTTCCTGCAAGCTAATGATTTTCTTTAATTCTTGTAATTCGTTAAAGCTGATCTGGCTGGCTGCAAAACCGGTAATATTGCTCTCGATCACCTGGCGTGCCTGCAACAGTTCGAACGGGCCAATTTCTGAATAAGGCATTAATGATTTCTGATTGAGCTTATCGGTGGAATCGACAAAGAAGATCCCTGACCCTTGCTTCACATTCAGTACGCCTTTGAGTTCCAGCATAATGATGGCTTCACGAATGGTAGTCCGGCTGGTATTAAACCGCTCGCTCAGTTCACGTTCTGAAGGTAAGCGCTCTCCGGCTTTGAATACGCCTGAATACAGCAACTCTTCAATTTGTAGACCAATATCGTAATAGCGGCGCTTTGTAATAACCTGTTCCATACCTTGCCTTACTGTGGGTGTCCTCGGATAGCCGATCGTCGTGCAACATGACCTGAACGTTGCTGATCGGCATAAATAGTAGCGGCAGTTGCCACGATACCGCTAGCCTTAAATGTGTTTGCCCCGATCGGCAGTGAAAACTTCACCAGGGTATTTCGTCACCGTTTATCAACATCACTTCATTTCCGCGCGTGATACAGCGTATAATCCCCGGCCTTTGATTATTTTTTTACCATTTCTGGAAGCAAAATGAGCTCTATCTCCCTGATCCAACCGGATCGCGACCTGTTCTCCTGGCCGCAGTACTGGGCCGCCTGTTTTGGACCGGCACCGTTTTTGCCGATGTCTCGTGAAGAGATGGATCAACTTGGCTGGGATAGCTGCGACATCATTTTGGTTACTGGCGACGCGTATGTCGATCACCCAAGCTTCGGGATGGCGATTTGCGGTCGTATGCTGGAAGCGCAGGGCTTTCGCGTTGGGATCATCGCCCAGCCGGACTGGAGCAGCAAAGACGATTTCATGCGTCTGGGTAAACCGAATCTGTTTTTCGGCGTTACCGCAGGCAATATGGACTCGATGATCAACCGTTACACTGCCGATCGCCGTTTACGTCATGACGACGCTTACACGCCGGATAACGTCGCAGGTAAGCGTCCGGATCGCGCCACACTGGTTTATACCCAGCGTTGTAAAGAGGCGTGGAAAGATGTGCCGGTGATCCTCGGCGGTATTGAAGCCAGTCTGCGTCGTACCGCGCATTATGATTATTGGTCTGACACCGTGCGCCGCTCGGTGCTGGTGGATTCTAAAGCCGACATGCTGATGTTCGGTAACGGTGAGCGTCCGCTGGTGGAAGTGGCGCACCGTCTGGCAATGGGCGAGCCGATTAGCGAAATCCGCGATGTGCGTAATACCGCGATTATCGTGAAAGAGGCGCTGCCAGGCTGGAGCGGCGTGGATTCCACCCGTCTCGATACTCCGGGCAAAATCGACCCGATCCCGCATCCGTATGGTGAAGACCTGCCGTGCGCGGATAACAAACCGGTGGCGCCGAAAAAACAAGAAGCCAAAGCCGTTACCGTGCAGCCACCGCGCCCGAAACCGTGGGAAAAAACCTACGTGTTGCTGCCTTCTTTCGAGAAAGTGAAGGGCGATAAAGTTCTGTACGCTCATGCTTCGCGCATTTTGCACCACGAAACTAACCCAGGCTGCGCCCGGGCATTGATGCAAAAACATGGCGACCGCTATGTGTGGATCAACCCGCCAGCTATTCCTCTTTCTACCGAAGAGATGGACAGCGTCTTTGCGCTGCCGTATAAGCGCGTGCCACATCCGGCTTATGGTAACGCCCGTATTCCGGCTTACGAAATGATTCGTTTCTCGGTCAATATTATGCGCGGCTGCTTTGGCGGCTGCTCTTTCTGCTCTATTACCGAGCATGAAGGGCGCATTATTCAGAGCCGTTCGGAAGATTCGATCATTAATGAGATTGAAGCGATCCGCGACACCGTTCCTGGCTTTACTGGCGTGATTTCCGATCTCGGTGGGCCAACTGCCAACATGTATATGTTGCGCTGCAAATCGCCACGCGCCGAGCAAACTTGTCGCCGTTTGTCGTGCGTGTATCCGGATATTTGTCCGCATATGGACACGAATCACGAACCAACGATCAACCTCTATCGCCGTGCGCGCGATCTGAAAGGGATTAAAAAGATCCTGATCGCCTCCGGCGTGCGTTATGACATCGCCGTAGAAGATCCACGCTATATCAAAGAGCTGGCGACCCATCACGTCGGCGGTTATCTGAAGATTGCCCCGGAACATACCGAAGAAGGGCCGTTGTCGAAGATGATGAAGCCGGGCATGGGGAGCTATGACCGCTTTAAAGAGCTGTTCGATACCTATTCCAAACAGGCAGGTAAAGAGCAGTATCTGATCCCCTATTTCATCTCCGCGCACCCGGGTACGCGTGATGAAGATATGGTGAACCTGGCGCTGTGGCTGAAAAAGCATCGCTTCCGCCTCGACCAGGTACAGAACTTCTACCCATCGCCGCTGGCTAACTCGACCACCATGTATTACACCGGGAAAAACCCGCTGGCGAAGATTGGTTATAAGAGTGAAGACGTCTTCGTACCGAAGGGCGACAAGCAGCGTCGTTTGCATAAAGCGTTGTTGCGTTATCACGATCCGGCAAACTGGCCGTTAATCCGTCAGGCGCTGGAAGCAATGGGTAAAAAGCATCTGATTGGCAGCCGTCGCGATTGCTTAGTGCCTGCGCCAACCATTGAAGAGATGCGCGAAGCTCGCCGTCAGAACCGCAATACCCGTCCGGCGTTGACCAAACATACGCCGATGGCGACCCAGCGTCAGACGCCTGCTACGGCAAAAAAAGCGTCGTCTACGCAATCTCGTCCGGTGAATGCTGGCGCGAAGAAACGCCCTAAAGCAGCGGTCGGACGTTAAAACAATCCCCGGCAACTGACACGCTGCCGGGGATTTTTTTATCATTCCGCATACATACGCAAGCAGCGCAGGCAATCGAAATAGTCCTGCGCATCAAGACGCGTATTGGCTCTGTTAGCTTCAGATTTTGCCGCATAGATTTGTGGGCGTAATGCTTTCATATCCTGCTCAAGTCGGGTGATTTTGGCATTTAATGTTTGCACATTGCTCGCCAGTTGATTGACCTTTTGCTCATTGACGCACCCATTTAATAAGCCAGTTACCAGAATTAGTGTTCCCACGCTGAAAGTCTTTTTCATTATTTATTTCTCCCTGTTTTTTATTGTTATGATTAATGGTTGATTGATGTTTAGTGGAGTATTACCACCGTGGCGGGTGCGCCCAAATTCCGTCTGGCCATCTTCCGGCATCATCCAGCCGTGTGTTAACTTTTTCTGCCGCTTCTTTCGCTACCTGAATTTCCTGACGTAAAGCGTTGATATCCTGTTGGAGTTGATCGACTTTTATATTTATCAGATGAATATCATTTTCTACATGACTGATTTTTTCATTACTGACGCAGCCTGTGAGTATGAACATTAGAAAAAAGAGTAACAGTTGATTATTCATTTCCAGTTTCCTTTATCTGGTATTAATTATTCCGCTCACCGCTGTAATCTGGCGGCAGTCTTCGCTTCAATCTGTTTAAGTAAACTTCCGCCGCCTGGGCGGATAAAATCGGCAATTTCCCACTTACCTTCACGCCGCTGTAAAACAAATTCTTGCTCTTCGCTGTTGCCATTGGTCAATGCAAAACGAACATAAATACGAGCGGAGTCGGCAGTTTTCTCCAGCACACGAATTTCATCAACGCGTGAAAATAACGACTCTTCGCCAAAACAGATTGGGTTGTCGTAGATAAATTGCCGCTCTAATTGCATATCTTCATCGGAGTTACTGTCAGTCTTGAAGGTAGTTTTATAGAAGGCATTAACAGCCTGGCGATAGGTGTTGGAAACAACCCACGTCCAGGGCCAGCTATAATGAGTGATATGGTCAAACAACTCGGCGACAAAGGCTTCAGGTTGCTCTTTTTGCAGCGATGCCAGTAGCGCCAATATTTTTTCATTCTCACCGTTAACTGACTGCCAGACGCTGCCATGATTGCTGACAATATCATCAATCACCCAACGACCATTTTCTGCCACCATTTTCAGTGTTTGCGTGGTCTTTTCTTTATCGTCTTTATAGGGACGAAAGCGCACAAGGGCATCTACGTGATCGGCATCCGTTTGAGTAACCGCGACACTTTCTAACACCAGATCGCCGTAATCCTGACAATCGCAAACCGGATCGTAATCCAGCCAGCCAATATTACCCGGCAGTGTGAGATTGTCATTCAAGGTTAGTGCCTTTTGCATTCGCGTTGATGTTATTGCTTGCTCACTGTTATCAGCGAAATAAGGAACACTAGCCCCACCGGTATAGTGTTGATAAATCTGCCTGACTGTTTGTTCAGCGGTTAGCGAGGGGGATTGCGCCTGGAGGGTAAAACTTAAAAAGGCTGCCAAAAACAGAACCATTATTTTCATCTGTTTTTCACCTCTCCATTGCGTTTATCCCTGGTGTAGATGAGTTGTTCCTTTAAGAGCTTCCAGCTCCGCATGATGATGTCCTTATATCTGGTGTTCCTGAACAGGGGAGAGTAACAACGGGCGGGAGGCTAGGGGAATAAATGATTTCTGAAAAGTCCGGTAGCGGAACATTACCGCTACCGGGAGAATTTGTGCGTTAGCCGCTGAACTGGTCGGGATCGGGGCCGAGGCGTTTACCCTGGTCGAGTTTTGCAATGTCACCAAGTTCGTCTTTGTCGAGACGGAAATCCCAGACATCGAAGTTTTCAGCAATTCGTGAAGGGGTGACTGATTTCGGGATTACGACCAGTCCGCTATCCAGATGCCAGCGGATAACAATCTGTGCCGGGGTTTTGCCATACTTATCTGCCAGATCGCGAATGATTTTCTGATCGAATACGCCTTTCCCGCCCTGGGCTAATGGGCTCCAGGATTCGGTCTGGATTTTGTGTGTGGCGTTCCAGGCATGCAACTGACGTTGCTGCATCAGCGGGTGAAGTTCTATCTGGTTAATAACAGGCGCCACGCCAGTTTCATCAATCAGGCGCTGAAGATGGTGGATCTGGAAATTGCAGACGCCGATACTTTTGATTAATCCCTCTTTTTGCAGCTCAATCATTCCTTTCCATGCTTCGACATAATGGTCGATTGCGGGAACGGGCCAGTGCATTAAGTAGAGGTCGATATAATCAAGCTGGAGTTTTTTCAGACTGTTGAGTAGGGCTTCGCGGGGGCGCTTGTGGTTGTCGTTCCACAGTTTAGTGGTGATGAACAGATCTTCTCTGTTAAGTGCGGAATTTTTCAGGGCTTTACCGACACCTTCTTCGTTCTTGTAGGCTGCGGCGGTATCAATCGAACGATAACCCACTTCTAACGCTTTTTGAATAGCGGTGATAACTTCCTCATTACTTGCTTGCCAGACGCCCAGTCCCAGCTGGGGCATGACATTGCCGTCCTGTAGCTTAATAACGGTTGGATTAGCCATACGTTCCTCCTTATATGAACTCACCGGAGCAGGCTCCGGTGAGATGTTGTGAACTTAAGTCTGGACGAAATGCCCGAAAACGAAAGTTTGAGGCGTAAAAAGCTTAACGGGCGGCTTCGTAGATGCGGCGGCTGACTTCCAGCGTAATGTCATGATTTTCGCCCAGTTGGGTCATGCCGTGTTCTTCCAGTTTTTTCAGCAATGCCGGGATAGAGCTGCCGTCCAGACCGTAGTCGGAAAGATGCGTCGGCACGCCTAATTGCTCGAAGAAGTTACGGGTAGCGGCAATCGCGGCGTCAATGCGCTCGTCGTCGGAACCTTCGGTGATGTTCCAGACGCGTTCAGCGTATTGCAGCAGTTTCGCACGCTTGGTGTCGCGTTTTTCATTCCACAGAGCAGGCAGGACGATAGCCAGAGTTTGTGCGTGATCCAGACCGTGCATAGCGGTCAGTTCGTGGCCCAGCATATGCGTTGCCCAGTCCTGAGGTACACCTGCGCCAATTAAACCGTTCAGCGCTTGGGTCGCCGCCCACATAACGTTGGCGCGCACATCGTAGTTTTCTGGTTCTTTCAGGGCCTTCGGACCATCTTCGATCAGCGTCAGCAAAATACCTTCTGCGAAGCGATCCTGGATTTTGGCATCAACCGGTTTGGTTACATACTGTTCTACGGTGTGCACAAAGGCGTCCACTACGCCGTTAGCCACCTGGCGCGGCGGCAGGGTGTAGGTATAAACCGGATCGAGTACGGCAAATACCGGCTGAACATGGGCAGAATGGAACGCCTGTTTGTCGCCAGTGGTTTTACGGGAGATAACCGCGCCCGCGTTAGATTCAGAACCGGTCGCTGGCAGCGTCAGCACACAGCCCATCGGGATAGCGCTTTTAATCTCTTTACCGCCCGTTTGCAGAATGTGCCACGGATCAATATTTTCCGGATAGTTAGCCGCTGCGGCGATAAATTTGGTGCCATCCAGCACGGACCCGCCGCCAACCGCCAACAGGAAAGTCACTTTCTGTTCGCGAACCAGTTTTACGGCGTTCATCAGCGTTTCATAAGACGGGTTTGGTTCGATACCGCCAAACTCCAGCACGTCCATACCTTTCAATGCATCCAGAACTTGATCGAGGACGCCGGTTTTTTTCACACTACCACCGCCGTAGGTAATCAATACGCGGGCGCCATGAGGAATTTGCTCGCGTAAACCAGCGATTGCGCCTTTACCAAACAGAATGCGGGTTGGGGTGTGCAGATTAAAGTTGTTCATTACTTGCTCCCTTTGCTGGGTCAATATGAGGGCAGAGATCGGTCTGCCTGATGTTTTTCATTGTGGTCGCCTGCGTCGTGGCTCTCAATGCTCATTTCTGCCAATGTCTTGCCTATTTCTCCAGGGTACTGGAGAAATGGTACAAAATTGCGCACAATCAAATTGCCGCATTATTCCTAAGAAATTACGCGATATGAAACGTGAAGAGATATGCCGCCTACTGACGGATAAAATTAATAGACTGAAAGATAAAGAAAATAGTTTGTCAGATATGTTGCCTGATGTGCGCTTATTGTATGGTGAGAACCCCGGTGCGCGTACGCCAGTGATGTATGAACCTGGCATCATAATTCTCTTTTCCGGGCATAAAATCGGTTATATCAATGAACGCGTGTTTCGCTATGACGCCAATGAATACCTGCTGCTGACGGTGCCGTTGCCGTTTGAGTGCGAAACCTATGCCACGCCAGAGGTGCCGCTGGCGGGGGTGCGTCTCAATGTCGATATTTTGCAGTTACAAGAGCTGTTGATGGACATTGGCGAAGATGAACATTTCCAGCCGTCGATGGCTGCCAGCGGTATAAATTCCGCTACATTGTCCGAAGAGATTTTATGCGCGGCGGAGCGGTTACTGGATGTGATGGAACGACCGCTGGATGCGCGCATTCTCGGTAAACAGATTATCCGCGAAATTCTTTACTATGTGCTGACGGGGCCTTGCGGCGGCGCGTTACTGGCACTGGTCAGTCGCCAGACGCATTTCAGCCTGATTAGCCGCGTACTGAAACGAATTGAGAATAAATACACCGAAAACCTGAGCGTTGAGCAACTGGCAGCAGAAGCCAATATGAGCGTTTCGGCGTTCCACCATAATTTTAAGTCTGTCACCAGTACCTCGCCGTTGCAGTATCTGAAGAATTACCGTCTGCATAAGGCGCGAATGATGATAATCCACGACGGCATGAAGGCCAGCGCGGCGGCGATGCGCGTCGGCTATGAAAGCGCGTCGCAATTTAGCCGTGAGTTTAAACGTTATTTCGGTGTGACGCCGGGAGAAGATGCCGCCAGAATGCGGGCGATGCAGGGGAGTTAAATGCGTTCCCGGCATGGCCACCGGGAACGGAGGAAATCGTCAGGCACTAGAGTACTTTTTTTTAATCACCACGAACAGCGTGCCTAGCAAGCCAGCGGTTAGCAAGGCAATCGGCAGGATCATCAGGAACGTCATCACCTGATCTTCATGGCGTTTTACAAACGGGATCATGCTTAAGGCATAGCCGAAACTGGTTACCACGCTGACCCATAACAACCCGCTTAACCAGTTGAAAAACTGGAAGCGGCGGTTTGGCAGTCCGGAAATCCCCGCCATGGTTGGCAGCAGCGTGCGGACAAAGGCGAGAAAACGTCCAGCAAGCAGCGCCAGCAGACCGTGGCGGTCAAACATACAGGTGGCACGCTGGTGATATTTGGCCGGAAGCTGCGCCAGCCAGCCTTTCACCGTTTTGGTATTACCCAGCCAGCGCCCCTGAATGTAACTCAACCAACAACCCAGGCTGGCTGCGGCAGTCAGAATCGTGATTGTTGGCAGAAAATCCATAACCCCCTGGGCAATCAAT
Source organism: Escherichia sp. E2562 (assembly GCF_005781075.1). Taxonomy (NCBI): domain Bacteria; kingdom Pseudomonadati; phylum Pseudomonadota; class Gammaproteobacteria; order Enterobacterales; family Enterobacteriaceae; genus Escherichia; species Escherichia sp. E2562. The sequence continues at coordinate 250,610 of NZ_VATM01000001.1, read as the reverse complement.
GCGCCAGCCAGAATCAACAAGCTGTCGCCAGGCAAAAATGAGGCGGGCAGCAGGCCGTTTTCTAAAAACAGCGTGGCAAACATGACAAAGTAAACAACGCTAACAATGTGAGGGTCCGCCAGCGCGGCAAAGTCATGTTGCCAGAGCGCAGCGATAATATCTTGAATAACAGCCATGGACTTTCCTGTGGAACAGCGTTTAAGCCTTAATTTGACTATTGTACTCCTGAATCGTCCGGGACGCCTTGATCCCGGACGCAACAATTTAAGACTATTCACAATTAAATGTCTGCAAAATTGTCCAAATTGGCAACGTTACACAATTCGCGCGAAGCCGGCGTCCAGATCGGCAATCAGATCGTCGACGTTTTCCAGACCAATATGCAGGCGAATCAAGGTGCCGCTAAAATCGATCTTACCTTGTGGGCGGATGGCGGCGAGATGTTCTGGCTGGTTCGCGAGGATCAAGGATTCATACCCGCCCCATGAGAAGGCCATGCTGAATAACCTGAAGTTATCCAGATAGTTCGCCAGTTCTTCATCATTAAGTTTTTTCTTCAGTACAAAGGAAAATAGTCCGCTGCTACCTGTAAAGTCTCGTTTCCAGAACTCATGGCCTTTACTGCCTGGCAGAGCAGGGTGGTTAACTCGCTCAACCTGCGGATGTGCGGCCAGCCATTCTGCCACTTTCAGGCTGCTTTCATGATGTTGGCGCAGACGCACGCCCAGTGTACGCAGGCCACGACTGGTCATATAGGCGGTATCGGCGTCGACCATCTGCCCCATCAGATAGGCATTTTCCCGCAGTTGCTCCCAGCAACGGGCATTGCACACAGCAGTGCCAATCATCGCATCCGAATGCCCTACCAGATATTTGGTGGCGGCCTGAATAGAAACATCAATACCAAAATCAAGAGCTTTGAACAGCACTCCGGCAGCCCAGGTGTTATCGATCATAATGATGGCGTCCGGCACCACACTGCGTACGGCGGCAACAATCGCCGGAACGTCGTGGACTTCCATGGTGATGGAGCCTGGCGATTCCAGAAACACGATTTTAGTGTTTGGCTGCAGATGTTTAACGATATCGGCACCAATCAGCGGATCAAACCATGATGTCGTTACGCCCAACTTGCTGAGGATTTTGCTACAGAAATCCTGGCTCGGCTCGTAGGCGGTATTGGTCATCAACACATGATCGCCCTGTTCAACAAAAGCAAGAATGGAATTGGCAACCGCTGCCGCCCCGCAAGGAAACAGCGCGCAACCTGCGCCACCTTCCAGTTCGCACATCGCTTCTTGTAAGGAGAAATGGGTTAACGTTCCGCGCCGTCCATAGAACAACTCGCCATTGGCGCGATTGCGCGTCGCATGTTTTTTGGCTTCCACACTGTCAAAGACCAGCGAAGAGGCGCGCTGAATCACGCTATTTACCGCGCCGAGAGTGTATTTTTTGCTACGTCCTGCATTGACCAGTTGAGTATCAAGTTGTTTGTCTGCCATGTTGGGATTCCTGTTTTTATACGTCTGGATGTCTAAACTAGCACGAATGAGGTCATGCGCATCCTGAAGAATTGGCATAAAGCAGAAAAATTTCGCAAAAGGTGTACTGGTGACTTTTTTACTGCGTAAACGCAAAGAAAAGAAAGCAAAGGTACGGCAGTATGCAAATAGTAATGAGAACGACTATCAATTCGACGTCGTTTTGATATTATTGTGCGCAGATTTTGTGACTTGCGTCCTGGAGATACACAGTGGGTAATAATTTAATGCAGACGGACCTTTCCGTCTGGGGTATGTATCAGCACGCCGATATTGTCGTTAAGTGCGTGATGATTGGGCTGATTCTGGCCTCCGTAGTCACCTGGGCAATCTTTTTCAGTAAGAGCGTAGAGTTCTTCAACCAGAAGCGTCGCCTGAAGCGCGAGCAGCAACTGCTGGCTGAAGCACGCTCTTTAAACCAGGCCAGCGATATCGCCGCTGATTTTGGTAGCAAAAGCTTAAGCCTGCATTTGCTCAATGAAGCGCAGAACGAGCTGGAACTGTCAGAAGGCAGCGACGATAACGAAGGTATTAAAGAGCGTACCAGTTTCCGCCTTGAGCGTCGGGTCGCCGCAGTAGGTCGTCAAATGGGCCGCGGGAACGGTTATCTTGCTACCATCGGCGCAATTTCGCCGTTCGTTGGTCTGTTTGGTACGGTCTGGGGCATCATGAACAGCTTTATTGGTATCGCGCAAACGCAAACTACCAACCTGGCAGTGGTTGCACCGGGTATTGCAGAAGCGTTGCTGGCAACGGCAATCGGTCTGGTGGCAGCGATTCCGGCGGTCGTTATCTATAACGTATTTGCACGCCAGATTGGCGGCTTTAAAGCGATGCTTGGCGATGTCGCAGCGCAGGTATTGTTGCTGCAAAGCCGTGACCTGGATCTGGAAGCCAGCGCCGCTGCGCATCCGGTTCGTGTTGCACAAAAATTACGCGCAGGATAATGTCCGATGGCAATGCATCTTAACGAAAACCTCGACGATAACGGCGAAATGCATGATATCAACGTGACGCCGTTTATCGACGTGATGTTGGTTCTGCTGATTATCTTTATGGTGGCGGCACCGTTAGCGACGGTAGATGTGAAGGTGAACTTGCCTGCTTCTACCAGCACGCCGCAGCCGCGCCCGGAAAAACCGGTTTATCTGTCGGTGAAGGCGGACAACTCAATGTTTATCGGTAACGATCCGGTCACCGATGAAACGATGGTTACGGCGCTGAATGCGTTAACCGAAGGTAAGAAAGATACTACCATCTTCTTCCGTGCAGATAAGACCGTCGACTACGAGATGTTGATGAAGGTAATGGATAAGCTGCATCAGGCAGGTTACCTGAAGATTGGTCTGGTCGGCGAAGAAACTGCCAAAGCGAAGTAAAGAGAATTGCCTGATGCGCTACGCTTATCTGGCCTACAAAATCTATCGCAACGTGTTGAATTTGCACTAGCTGGTAGGCCAGATAAGGCGTTTACGCCGCATCCGGCAAGGTTAAAAGCACAATGATGCCCGGTTGCTATCACACAACCGGGTATTTTTTAGCCTAAATGTTCGCCGCCACACACGCCGTGCACTTCTGCGGTGACATAGCTCGACTCCTGACTTGCCAGATAAACATATACAGGGGCCAGCTCCGCCGGTTGCCCCGCACGTTTCATCGGTGTTTTCTGACCAAACTGCGGGATCTTATCCTGCGTCTGTCCGCCGGAAATTTGCAGTGCTGTCCAGATAGGGCCTGGCGCGACAATATTCACCCGAATACCTTTCTCCGCGACTTGTTTTGCCAGGCCACGGCTGTAGTTCAGAATCGCCGCCTTCGTAGCCGCATAGTCCAGCAAATGCGGGCTTGGCTGGTAGGCCTGGATTGACGAAGTGGTGATGATACTGGCGCCTTTCGGTAGCAGGGGAATTGCTTCCTGGGTTAGCCAGAACAGCGCGAAAACGTTAATGGTAAAGGTCTTTTGAAACTGTTCGCTGGTGAGGTCTGCAATATCAGGAATGGCAACCTGTTTCCCGGCGACCAGCGCCATAATATCCAGCCCGCCTAATGCCTTATGCGCGTCGTGAACCAGCGAACGGGCAAATTTCTCATCGCTTAAATCGCCCGGCAGCAGAATGGCTTTGCGTCCGCATTCTTCAATGATCTTTTTCACATCCTGAGCATCTTCTTCTTCCACGGGAAGATAACTGATCGCCACGTCAGCGCCTTCACGCGCGTAAGCGATGGCGGCAGCGCGACCGATTCCGGAATCGCCCCCTGTCACCAGTGCTTTACGATCTTTCAGGCGACCGCTACCGACATAGGTTTTCTCGCCGCAATCTGGCACGGGCGTCATCTTCGTCTGAATGCCGGGCGCTGGTTGTTTCTGTTTGGGATATTCACCAGTGTAATACTGTGTGGTCGGGTCTTTTAAATGAGACATCGCTTTTCTCCCTTCAGGTTCAACGTCCTTTAAGGGTAGACGCACGCGCCACGGTAATCAGGGAACCAGGAAGATCCCTAAACCTCGGATTTATGCGATAACGGGTTAACGTATATGTTGATTTGCTGTTGCGTGCTGTTAACTCAATTGCGATATACTGTTGCCCGTTTTAACTACACGACAGGAATGTATGGAACGTTTTCTTGAAAATGCAATGTATGCTTCTCGCTGGCTGCTTGCCCCCGTGTACTTTGGCCTTTCGCTGGCGCTGGTTGCCCTGGCGCTGAAGTTCTTTCAGGAGATTATTCACGTCCTGCCGAATATCTTCTCAATGGCAGAATCAGATTTGATCCTCGTGTTGCTGTCGCTGGTGGATATGACGCTGGTTGGCGGTTTGCTGGTGATGGTGATGTTTTCCGGTTATGAGAATTTCGTCTCGCAGCTGGATATCTCCGAGAACAAAGAGAAACTGAACTGGCTGGGGAAAATGGACGCAACGTCGCTAAAAAACAAAGTGGCAGCGTCGATTGTGGCAATCTCTTCCATTCACTTACTGCGCGTCTTTATGGATGCGAAAAATGTCCCGGATAATAAACTGATGTGGTACGTCATTATCCATCTGACGTTTGTGCTTTCTGCATTTGTGATGGGCTATCTTGACCGACTGACTCGTCATAATCACTGATCTGATTCGGGCGCGGTTCTCGCGCCCGGTATTAACTTGTTATTTATCGGAAGATGCTTGCCACAGGTTTAGCTCGCCATCGGCGATATTCTGGTCAATCTGCGCCAGTTCTTCGGCACTAAACGCCAGATTATTCAATGCCTGCACGTTCTCCTCCAGTTGCTCTGGACGACTGGCACCAATCAATACCGACGTCACTCGCTCATCTTTCAGCAACCAGCTTAACGCCATTTGCGCCATCGACTGACCGCGCTGCTGCGCCATTTCATTCAATAACCGCAGGCTGTTGAGGTTAGCGTCGGTGAGCATTTTCGGTGTCAGGCCGCGCACTTTATGACCTTCGCGATGCATCCGTGAATCTTCAGGAATGCCGTTGAGATATTTTCCGGTCAGCAATCCCTGGGCCAGTGGAGTGAAGGCAATGCAGCCCACGCCGTTATTTTGCAGGGTATCCAGCAGGCCACTTTTATCCACCCAGCGGTTCAGTAAATTGTATGAAGGCTGATGAATTAACAGCGGAATTTTCCATTCGCGCAGCAACTCGACCATTTTTTGCGTCCGCTCTGGCGAGTATGAAGAGATCCCAACATACAGCGCCTTACCACTTTGCACCGCATGGGCAAGCGCAGAGGCGGTTTCTTCCATTGGCGTATTTTCATCGACGCGATGAGAGTAAAAGATATCGACATACTCAAGCCCCATACGCTTCAGGCTTTGGTCGAGGCTGGCGAGCAGGTATTTACGTGAGCCGCCAGAGCCGTACGGGCCGGGCCACATATCGTATCCGGCTTTGGTAGAGATAATCAGTTCATCGCGATAAGCGGCAAAATCCTCCCGCAGCAGGCGACCAAAGTTCTCTTCTGCACTTCCTGGAGGCGGCCCGTAATTGTTGGCTAAATCAAAGTGCGTAATGCCTAAATCAAACGCTTTACGCAGGATCGCGCGCTGTGATTCCAGCGCGTTAACGTGACCGAAATTGTGCCATAAACCGAGCGATAACGCGGGCAGGCGTAAACCGCTTTTTCCGCAATACCGGTACTGCATCTGCCCGTAACGTTCGGGATTCGCTAACCAGACCATGACATCTCCTTTCCACCATTCAATTTCGAAACAATGTTTCTAGTCTAGCGATTTACCTGGACGTATCCCGTAGCATCGCTCACAGAGTGACGAAAAACTGGGCAAAAACACACGCTTATGCTTTGCTTAAAAAAACAACAGTTGAGGAGTAAAACGATGCCGCGTTTGACCGCCAAAGATTTTCCGCAAGAGTTGCTGGATTACTACGACTATTACGCTCACGGGAAAATATCGAAACGTGAGTTCCTCAACCTGGCAGCGAAGTACGCGGTGGGCGGGATGACGGCGTTAGCGTTGTTTGATTTGCTCAAGCCAAATTACGCGTGGGCGACCCAGGTGGAGTTTACCGACCCGGAGATTGTCGCTGAGTACATCACATATCCTTCGCCAAATGGTCACGGCGAGGTTCGTGGTTATCTGGTGAAACCTGCGAAGATGGGCGACAAAACACCCGCTGTGGTGGTCGTACATGAAAATCGTGGGCTGAATCCGTATATCGAAGATGTAGCACGGCGGGTGGCTAAAGCGGGATACATCGCTCTGGCACCCGACGGTTTAAGTTCCGTTGGTGGTTACCCGGGAAATGATGATAAAGGCCGCGAACTGCAACAGCAGGTTGATCCAACCAAACTGATGAATGATTTCTTTGCCGCAATTGAGTTTATGCAACGCTATCCCCAAGCCTCGGGCAAAGTTGGCATAACCGGATTTTGCTATGGCGGTGGTGTCTCGAACGCGGCTGCCGTGGCGTATCCGGAACTGGCCTGCGCGGTGCCGTTTTATGGTCGCCAGGCACCTACTGCCGATGTGGCAAAGATCGAAGCGCCTTTACTGCTCCACTATGCTGAACTGGACACCCGAATCAATGAGGGCTGGCCCGCTTACGAGGCGGCGTTGAAGGCTAATAACAAAGTCTATGAAGCGTATATTTATCCGGGGGTTAACCATGGATTCCATAATGATTCCACGCCACGTTATGACAAATCAGCCGCCGATCTTGCCTGGCAAAGGACGCTGACATGGTTCGATAAATATCTTTCCTGAAGTGTTTATCCCTTAAAGGATAACGTCCTACATGTGCAGGAAAAAATAGCGTGCGTAAAAGTCGGAGTTTGCCTAAAATATCGCTATATATACTGATATATAACGTTTGAGGTAAACGATGAATAACCATTTCGGTAAAGGCTTAATGGCGGGATTAAAAGCAACGCATGCCGACAGTGCAGTTAATGTGACTAAATTTTGCGCCGATTATAAACGTGGTTTTGTATTAGGCTACTCGCACCGGATGTATGAAAAGACCGGCGATCGCCAGCTCAGCGCCTGGGAAGCGGGTATTCTGACGCGCCGTTATGGGCTGGATAAAGAGATGGTAATGGATTTCTTTCGTGAGAATAATTCCTGTTCTACGTTGCGCTTTTTTATGGCGGGTTATCGCCTCGAAAATTGATCAAACATACGTATTATCTTGCTTTAATTAATTACACTAATGCTTATTCCCTTCGTTTTAGCGCCCCGCCGCAGTATCATTGTAATGATAACCATAATAAATGTGTGGTAAATGGCGCATCGATCGCATTATTGATTTTGCGGTTGAGGCAAAATATATGCCAGGTCTTCGCAACGGAATAACTATAAATGACTGGAGATAACACCCTCATCCATTCTCACGGCATTAATCGTCGTGATTTCATGAAGCTTTGTGCAGCATTAGCCGCCACCATGGGGTTAAGTAGCAAAGCCGCCGCAGAGATGGCCGAATCGGTCACTAACCCGCAGCGCCCGCCGGTTATCTGGATTGGCGCGCAGGAATGCACCGGTTGTACGGAATCTCTGCTTCGTGCGACGCATCCAACGGTAGAAAACCTCGTGCTGGAGACTATCTCTCTGGAGTATCACGAAGTGCTTTCTGCCGCCTTCGGCCATCAGGTTGAAGAGAACAAACACAACGCGCTCGAGAAATACAAAGGGCAGTATGTGTTGGTTGTGGATGGTTCCATCCCATTAAAAGATAACGGTATTTATTGCATGGTTGCCGGTGAGCCGATTGTGGACCACATCCGCAAAGCGGCAGAAGGCGCAGCAGCCATTATCGCTATCGGTTCCTGCTCCGCGTGGGGCGGCGTCGCCGCTGCCGGGGTTAACCCGACTGGCGCGGTCAGCCTGCAAGAAGTTCTGCCAGGCAAAACCGTTATTAACATTCCAGGCTGCCCGCCGAACCCGCACAACTTCCTCGCGACCGTTGCGCACATCATCACTTACGGTAAACCGCCGAAGCTGGATAACAAAAACCGCCCGACCTTCGCTTATGGTCGTCTGATTCACGAACATTGCGAACGTCGTCCGCACTTCGATGCTGGTCGTTTTGCCAAAGAGTTCGGCGATGAAGGCCACCGCGAAGGCTGGTGCCTGTACCACCTCGGCTGTAAAGGGCCAGAAACTTACGGCAACTGCTCAACGCTGCAATTCTGCGACGTTGGCGGCGTGTGGCCGGTGGCAATTGGTCACCCATGCTATGGCTGTAACGAAGAAGGTGTCGGCTTCCATAAAGGCATCCATCAGCTTGCCAACGTCGAAAACCAGACGCCGCGTTCACAAAAACCGGATGTCAACGCTAAAGAAGGCGGCAACGTCTCTGCGGGCGCTATCGGTTTGCTCGGCGGTGTGGTTGGGCTGGTTGCCGGTGTCAGCGTGATGGCGGTGCGTGAACTGGGTCGTCAGCAAAAGAAAGATAACGCTGACTCACGGGGAGAATAACCGTGAACAGACGTAATTTTATTAAAGCAGCCTCCTGCGGGGCATTGCTGACGGGCGCACTGCCGTCTGTCAGTCATGCGGCTGCTGAAAACCGCCCGCCAATTCCGGGATCGCTGGGTATGTTGTACGACTCGACCTTGTGCGTAGGCTGTCAGGCTTGCGTCACCAAGTGTCAGGATATCAACTTCCCTGAACGTAACCCGCAAGGGGAACAGACCTGGTCGAACAACGACAAACTGTCGCCGTATACCAATAACATCATTCAGGTGTGGACCAGCGGCACGGGCGTCAACAAAGACCAGGAAGAGAACGGCTACGCGTACATTAAGAAACAGTGTATGCATTGCGTCGATCCGAACTGTGTCTCCGTGTGTCCGGTTTCTGCACTGAAAAAAGATCCGAAAACCGGCATTGTCCATTACGACAAAGATGTGTGCACCGGCTGCCGTTACTGCATGGTTGCCTGTCCGTACAACGTGCCGAAGTACGACTACAACAACCCGTTTGGTGCGCTGCATAAATGTGAGCTGTGCAACCAGAAAGGTGTGGAACGTCTCGATAAAGGCGGTCTGCCTGGCTGCGTAGAAGTATGCCCGGCGGGGGCGGTGATTTTTGGTACGCGTGAAGAGCTGATGGCGGAGGCGAAAAAACGTCTGGCGCTGAAGCCTGGCAGCGAATACCACTATCCGCGTCAGACGCTGAAATCTGGCGACACTTACCTGCATACGGTGCCGAAATATTATCCGCATCTGTACGGCGAGAAAGAGGGCGGCGGTACTCAGGTTCTGGTACTGACGGGCGTTCCTTATGAAAATCTCGACCTGCCGAAACTGGACGATCTTTCTACCGGTGCGCGTTCCGAAAATATTCAACACACCCTGTATAAAGGCATGATGCTACCACTGGCTGTGCTGGCGGGCTTAACCGTGCTGGTTCGTCGCAACACCAAAAACGACCATCACGACGGAGGAGACGATCATGAGTCATGATCCACAACCGCTGGGCGGCAAAATCATCAGTAAACCGGTCATGATTTTTGGACCGTTAATCGTCATCTGTATGCTCCTGATTGTGAAGCGTCTGGTGTTCGGTCTGGGCTCTGTCTCCGACCTGAACGGCGGCTTCCCGTGGGGCGTGTGGATCGCGTTTGACCTGTTGATCGGCACCGGCTTTGCCTGTGGTGGCTGGGCGCTGGCGTGGGCGGTATACGTCTTTAACCGTGGGCAATACCATCCGCTGGTGCGTCCGGCGCTGTTGGCAAGTCTGTTCGGTTATTCACTGGGCGGCTTGTCGATCACCATCGACGTTGGTCGTTACTGGAACCTGCCGTACTTCTACATTCCGGGTCACTTTAACGTGAACTCGGTACTGTTCGAGACGGCGGTCTGTATGACCATCTACATCGGCGTGATGGCACTGGAGTTTGCTCCGGCACTGTTTGAACGTCTGGGCTGGAAGGTTTCTCTCAAGCGTCTGAACAAGGTGATGTTCTTCATCATTGCACTTGGCGCGCTGTTGCCGACCATGCACCAGTCTTCAATGGGGTCGCTGATGATCTCGGCGGGCTACAAAGTGCATCCGCTGTGGCAGAGCTATGAAATGTTGCCGCTGTTCTCGCTGCTGACGGCGTTCATCATGGGCTTCTCGATTGTCATCTTTGAAGGTTCGTTGGTGCAGGCGGGTCTGCGTGGCAATGGTCCAGATGAAAAGAGCCTGTTCGTCAAGCTGACGAATACCATCAGCGTACTGCTGGCGATTTTCATCGTGCTGCGCTTTGGCGAGCTTATCTATCGCGACAAGCTGTCGTTAGCGTTTGCCGGTGACTTCTACTCCGTGATGTTCTGGATTGAAGTCCTGCTGATGCTCTTCCCGCTGGTGGTTCTGCGTGTGGCGAAGCTGCGTAATGATTCCCGCATGTTGTTCCTGTCAGCACTGAGCGCGCTGTTAGGTTGTGCAACCTGGCGTCTGACCTATTCGCTGGTGGCATTCAACCCGGGCGGCGGTTACGCCTACTTCCCGACCTGGGAAGAACTGTTGATTTCTATTGGTTTTGTGGCTATTGAGATTTGCGCTTACATCGTACTCATTCGTCTACTGCCGATACTTCCTCCTTTAAAACAAAACGATCATAATCGTCATGAGGCGAGCAAAGCATGAGCCAGAGAATTACTATTGATCCGGTAACCCGAATTGAAGGGCATTTACGCATCGATTGCGAAATCGAAAATGGCGTCGTTTCGAAAGCATGGGCTTCCGGTACCATGTGGCGCGGCATGGAAGAGATCGTGAAAAACCGCGATCCGCGCGATGCATGGATGATTGTGCAACGTATCTGTGGCGTATGTACTACTACTCACGCACTGTCTTCCGTTCGTGCGGCAGAGAGTGCGCTGAATATCGACGTTCCGGTTAACGCGCAATACATCCGTAACATCATTCTGGCTGCGCACACCACGCATGACCATATCGTTCATTTCTATCAGCTTTCGGCGCTGGACTGGGTGGACATCACTTCTGCACTGCAAGCTGATCCAACCAAAGCCTCCGAAATGCTGAAAGGCGTTTCGACCTGGCATCTGAACAGCCCGGAAGAGTTCACCAAAGTTCAGAACAAGATCAAAGATCTGGTTGCCAGCGGTCAGCTGGGTATTTTCGCCAATGGCTACTGGGGTCACCCGGCGATGAAACTGCCGCCGGAAGTGAACCTGATTGCGGTAGCGCACTACCTGCAAGCGTTGGAATGCCAGCGTGACGCTAACCGCGTCGTGGCGCTGCTGGGCGGTAAAACGCCGCACATTCAGAACCTGGCGGTAGGTGGGGTCGCGAACCCGATCAACCTCGACGGTCTGGGTGTGCTGAACCTTGAGCGCCTGATGTACATCAAGTCTTTCATCGACAAGCTGAGCGACTTTGTTGAGCAGGTTTACAAGGTTGATACCGCCGTTATCGCCGCGTTCTACCCGGAATGGCTGACGCGCGGTAAAGGTGCGGTGAACTACCTGAGCGTGCCGGAATTCCCGACCGACAGCAAAAACGGCAGCTTCCTGTTCCCGGGCGGCTACATTGAGAATGCGGATCTGTCCTCGTATCGTCCGATCACTTCTCATTCCGATGAATACCTGATCAAAGGGATTCAGGAAAGCGCGAAGCACTCCTGGTATAAAGACGAAGCGCCGCAGGCACCGTGGGAAGGCACCACCATTCCGGCTTACGACGGTTGGTCTGACGACGGTAAATACTCCTGGGTGAAATCGCCGACTTTCTACGGCAAAACGGTAGAAGTGGGGCCGCTGGCTAACATGCTGGTGAAACTGGCGGCAGGTCGCGAGTCTACCCAGAACAAACTGAATGAAATCGTTGCGATTTATCAGAAACTGACTGGCAACACGCTGGAAGTGGCGCAGCTGCACTCCACGCTGGGCCGTATTATTGGTCGTACCGTTCACTGCTGCGAATTGCAGGATATCCTGCAAAACCAGTACAGTGCACTGATCACCAATATCGGCAAAGGAGATCACACCACCTTTGTGAAGCCGAACATTCCGGCAACGGGCGAGTTCAAAGGCGTTGGCTTCCTTGAAGCACCGCGCGGTATGCTCTCTCACTGGATGGTGATCAAAGACGGTATCATCAGCAACTACCAGGCGGTTGTTCCATCAACCTGGAACTCCGGTCCGCGTAACTTCAATGATGACGTCGGTCCTTACGAGCAGTCGCTGGTGGGCACGCCGGTTGCCGATCCGAATAAACCGCTGGAAGTGGTGCGTACCATTCACTCCTTCGACCCGTGCATGGCCTGTGCGGTACACGTAGTGGATGCCGACGGCAACGAAGTGGTTTCAGTGAAGGTTCTGTAATGCGTATTTTAGTCTTAGGGGTCGGCAATATTTTGCTGACCGATGAAGCCATCGGTGTGCGGATTGTTGAAGCGTTAGAGCAACGATACATTCTGCCGGATTATGTTGAGATCCTCGATGGCGGCACGGCGGGAATGGAGCTGCTTGGCGACATGGCAAATCGCGATCATCTGATTATCGCCGATGCCATTGTCTCGAAAAAGAACGCGCCGGGAACGATGATGATCCTGCGGGATGAAGAAGTTCCGGCGTTGTTTACCAACAAAATCTCTCCGCATCAGCTTGGCCTGGCCGACGTCTTGTCGGCCCTGCGCTTCACCGGTGAGTTTCCGAAAAAGCTGACCCTGGTCGGCGTGATCCCGGAATCACTGGAGCCGCACATCGGCTTAACGCCGACGGTTGAAGCAATGATTGAACCTGCGCTTGAGCAGGTTCTGGCTGCGCTGCGCGAATCAGGCGTGGAAGCTATCCCACGGGAGGCAACTCATGGCTGAAGAGATAGCAGGTTTCCAGACCTCCCCGAAGGCGCAAGTACAGGCAGCATTTGAAGAAATTGCCCGGCGTTCGATGCACGATCTCTCTTTTCTGCATCCTTCAATGCCGGTGTATGTTTCCGACTTTACGCTGTTCGAAGGTCAGTGGACGGGGTGTGTGATCACCCCGTGGATGCTGAGTGCAGTTATCTTCCCCGGCCCGGATCAACTTTGGCCGCTGCGCAAAGTGAGTGAAAAAATCGGTCTGCAACTGCCGTATGGCACTATGACCTTTACCGTTGGCGAACTGGACGGTGTGTCGCAATACCTCTCCTGCTCGCTGATGTCGCCGCTTTCGCACAGCATGTCGATTGAAGAGGGCCAACGCCTGACGGATGACTGCGCGCGAATGATCCTTTCGCTGCCAGTCACTAATCCGGATGTACCACATGCAGGGCGTCGCGCCCTGCTGTTTGGTCGCAGGAGTGGCGAAAATGCATGAGTTGTCGCTTTGCCAGAGCGCCGTTGAGATTATCCAACGGCAGGCGGAGCAGCACGATGTTAAGCGCGTCACCGCCGTGTGGCTGGAAATTGGCGCGCTCTCCTGCGTTGAGGAGAGCGCCGTCCGTTTTAGTTTTGAAATTGTCTGCCAGGGAACGGTGGCGCAAGGGTGCGATTTACATATCGTCTATAAACCCGCCCAGGCTTGGTGCTGGGATTGCAGCCAGGTGGTGGAGATTCATCAGCACGATGCGCAGTGTCCGCTCTGTCACGGCGAGCGGTTGCGTGTCGATACCGGCGATTCGCTGATCGTCAAAAGTATTGAAGTTGAATAACCGGAGTTAACAATGTGTATTGGCGTTCCAGGCCAGGTGCTGGCTGTCGGTGAAGATATTCACCAGCTTGCGCAGGTTGAAGTATGTGGTATCAAGCGCGACGTGAATATCGCCCTGATTTGCGAAGGTAACCCTGCCGATCTGCTGGGCCAGTGGGTACTGGTGCACGTCGGATTTGCCATGAGCATCATCGACGAAGACGAAGCCAAAGCCACATTAGACGCACTGCGCCAAATGGATTACGACATTACCAGCGCGTGATGATTAAAACCGGATGCTTTCGTAGGCCTGATAAGACGCGCGAGCGTCGCATCAGGCATTGTGCTTGATTGCCGGATGCGGCGTGAACGCCTTGTCCGGCCTACATGGCTTGCTGCGATATGCACCAACCATTACCCCTGACGCTTATCTTCCGTATTTGTCTCGAAATCACTGGCGTCATGGCGCTCATGCAACTGCTCGTTCAGCGGCCCGTTGGTGCGGTTAACAATACGCCCACGTTTCACTGCCGGACGTTCGCCCACTTCTTTCGCCCAGCGTTGCACATGCTTATAACTGCCCGCATCAAGAAACTCTGCGGCATCATACACGCCACCTAACACCACGTTGCCAAACCACGGCCAAATCGCCATATCCGCAATGGTGTACTCGTCTCCCGCAACAAACTTGTGCTGCGCCAGCTGCTTATCCAGCACGTCGAGAAGACGCTTGGCTTCCATGGTAAAGCGGTTAATGGCGTACTCAATTTTCACTGGCGCGTAATGATAAAAGTGACCAAAACCACCGCCGAGGAACGGCGCAGCGCCCTGTAACCAGAACAGCCAGTTCATCGTTTCGGTACGCTTTGCCAGATCCTGCGGCAGGAAGTAGCCAAATTTCTCGGCCAGATAAAGCAGAATCGATCCTGACTCAAACACGCGGATTGGCGGGTTATGCGTATGATCGCGCAGAGCGGGAATTTTCGAGTTCGGGTTCACTTCGACAAAACCGCTGGAGAATTGATCGCCATCGCCAATGCGAATCAGCCACGCGTCGTACTCTGCGCCGGTGACGCCCAGCGCCAGCAGCTCCTCAAGCATAATCGTTACTTTCTGACCGTTCGGCGTTCCCAGCGAATAGAGTTGCAATGGGTGTTTGCCAACGGGCAGCGTTTTTTCATGTGTCGGACCAGAAACCGGGCGATTGATATTGGCGAACGCGCCGCCAGCGGATTTATCCCACGTCCAGACTTTCGCGGGCTGATAAGTATTGTCTGCCATAGTGAGTTGCCTTCTGAGTGGTAGTGTTGAAGCAGTGTAGCAGGTCACTTGCTGTACAGAATGTGAATTTTTTAACCCTTTGCGCCAGCCGCTGCGTTGAGGTGTATGATAAGTCTAACCTCTGTCCGGTTAATGTCGCTGAGCAGGTAATCAGAGCACAACAATTACGCCAACTGCTTAGGTTGTATTGTTAAAGGTAAAGTGATGAGCAAAGGAACGACCAGCCAGGATGCCCCGTTCGGGACGTTATTGGGCTACGCCCCCGGTGGTGTAGCAATCTACTCTTCAGATTACAGTTCTCTCGATCCGCAGGAATACGAAGATGACGCCGTATTCCGTAGCTATATCGACGACGAATATATGGGCCACAAATGGCAATGCGTTGAGTTTGCTCGCCGTTTTCTCTTTCTGAACTACGGTGTGGTCTTCACTGACGTGGGCATGGCGTGGGAGATTTTCTCGCTGCGCTTCTTGCGTGAAGTGGTTAATGACAACATTCTGCCATTGCAGGCATTTCCTAACGGTTCGCCGCGTGCGCCGGTCGCGGGCGCGCTTCTTATCTGGGATAAAGGCGGTGAATTTAAAGATACCGGCCATGTCGCCATCATTACGCAATTACATGGCAACAAAGTCCGTATTGCCGAACAGAACGTGATTCATTCCCCGTTGCCGCAAGGGCAACAGTGGACGCGCGAGCTGGAGATGGTGGTAGAAAACGGCTGCTATACCCTCAAAGACACCTTTGATGACACCACTATTCTGGGCTGGATGATTCAGACGGAAGATACCGAATACAGCTTGCCACAGCCGGAAATTGCAGGCGATTTGTTGAAGATCAGCGGAGCGCGCCTGGAAGACAAAGGCCAGTTTGACGGTAAATGGCTGGATGAAAAAGATCCGCTGCAAAACGCCTACGTGCAGGCGAACGGTCAGGTGATCAATCAGGATCCGTATCATTACTACACCATTACGGAGAGCGCCGAACAGGAGCTGGTTAAAGCCACCAACGAGCTGCATCTGATGTATCTTCACGCCACCGATAAAGTGCTGAAAGATGACAACCTGCTGGCGCTGTTCGATATTCCGAAAATCCTCTGGCCGCGTTTGCGCCTCTCCTGGCAGCGTCGTCGCCACCATATGATCACCGGTCGTATGGATTTTTGTATGGATGAGCGTGGCCTGAAGGTCTATGAATACAACGCCGACTCCGCCTCCTGTCATACTGAAGCGGGCTTGATCCTCGAACGTTGGGCGGAGCAGGGCTATAAAGGCAACGGCTTCAATCCGGCGGAAGGTCTGATTACCGAACTGGCTGGCGCGTGGAAACACAGTCGCGCGCGTCCGTTTGTCCATATCATGCAGGACAAAGATATTGAAGAGAACTATCACGCTCAGTTTATGGAGCAGGCGCTGCAACAGGCGGGCTTTGAAACGCGTATCTTGCGCGGGCTAGATGAACTGGGCTGGGATGCTGCCGGACAACTGATTGATGGGGAAGGGCGACTGGTTAACTGCGTATGGAAGACCTGGGCGTGGGAAACGGCGTTTGATCAGATTCGCGAAGTCAGCGACCGTGAATTTGCTGCGGTCCCGATTCGCACTGGTCATCCGCAAAATGAAGTGCGCCTGATTGACGTTCTGCTACGCCCGGAAGTGCTGGTTTTTGAACCGCTTTGGACGGTGATCCCTGGCAACAAAGCGATTCTGCCAATTCTCTGGTCGCTGTTCCCGCATCATCGTTATCTGCTGGATACCGATTTCACTGTTAATGATGAACTGGTGAAAACCGGTTACGCCGTGAAACCGATTGCCGGTCGCTGTGGTAGCAATATCGACCTGGTCAGCCATCATGAAGAGGTGCTCGACCAAACCAGCGGTAAATTTGCCGAGCAGAAAAATATCTACCAGCAACTGTGGTGTCTGCCAAAAGTGGACGGTAAATACATTCAGGTATGTACTTTCACCGTGGGCGGCAACTACGGTGGGACGTGTTTGCGCGGCGATGAATCTCTGGTCATCAAAAAAGAGAGTGATATTGAGCCGTTAATTGTGCTGAAAGAGTAATAGACTTTTTCGCAAACCCGTGCTGATTATCAAAAATAGTCAGCACGGAAAATCGTTCATGGAATGCTCAAAATATTGAATATTGAAATACATTAAGTTAATAAATTCACAATATGAATGTATTAATGATTGAAATGATTCGACATTAATTATTTCTTAAAACTTTGAATGGCAACTTATTATCTGATACTAAAGAAATAACACTCTTTTTATCGTTAAAAGATGATATTTCACTTTGCCCGCGCCGTTAAAGTCACTGATAATGCGTCCGTTCGTAAATTCAAAATGGCGTAATCTAATATATGCTAAATTTATTTGTTGGCCTTGATATATACACGGGGCTTTTGTTATTACTTGCTCTGGCATTTGTGTTGTTCTACGAAGCAATCAATGGTTTTCATGACACGGCGAATGCGGTGGCAACCGTTATTTATACTCGTGCCATGCAGCCACAGCTTGCCGTGGTAATGGCGGCATTTTTTAACTTTTTTGGCGTATTGCTTGGCGGACTTAGCGTCGCCTATGCCATCGTCCATATGTTGCCAACTGATTTGTTGCTGAATATGGGGTCAACCCACGGTCTGGCGATGGTCTTTTCCATGCTGCTGGCGGCGATTATCTGGAACCTGGGAACGTGGTTCTTTGGTTTACCGGCCTCCAGTTCGCACACATTGATTGGCGCGATTATCGGCATCGGCTTAACCAACGCGCTATTGACCGGCTCGTCGGTGATGGATGCGTTAAACCTGCGTGAAGTGACCAAGATTTTCTCCTCGTTAATTGTCTCCCCCATCGTCGGCCTGGTCATTGCGGGTGGTCTGATTTTCCTGCTGCGCCGTTTCTGGAGCGGGACAAAAAAGCGTGACCGTATTCACCGCATTCCTGAAGATCGCAAAAAGAAAAAAGGCAAACGTAAGCCGCCATTCTGGACGCGTATTGCGCTGATTGTTTCCGCTGCGGGCGTGGCGTTTTCGCACGGCGCGAACGACGGGCAGAAAGGGATCGGCCTGGTGATGCTGGTACTGGTGGGGATTGCCCCTGCAGGTTTCGTCGTCAATATGAACGCGTCCGGCTATGAAATTACCCGTACCCGCGATGCCGTCATCAATTTCGAACACTATCTGCAACAGCATCCTGAACTACCGCAGAAGTTGATTGCAATGGAACCTCCATTGCCTGCGGCATCGACTGATGGCACGCAAGTGACGGAGTTCCATTGTCATCCGGCAAATACCTTTGATGCGATTGCGCGCGTTAAAACGATGCTGCCGGGCAATATGGAAAGCTACGAGCCGTTAAACGTAAGTCAACGCAGTCAGCTGCGCCGTATTATGCTTTGTATCTCTGATACCTCTGCGAAGCTGGCGAAACTGCCAGGCGTTAGCAAAGAAGACCAGAGCCTGCTGAAAAAACTGCGCAGCGATATGTTAAGCACCATTGAATATGCTCCAGTGTGGATAATCATGGCGGTGGCTTTAGCACTCGGTATTGGCACCATGATTGGCTGGCGCCGTGTAGCGATGACCATCGGTGAGAAAATTGGTAAGCGCGGCATGACTTATGCGCAAGGGATGGCGGCGCAGATGACGGCGGCGGTATCTATCGGTCTTGCCAGTTATATTGGGATGCCTGTTTCCACAACTCACGTACTCTCTTCTGCGGTGGCGGGGACGATGGTGGTAGATGGCGGTGGGTTACAGCGTAAAACGGTAACCAGTATCCTGATGGCGTGGGTGTTTACCTTACCGGCGGCAATTTTTCTGTCTGGTAGTCTGTACTGGATTGCATTGCAGCTTATCTAACCTTCCTGTTAATGCCCGGTCCTGCGATCGGGCATTATCACTTCTGACTAGCGATAACCTCGCGCTGTCATAAAATCCATTATCGCTTTTTCCGCATCAACCAGCACTTGTTCCAGCGGTTGATTGGCATCGATATCAACCAGTTGCGCGCCTCCAAAGGTTAACTTTGGCGTTATGGCAATTTTCTTCGCCAGAGATTCTCGTTTGTGGTCAGGCTTACGCGCGCAGGCCACGTCCAGGGAGACATTGAGTTTGATGACCAGATCAGGCTTATGGCTCGCCATCCAGTGAAATGCTTTACGTTCCTGACTTGCCAGCCATGACACAAAACGACCACCTTCAACGTTAGGCGGGAACACCGTACCATCGTAAGCGCCAGGAATCTGGTCCTGTGGATAACGGTCGGTTAAAACAATTAACCCGCGACGACGACAGGCAAGCATATGACGAAAGCGCAGTAAGCGGCGGGCGACAAACGCTGTAATTACCAGCGCCGGAACTGGCCCAGGCAATTTTTTCGCTGTTTTCACTTTATTGCGTTCAATTGATTTATTAAGCGATTTTCCCATTAAGGGCAGTTTTACCACTGCACGACCGACATTTCCGGCTTGCTTTCCTAAATGAACTCTTTCTGCGGCACCATATTTTTCGACAACGGTAATGAGATGTTCACAAACCGTTGACTTGCCTGAACCATCACTACCAATAACGGCTATTAATGGAGGTGTTATAGACTGCATGAATATATCCTTAAATTTAAATATCCATCCCAAATATTTATCTGGTTAATATGTTTTAATGAAAGCGTAATTCAGGTCAATGTCACAATTAACCATTGTCACAATAAGGTTGAACGGATATTCTGAGCACGGACCACGTAATATTCAATACATTATTTGCTGCCGGGTTTTTCGTGAATCAACGTAATATGTCAATATTTAATTCCATGCCAGTGCGTGTTATTGCCATTGTGGGATGTGATGGTTCAGGTAAATCGACCCTCACGGCAAGCCTGGTGAATGAACTGGCAGCAATAATGCCAACAGAACAAATTTATCTTGGGCAGTCTTCCGGACGAATTGGCGAATGGATTTCACAGTTCCCTATAATTGGCGCCCCTTTTGGGCGTTATCTGCGGGGTAAGGCAGCTCATGTACATGAAAAGCCCTCAACACCGCCTGGCAATATTACCGCGCTGGTTATCTATTTGCTTTCCTGCTGGCGGGCGTACAAGTTTCGCAAAATGTTGAGAAAAAGCCAGCAAGGCTTTTTGTTGATTACCGACCGCTACCCGCAGGTTGAAGTCCCTGGCTTTCGTTTTGATGGTCCACAACTGGCTAAAACTAAAGGCGGTAATGGCTGGGTAAAAATGTTAAGGCAGCGCGAGCTGAAGCTGTACCAATGGATGGCGTCTTATTTGCCCGTATTGTTGATTCGTCTTGGCATTGATGAACAAACCGCGTTTTCGCGTAAACCTGACCATCAACTGGCGGCGTTACAGGAAAAAATCGCCATTACGCCGCAACTGACTTTCAACGGCGCCAGGATCCTTGAACTGGATGGTCGGCAACCAGCCGATGAAATCCTGCAAGCGTCACTACGTGCAATTCACGCCGCACTTTCCTGATCACCAAAATGGATAGGGGATGATTTAAAGAATGGATGCACTACAAACGCAAGCTGTTAACAGCACTACCGCGCCGCAGCCCAGCTACATTCCGGGGCTAATTGCGGTGGTCGGGTGCGATGGCACCGGCAAATCCACGCTGACCACCGATCTGGTGAAATCATTGCAACAGCACTGGCAAACCGAGCGGCGCTATCTGGGGCTACTGTCCGGTGAAGACGGCGACAAAATCAAACGATTACCGTTGGTTGGTGTCTGGCTGGAGCGGCGACTGGCGGCAAAATCCTCGAAAACCCAAAGCATGAAAACTCGCTCTCCGGCGCTCTGGGCGGCGGTGATTATGTACTGCTTCTCGCTGCGAAGAATGGCGAACCTTCGTAAGGTTCAGCGACTGGCGCAAAGCGGCGTTCTGGTGGTAAGCGATCGCTTTCCGCAGGCGGAAATTTCCGGTTTTTATTATGACGGGCCGGGGATTGGCGTCGAGCGCGCGACCGGGAAAATCAACCAATTTCTGGCGCAACGCGAGCGACAGTTATACCAACAAATGGCGCAGTACCGTCCTGAATTAATCATTCGTTTGGGGATTGATATTGATACTGCCATCTCCCGCAAGCCTGACCATGACTATGCCGAGTTGCAGGACAAAATCGGCGTCATGTCGAAGATTGGCTATAACGGCACAAAAATTTTAGAGATTGATTCCAGAGCGCCCTACAGCGAAGTGCTGGAACAGGCACAGAAAGCGGTTTCTCTGGTTGCCATCGTTTCTGACCGCCGAAGCTTGACTTAAGGCAGACGGGATATTTTTCATTTTTCAACGATAAGGTCTGGCTGAATTGGCAGGTTTTAACATCAAACATTGGTTTGCAGATGGAGCCTTTCGCACCATTATTCGTAACAGCGCCTGGTTAGGTTCCAGCAATGTCGTGAGTGCCTTGCTGGGCTTACTGGCGCTTTCGTGCGCCGGTAAAGGAATGACTCCAGCGATGTTTGGCGTACTTGTCGTCATACAGTCTTATGCCAAGTCGATTAGTGATTTTATTAAGTTTCAGACATGGCAGTTGGTGGTGCAGTACGGAACGCCAGCATTAACCAACAATAATCCCCAGCAATTCCGCAATGTCGTCTCATTTTCCTTCTCGCTGGATATCGTCAGTGGTGCGGTGGCGATTGTCGGCGGCATTGCCTTACTGCCATTCCTTTCCCATTCATTAGGTCTGGATGACCAAAGCTTTTGGCTGGCGGCGCTCTATTGCACACTTATTCCTTCAATGGCTTCCTCCACGCCGACCGGCATTTTGCGTGCGGTTGATCGCTTCGACTTAATTGCTGTACAGCAGGCGACGAAACCTTTTCTGCGTGCGGCGGGCAGCGTAATCGCCTGGTATTTTAACTTTGGCTTTGCCGGATTTGTTATCGCCTGGTACGCATCGAATCTGGTTGGCGGCACTATGTACTGGTGGTTTGCCGCGCGCGAATTACGCCGCAGAAATATCCATAACGCGTTCAAATTGAATCTGTTTGAGTCTGCCCGACACATCAAAGGCGCATGGAGTTTTGTCTGGTCAACCAACATTGCCCATTCCATTTGGTCGGCGCGTAATTCATGTAGCACGGTACTGGTGGGGATCGTATTAGGGCCAGCTGCTGCCGGGTTATTTAAAATCGCCATGACATTCTTCGATGCTGCCGGGACGCCCGCCAGTTTGTTGGGTAAGAGTTTTTACCCTGAAGTCATGCGCTTAGATCCACGAACTACCAGACCGTGGCTCCTGGGTGTGAAGTCTGGATTACTGGCTGGTGGGATTGGCATTCTGGTGGCGCTGGCCGTGTTAATCGTTGGCAAGCCACTTATTTCACTGGTGTTTGGTGTTAAGTATCTCGAAGCGTATGACCTGATCCAGGTGATGCTCGGAGCCATTGTTATTTCGATGCTGGGCTTCCCACAGGAGTCATTATTGCTAATGGCAGGGAAACAGCGTGCTTTTCTCGTGGCGCAAACCATCGCCTCTATCGGCTACATCGTGTTGCTGTTCATGTTCTGCCATCTGTTTGGCGTGCTGGGGGCAGCATTTGCTTACTTCGGTGGGCAATGTCTTGATGTGGTGCTCTCGTTAATTCCGACATTAAAGGCGTTCTTTCAACGCCATTTATTGGCCTATAACGCAGTGGGAGAAAAATCCCAATGATGAAAAAATATTTTCCACTTGAGGTCAGTGAGCGTTTATTTATCGCGGTCGAAGAAGATGATGTTGTTGACGCTCAAGTTAGCTTACCACCAACGATCGCACTGCGTTGTTCATCGGAAATTATTCATGATAATTATGCATTATGCCTGAGATTCTGGTTGGACGGAGTCAATCGCAAGGCGTTACTCCACCTGACCCTGAAGCAGGCTAAAGGTGACCCTCTTACCGACGAAGAACGCAAACAGTATAAATACATGCGAGCGCGCTACAAGCATCTGCGTTTTGCGCAACGGCTGTATTTAAAGAAGCATCAGGCTGGTTTTTTATTTGGCAAAACGACCGTTTTTCTGGGGCGTTTTCAGGATGGTTTTCGTAACGGTAAGAAAAATATTGTGTCGT
Organism: Escherichia sp. E2562; assembly: GCF_005781075.1. Classification (NCBI taxonomy): domain Bacteria; kingdom Pseudomonadati; phylum Pseudomonadota; class Gammaproteobacteria; order Enterobacterales; family Enterobacteriaceae; genus Escherichia; species Escherichia sp. E2562. The sequence continues at coordinate 227,619 of NZ_VATM01000001.1, read as the reverse complement.
ATTACGGCAACCTGTTACGTATTTATTTAAGCTCTCCTGTCTGGTGGCTGGTGAACTATTCATTACGCCATAGCCAGCTAGAAAGCGTTAATGGTTTTATCGCTTATCGGCAGAAGCAAATGCGCATCCTGAAAGAAATTATTGCCAGGCCGCAGCTAACCGGCAGGGAATTTCATGATGTGCGAAAAATCATCAGTCAGCAGGTTTCTTATTACGACACTCTAAGATCGCTTGATCCCGAAAATACAGAGGCGTTGCAGATTTCCCGCTTCCTGGCGGCCATTAATGGCCTGATGGGGGATAAGCACGACGACATGGTGGCGGATGATTTGGACAATCGCCAATCGTATGATGCGCCAGTGGCACTCGACAGCGATATTCGTCAGCGCTTAGAACTGCTGATTTCGCGTTTTCCGCTATAACCGGAGTAATGATGTCCTCTCGTCTGATTACTGCGCTGATATTTTCACTCTTCTCGTTCGGCGCTACTGCGCACAATTTCGTCATCGGAAAACCGGTCACACCTGTTTATATTCAGGACGGTGGCGAATTACTGCTCAAAAATGACGAAATTTACTATCAAAAGTGGAACAGCACGCAGCTGAAGGGAAAAGTCCGCATTATTCAGTATATCGCCGGACGAAAGTCAGCGAAGAAGAAGAACTCTCTGTTAATCAAAGCAGTAGAAACAGCAAACTTTCCTCAGGATCGTTTTCAGCCCACCACCATTGTGAACACCGATGATGCCATCTTCGGCACCGGCTATTTTGTGACAGGTAAAATTGAAAAAAATAAACGTCGTTATCCGTGGGCGCAATTCGTAATCGACGGCAGCGGTCTGGGGCGCGTTGCCTGGCAACTGCCGGAACAGAGTTCAACCATTCTGGTGCTGAATAAATACGGGCAAATTCAGTGGGCGAAGGACGGCAGCCTGACGCCAGAAGAGGTTGATCAGGTCATTGCGTTGGCGCAGAAGCTGATCAATGAATAAAAAACTCAAAGGATTGAGGGCGTTAGTGAGATGAAGCTGGTTGAACACTACATCATGCGTGGTACGCGCCGTCTGGTGCTGATTATCGTTGGTTTTTTGATCTTTATCTTCGCCAGTTACTCTGCACAGCGTTACCTGACCGAAGCAGCCAATGGGACTTTAGCGCTTGATGTAGTACTTAATATTGTTTTCTACAAAGTGCTGATAGCGCTTGAAATGTTACTTCCAGTGGGCCTGTATGTGTCGGTTGGTGTGACACTTGGGCAGATGTATACCGACTCAGAAATTACCGCTATCTCTGCGGCGGGCGCCAGTCCCGCACGTTTGTATAAAGCCGTTCTGTATCTGGCAATTCCATTAAGTATTTTTGTCACGCTGTTGTCGATGTATGGTCGGCCCTGGGCTTATGCGCAGATTTATCAACTGGAACAACAGTCGCAGTCGGAGCTGGATGTTCGCCAGTTGCGGGCAAAGAAATTTAACACTAACGATAACGGACGAATGATCATTTCGCAGACGGTTGATCAGGATAATAATCGCCTGACTGACGCGCTGATTTATACTTCTACTGCCAATCGAACCCGTGTTTTCCGCGCCCGTTCGGTTGATGTGGTTGACCCATCACCCGAGAAACCGACCGTTATGTTGCACAACGGGACCGCCTATCTTCTTGATCATCAGGGTCGTGACGACAACGAACAGATCTACCGTAATCTGCAATTACATCTTAATCCACTGGATCAAAGTGCCAACGTCAAACGTAAAGCAAAATCGGTCGCGGAACTGGCGCGCTCTGTATTTCCTGCCGATCATGCCGAACTGCAATGGCGACAAAGCCGTGGCCTGACAGCGTTGTTGATGGCTCTGCTGGCCATCTCTTTAAGTCGGGTAAAACCGCGGCAAGGGCGATTTTCAACGTTACTGCCACTGACGTTGCTGTTTGTTGCCATTTTTTATGGCGGTGACGTCTGCCGTACGCTGGTGGCTAACGGCACGATTCCCCTCATTCCTGGTTTGTGGTTAGTGCCCGGACTCATGCTAATGGGCCTGTTGATGCTGGTCGCACGCGACTTCTCCTTGCTGCAGAAATTTTCCCGATGAATGTTTTCAGTCGCTATTTAATCCGCCATCTCTTCCTCGGTTTTGCTGCCGCTGCCGGGCTACTGCTGCCGCTTTTTACCACCTTCAACTTGATTAACGAACTGGATGATGTCAGTCCGGGTGGTTATCTCTGGACTCAGGCGGTGCTGGTGGTACTGATGACCTTACCGCGCACACTGGTCGAACTTTCGCCGTTTATCGCGTTATTGGGTGGGATTGTTGGTCTCGGGCAGTTATCGAAAAATAGTGAACTTACCGCCATTCGCAGCACGGGGTTTTCTATCTTCCGTATTGCACTGGTGGCGCTGGTCGCCGGGATACTGTGGACTGTTTCGTTAGGCGCGATTGATGAGTGGGTGGCGTCGCCATTGCAGCAACAGGCGCTGCAAATCAAATCTACCGCGATAGCGTTGGGGGATGACGATGACATTACCGGCAATATGCTATGGGCCAGGCGCGGCAATGAATTTGTAACGGTGAAATCGCTGAATGAACAGGGCCAGCCGGTAGGCATAGAGATATTTCACTATCGCGACGATCTCTCGCTCGAATCCTACATTTATGCACGCAGTGCCACCATTGAAGACGACAAAACGTGGATCCTGCACGGCGTGAATCATAAAAAATGGCTGAATGGCAAAGAAACGCTGGAAACATCAGATAATCTTGGCTGGCAATCGGCCTTCACCAGTATGAATCTTGAAGAGTTATCGATGCCGGGGAATACTTTTTCTGTCCGTCAGCTCAATCATTACATCCATTATTTGCAGGAAACCGGACAACCCAGCAGCGAATACCGCCTTGCACTGTGGGAGAAGCTGGGGCAACCCATTTTAACTCTGGCGATGATTTTACTTGCTGTGCCCTTTACCTTTAGCGCCCCGCGCTCACCAGGGATGGGTAGCCGTCTCGCTGTAGGCGTCATCGTTGGCTTGCTTACCTGGATTAGCTATCAAATCATGGTCAATCTGGGATTGCTATTTGCGTTGAGTGCGCCCGCTACCGCACTCGGTTTACCAGTAGCGTTTGTGCTGGTGGCGTTAATGCTGGTGTATTGGTACGACAGGCAACATTAATAATCCCGCCGTGGGGTAACACCACGGCGGCCAATATTACTGCTTCAGGGTCGCAAATGCCTGAATGATGGCATCGATTTGTTCACAACTGTGGGCAGCGTTTACGCTACAGCGCAACAGCGTAATACCCGCAGGCGCGGCAGGTGGCAGGATAAGATTCACATACACGCCCAGCGAAATAAGCTCACGCCAGATGCGTAAACCTTCCTCTTTCGAACCGATTATTACCGGCACTACCGGACTAATATGTGAGCTTAACTCGTAACCCAGTTTTTGCAGCCCGTCATACAGATGGTTGGCATTATCCATCAGTTTTTGCCGCAGCTCTGGTTGAGTGGCAATGGTTCTTAACGACGAGCGCACGGTTGCAATGCAGGAAGGAGAAGGGGAGGCGGTAAAAATATACGGACGGCTGCCGTAGCGCAGCACTTCCATCGCTTCCGAACCCACGGCAAAACCACCAATAGAAGCCAGGCTTTTACTGAAGGTGCCAACGATAATATCCACATCATCTTCAACGCCAACGGCTTCAACCAGTCCGCGCCCCGTTGCGCCTAACACGCCAAATGAATGCGCTTCATCGACAATCAAATAACCGCCGAGACGACGTTTGATATCAACGATTTCCGCCAGCGGTGCGACGTCACCGAGCATACTGTAGATGCCCTCAACGATGATAATCGCCTCTTTTGCTCGTTCACCGAGGCGCACCATGCGACGTTCCAGATCTTTAGCATCGTTATGGCGGAAACGAATGATCTCCGCGCCGCCGAGAGAACAGGCGTCATAAATACTGGCGTGGCTGTCGGCATCCAACAACACCACGGCGTTATGGTCGGCAAGTGCGCTGATGACACCTAAATTAGCGGTATAACCGGTTGAAAAAACGATAGCGGTAGGGCGATTGAAAAACTCGGCGATCTCTTTCTCTAACGCCAGATGCGGCGCATAACTACCATTAGCCATACGTGAACCGGTGGTGCCGGTGCCTTGCGTTGCTAACGCTGCCTGACCATCGGCGATGGCATTATGATTGAAGGTTAAACCGAGATAATTATTGGTCCCGGCCAGAATCACTTTTTTATCGCCAATGCGCCCTTCGGTGGCGGAGTACACTTCATCAATACAGGTGCCAAACGGCGTTAACCCGTTATCGCTAAATTGTAGTCGCTCGCCCGCAAGACGCGCATATTTATCGTATAGCCCCATTATTTATTCTCCAGCCATGGAAGTAGTGTTTCCATTAATTGCACAGGGGTTTTGACATCCAGCAGAATATTAATAGGAATGGAAATATCAAATCTGTCTTCCAGCATCATTAAGAGATCCATCACTTTAATCGACTCCAGGCCGAGATCGTTGACGAGATCGCTGTCAGGCTTAATTTCCACACCGTTTTCGACCAAATCCTGTAAACAGGAAAGGATGTAATCCATTACTATTTCACGATTTACCATAGAAACGTTAACACACCTTTAAACAAGACAATCAAAATAGCCCGTTGCGTAATGCGTGTTCCAGGCTAATCCCGGGAAACCAATTAATATCTTCAGAAATACGGTTATTACTTGCCGACCAGTCGGCGTGGGTTAATTCACGAATTTTCGAGCGGGTCAGCATAGGTTCTTTACCGGCCAGGCGACTCAACGCGGTACTGACATCTGCAAGGCAGGTGAGCAACGGCAGAGGAATGCCGACCATCCGTACAGCTCCTTGACGGGCGGCGGCGGCCAGTTGTTGCACGCGCTGCCAGTCATAGCCACCGGCGACGCCGTCACATAATTCATAGGTTTGCATCTGTACGGAATCGGCGCTTAACCACTGACCCACGGCTTGCGCAAAATCGGTGACGTGCAGGAAAGAGAGCTGCGTCTCTGGTGCGCCCAGCCGTGGCAGCAGGCCGCGCAGCATCCAGTCAAACAGTGGTTTTAACTCTTTATCGCCGGGGCCATAGACTGCTGTTGGGCGAAAAATGCCCAGCGTAATTTCGTCCGCCATTGCTGCTAGTCGTTGTTCGGCGACGTGTTTGGATTTCGCGTACCAGGAGAGTTCGGGATGGCGCGCCGGCAGCGAAGAGATAAAAAGAAAACGTTGGCAAAAGCCACTCTCTTTTGCCGCCTGCATCAGGCGCAGACTGCCGTCAACGTTACAGCGAGTAAAGACATCCTCTTTGTGTCCGCGTACTTGCCCGGCGCAATGGACCACAGCACCGGCACCAGCAACCAACTCGCTAAGTGAATGCGTATCTTCCAGCGAACCGCGCACCCAGATGAGATTGTCATTGACGTGAGCGCGGGAAGTACGCGTCAATGCGCGGACGTGAAAGCCGCGGGCGAGCAGGTTATCGACAATATATTTACCGATAAACCCGGTAGCGCCCGTTACCGCGACAGTTTGATTCATGCGAGAGATTCCTGCACATGGAAACTGGCGGCAACGGCCTTCTGATAACGTTTTTTGGCTTCTGCGCGGGCGGGCTTGCCGGAAGATGTGCGAGGAATGCTGTGGGGCGGTAACAGGTCGATAGCCGCGGTTACGCCAAATTCGCTTTGTATCCGCGCCGCCAGCGAGTGGATAAGCTGCGTGCGGCGCTCTGCGTCGCTGATCCGACACTGGATCTGCAAAATGATTTTTTCCTGGGCGGTAACAAACGCAATGGCATCGCCAGAGTGAATTTCTGGCTCCTGTTCCGCAATGTATTCAATATCCTGCGGCCAGATATTACGCCCACGAATAATAATCAGGTCTTTAATGCGCCCGGTGACATACAGATAACCGTCCAGCAGATAGCCGAGATCGCCGGTATCTAACCAGCCCGTCGCGGTAATTTCGTCTTGTGAAGCCTGATCGCCAAAGTAACCGCTCATCAGGCTGGGGCCGGAGATGCAAATATGGCCCACCACACGTTCCGCTACTGGTATACCTGCTTCATTACGGATTTCAATGCCATGTTCCGGCAACGCCTTACCACAGTTGACGAAAGTTGATACGGCACGTGTTTCAACACCTGGCGTCACGGCTTTACCCTGGTATTCGAGGATATCGCGATCCACTTCGTTGACCACAACTCCGGAGGCTTCATCTGAGAAACTGACAGCCAGCGCGTTTTCTGCCAGTCCGTAGCAGGGCATAAACGTTTTATCGTCAAAGTTAACCTGACGGAAACATTCAGCAAATTGATGGAGTTGTTCTGCGGAGATGGGTTCAGCGCCAATACCCGCGACGCGCCAGCAGGAGAGATCCAGTTCAGCGAGATCTTTTTCATTCACGCGGCGCTGGCACAATTCATAGCCAAACGGCGGCGCAACGGAAACAGTGCCACGATTTTTACTGATCAATTTAAGCCATTGCAGTGGGCGCATGGCGAAATCCTGGGTGCGCAAATAATCCACCGAAAGCTGCGTGGCAACAGGCGTCAGGAGAAAACCGACCAGCCCCATATCATGGTAGAAAGGCAGCCAGGAGACACAGCGGTCGCCAGGGCGTAATTTAATGCCATCGTGGCTGATGGCCCGTAGATTAGCCATCACTTCGCGGTGAGTGATGATAACGCCACGGGGAAAACGGGTGCTGCCGGAGGTGTACTGCAAATAGGCGATATCGTCCGGAATTGGACGCTGGAGCGCAACATCGGCTTCCGGTAATGCCTTAAACCAGGCGTGGCTTAAAACATGTAATTCGGGGTTATCATGCGTCGCGGCATTGACCAGCGGCAACCATTCATCGCCAGTGATTATCGCGGCTGGTTGGCAGCTTGCCAGTAAACCTTGCAGTTTGGTGCTCCAGGAATCCCTCTGACCGACGCCCATTGGAATCGCCAATGGTACGGCAACTAATCCAGCATACTGGCAGGCAAAAAATGCCTCGACAAACCCGCTACTGGTTTCGGCAATCAGCGCCACGCGATCGCCTTTTTTCAGGTTCAGCGATAGCAGCCGCCTGGCTCCTGTTTCCGCGCGCACTTTTAAAGTGTGATATTCCAGTTCATCTTCAAGCTGGCTACGCCTGTCATAAAAATTCATTCCGGCGTTACTCAGAGCGGCATAGTCCAAAGCATCAACCAGCGTTGGAAAATCGGCATAGCGCATAGGCAAAGAATGCGTAAAGATTTTATTGGACATATACACCACAAGAAAATTGGATATCAAAAATAAAATGACAATAATACGGTGGATTATATATGCATAAAAGATAAATGAGATAGTATTTTCATCGTTGTGATATTGAACATTGATTAAGATAATAAGTTCTGCTCTGTTATTTTTTATTGTGAATAATATTTAATTTATGAATGTATTAAGGTGGTGCCTTGTCGGGTCGCTTAAGTCTATAAGAGACATTATTGACTGTTTAACGCAGTCACTGGTTTTATCAACATCATTAATAAATATTGTTTTGTCTTCGTTTGTATTCATTGGGTGGATTATTAAGGTGCCGTTCGTTGTGGTTACTGCCTGTTTTTCACCGTTAATTATTTGTTATCCACGTAAATATGGAATGCGATCTGCTGATGATTAAAATTGAAAAAGTAATAAATAAAAACGACTTAAAAGCATTTATCGCTTTTCCGTCGTCACTTTATCTCGATGATCCAAACTGGATCCCTCCTTTATGCATTGAACGCAGTGAGCATCTGTCACAAAAGAATCCGGGAACGGACCATATCATCTGGCAGGCATGGGTGGCGAAAAAAGAGGGGCAGGTAGTAGGGCGCATTACCGCGCAAATCGATACCTTGCACCGCGAGCGTTACGGCGAGGATACCGGTCATTTCGGCATGATTGACGCCATTGATGATTCGCAGGTTTTTAAAGCTTTATTTGACGTAGCGGAAGCGTGGTTGAAGTCACAAGGCGCACGCAACATCACCGGGCCTTTCAGCCTGAATATCAATCAGGAAAGCGGATTACTGATCGAAGGTTTTGACACACCACCCTGTGCGATGATGCCGCACGGTAAACCGTGGTATGCCGCGCATATTGAACAACTGGGTTATCACAAAGGTATTGATTTACTGGCGTGGTGGATGCAGCGAACCGATCTCACTTTCTCTCCGGCGCTAAAAAAACTGATGGATCAGGTGCGCAAAAAGGTGACCATTCGCTGTATTAATCGTCAGCGGTTTGCCGAAGAGATGCAGATCCTGCGCGAGATTTTCAACTCCGGCTGGCAGCACAACTGGGGATTTGTGCCGTTTACCGAACATGAATTTGCGACCATGGGCGATCAACTTAAGTATCTGGTGCCGGACGATATGATCTACATCGCCGAGATTGATTCTGCACCCTGCGCGTTTATTGTCGGCTTACCGAACATCAACGAGGCGATTGCCGATCTGAACGGATCGCTCTTTCCCTTCGGCTGGGCAAAATTGCTGTGGCGCTTGAAAGTCAGCGGTGTGCGGACCGCGCGAGTGCCGCTAATGGGGGTTCGCGACGAGTATCAGTTCAGCCGCATCGGCCCGGTGATTGCTCTGTTATTGATTGAAGCCTTACATGATCCGTTTGCTCGCCGGAAGATCGATGCGCTGGAAATGTCATGGATCCTCGAAACCAATACAGGCATGAATAACATGCTGGAACGCATTGGGGCGGAGCCGTACAAGCGTTACCGCTTGTATGAAAAGCAGATTTGACTCCAGCTAACTCTGGTTCATTTCCAGCGGCACCGCCGAACGAATCAAATGGTGGCCTTCCAGTTCGATATCGTGGAGATTCTTTTTCACGGTCATCACATGATCGCGGGCGGCGCGCTGGGCGACATGCGGGAGTCGCTGCAACACCGCGTTATAGATCCGCGCATGCTGGCGATCGATCTGCTTTTTTTGCTGTGGTCGATGGTAGAGATTATTCACGCTGGCAAACACCGAATTAAACATTAGATCGGTCAATGATTGCAGCGTAAACACCAGCACCTGATTGTGGGAAGCCTGACAAATGGCGAGATGGAAAGCGTGATCCAGCTGTGCATGTTCGATCAGCGAAAGCTCTTTGTTGTGCTCACTGGCAGCGAGCATTTTTTCATAACAGCGGGTTATCAAAACAAAATCAGCCTGGGTTCCCAGCTTAGCCGCCAACCTTGCCGATTCGCCCTCCAGCAATGCGCGAACGTCAAGCAGATCGTACAGCGTTCGCGGCTGCGTGCTGAACAGATGAATTAGCGGGCTGGTGTCCTGGACCCGATTAAGCCGCGCGACCCGAGAATCGCGACCCTGCGCTGTTTCAATAATCCCGCGCCCGCGCAGCACGGTCAGTCCTTCACGCAGTGCGGAACGCGAGAAGCCGAGCTTTTCGCACAGCCGACGCTCCGAGGGAAGCGGCTGACCGACCTTCAGTACGCCGTCGATAATTAACCGTTCGATACTCTCAGCAACTACTTCGCAAATAGGGCGACGTTCATCTTTCATTCCCGGACCTCGTGCACAGGTAGGACCAATTTTTCTGTTCTTAACTCGCGAAACACGTACATCACGCAAGTGATTATGTTACATCAATTTAACATTGAGTTAACCAACGCGAAGTCACAGAGATGGAAAAAAAATGGTCTGACCGGTAGCTAAAGAGATAGACGAAAACGAAAACCCCGCTTAATAACTGTTCACAGAAGCAGCGCGCAAAAATCAGCTGCCACACAACACAACAAAGCGAACCCTACTCATGAGCATCTTGTACGAAGAGCGTCTTGATGGCGCTTTACCCGATGTCGACCGCACATCGGTACTGATGGCACTGCGTGAGCATGTCCCTGGACTGGAGATCCTGCATACCGATGAGGAGATCACTCCTTACGAATGTGACGGGTTGAGCGCGTATCGCACGCGTCCATTACTGGTTGTTCTGCCTAAGCAGATGGAACAGGTGACGGCGATTCTGGCCGTTTGCCACCGCCTGCGTGTGCCGGTGGTGACCCGTGGCGCAGGCACCGGGCTTTCTGGCGGCGCGCAGCCGCTGGAAAAAGGTGTGTTGTTGGTGATGGCGCGCTTTAAAGAGATCCTCGACATTAACCCCGTCGGGCGCCGTGCGCGCGTGCAGCCGGGCGTGCGTAACCTGGCGATCTCCCAGGCCGTAGCGCCGCATAATCTCTATTATGCACCGGACCCCTCCTCACAAATTGCCTGTTCCATTGGCGGCAATGTGGCGGAAAACGCGGGGGGCGTCCACTGCCTGAAATATGGGCTTACTGTACATAACCTGCTGAAAATTGAAGTGCAAACGCTGGACGGCGAGGCGCTGACGCTGGGATCGGACGCGCTGGATTCGCCTGGTTTTGACCTGCTGGCGCTGTTCACCGGATCGGAAGGTATGCTCGGCGTGACCACCGAAGTGACGGTAAAACTGCTGCCGAAGCCGCCCGTGGCACGGGTTCTGTTAGCAAGCTTTGACTCGGTAGAAAAAGCCGGACTTGCGGTTGGTGACATCATCGCCAATGGCATTATCCCCGGCGGGCTGGAGATGATGGATAACCTGTCGATCCGCGCGGCGGAAGATTTTATTCATGCCGGTTATCCCGTCGACGCCGAAGCGATTTTGTTATGCGAGCTGGACGGCGTGGAGTCTGATGTACAGGAAGACTGCGAGCGAGTTAACGACATCTTACTGAAAGCGGGCGCGACTGACGTCCGTCTGGCACAGGATGAAGCAGAGCGCGTACGTTTCTGGGCTGGCCGCAAGAACGCCTTTCCGGCGGTGGGGCGCATCTCTCCCGATTACTACTGCATGGACGGCACCATCCCACGCCGCGCGCTACCCGGCGTACTGGAAGGCATTGCCCGTTTATCGCAGCAATATGATTTACGCGTCGCCAACGTCTTTCATGCCGGAGACGGCAACATGCACCCGTTAATCCTTTTCGATGCCAACGAACCCGGTGAATTTGCCCGCGCGGAAGAGCTGGGCGGGAAGATCCTCGAACTCTGCGTTGAAGTGGGCGGCAGCATCAGTGGGGAACATGGCATCGGGCGCGAAAAAATCAATCAAATGTGCGCCCAGTTCAACAGCGATGAAATCACGACCTTCCATGCAGTCAAGGCGGCGTTTGATCCCGATGGTTTGCTGAACCCAGGAAAAAACATCCCCACGCTACACCGCTGTGCTGAATTTGGTGCCATGCACGTGCATCACGGCCATTTACCTTTCCCTGAACTGGAGCGTTTCTGATGCTACGCGAGTGTGATTACAGCCAGGTACTGCTGGAACAGGTGAATCAGGCGATTAGCGATAAAACGCCGCTGGTGATTCAGGGAAGCAATAGCAAAGCCTTTTTAGGCCGCCCTGTCACCGGGCAAACGCTGGATGTGCGTTGCCATCGCGGCATTGTTAATTACGACCCGACCGAGTTGGTGATAACCGCGCGTGCCGGAACGCCGCTGGTGGCGATTGAAGCGGCGCTGGAAAGCGCGGGGCAAATGCTCCCCTGCGAGCCGCCGCATTATGGTGAAGAAGCCACCTGGGGCGGGATGGTCGCCTGCGGGCTGGCGGGGCCGCGTCGCCCGTGGAGCGGTTCGGTCCGCGATTTTGTCCTCGGCACGCGCATCATTACCGGCACAGGAAAACATCTGCGTTTTGGCGGCGAAGTGATGAAAAACGTTGCCGGATACGATCTCTCGCGATTAATGGCCGGAAGCTACGGTTGTCTTGGCGTGCTCACTGAAATCTCAATGAAAGTGTTACCGCGACCGGGCGCCACCCTGAGCCTGCGTCGGGAAATCAGCCTGCAAGAAGCCATGAGTGAAATCGCCCAGTGGCAACTTCAGCCGCTACCCATTAGTGGCTTATGTTACTTCGACAACGCGTTGTGGATCCGCCTTGAAGGCGGTGAAGGATCGGTGAAAGCGGCACGTGAACTGCTGGGGGGCGAAGAGGTTGCGGGTCAGTTCTGGCAGCAATTGCGTGAACAACAACTGCCGTTCTTCTCGTTACCAGGTACCTTATGGCGCATTTCATTACCCAGCGATGCGCCGATGATGGATTTACCCGGCGAACAACTGATCGACTGGGGCGGCGCGTTACGCTGGCTGAAATCGACAGCCGATGACAATCAAATCCATCGCATCGCCCGCAACGCTGGCGGTCATGCAACCCGCTTTAGTGCCGGAGATGGCGGCTTTGCCCCGCTACCGGCTCCTTTATTCCGCTATCACCAGCAGCTTAAACAGCAGCTCGATCCTTGCGGCGTGTTTAACCCCGGTCGCATGTACGCGGAACTTTAAGGAGCAGGCTATGCAAACCCGGTTAACCGAAGAGATGCGGCAGAACGCGCGAGCGCAGGAAGCCGACAGCATCCTGCGCGCCTGTGTTCACTGCGGATTTTGTACCGCAACCTGCCCAACCTATCAGCTTCTGGGCGATGAACTGGACGGGCCGCGCGGGCGCATCTATCTGATTAAACAGGTGCTGGAAGGCAACGAAGTCACGCTTAAAACACAGGAGCATCTCGATCGCTGTCTCACTTGCCGTAATTGTGAAACCACCTGTCCTTCTGGTGTGCGCTATCACAATTTGCTGGATATCGGGCGTGATATTGTCGAGCAGAAAGTGAAACGCCCACTGCCGGAGCGAATGCTGCGCGAAGGATTGCGCCAGGTAGTGCCGCGTCCGGCGGTCTTTCGCGCATTGACGCAGGTAGGGCTGGTGCTGCGACCGTTTTTGCCAGAACAGATAAGAGCAAAATTACCCGCTGAAACGGTGAAAGCCAAACCGCGTCCACCGCTGCGCCATAAGCGCCGGGTTTTAATGCTGGAAGGTTGCGCCCAGCCTACACTTTCGCCCAACACTAACGCGGCAACCGCGCGGGTGCTGGATCGTCTGGGGATCAGCGTCATGCCAGCTAACGAAGCAGGCTGTTGTGGCGCGGTGGACTATCATCTTAATGCGCAAGAGAAAGGGTTAGCGCGGGCGCGAAATAACATTGATGCCTGGTGGCCCGCGCTTGAAGCAGGTGCCGAGGCAATTTTGCAAACCGCCAGCGGCTGCGGCGCGTTCGTTAAAGAGTATGGGCAGATGCTGAAAAACGATGCGTTGTATGCCGATAAAGCGCGTCAGGTCAGTGAGCTGGCGGTCGATTTAGTCGAACTTCTGCGCGAGGAACCGCTGGAAAAACTGGCAATTCGCGGCGATAAAAAACTGGCCTTCCACTGCCCGTGTACCCTACAACATGCGCAAAAGCTGAACGGCGAAGTGGAAAAAGTGTTGCTTCGTCTTGGATTTACCTTAACCGATGTTCCCGACAGCCATCTGTGCTGCGGGTCGGCGGGAACATATGCGTTAACGCATCCCGATCTGGCGCGCCAGCTGCGGGATAACAAAATGAATGCGCTGGAAAGCGGCAAACCGGAAATGATCGTCACCGCCAACATTGGTTGCCAGACGCATCTGGCGAGCGCCGGTCGTACCTCTGTGCGTCACTGGATTGAAATTGTAGAACAAGCCCTTGAAAAGGAATAACAAAATGAAAAATAAAGTCATTCTTAGCCAGCAAATGGCGAGTGCAATTATTGCCACAGGTCAGGAAGAAGCGCAGAAAAATAACTGGTCTGTTTCCATTGCTGTTGCCGATGACGGCGGTCATCTGCTGGCGTTAAGTCGCATGGACGATTGCGCGCCGATAGCGGCCTACATCTCTCAGGAGAAAGCGCGTACTGCCGCGCTGGGGCGTCGCGAAACTAAGGGCTATGAAGAGATGGTGAACAACGGACGTACCGCGTTCGTGACTGCGCCGTTACTGACGTCGCTGGAAGGTGGCGTACCGGTTGTTGTTGATGGACAAATTATTGGTGCCGTGGGCGTTTCTGGTTTAACCGGAGCACAGGATGCGCAGGTCGCGAAAGCGGCAGCAGCGGTGTTGGCGAAATAAGCGAAAACGAGGAGATAAACAATGAGTCAAACCATAACCCAGGGCCGTTTACGCATTGACGCCAATTTTAAACGTTTTGTGGATGAAGAAGTTTTACCGGGAACAGGGCTGGACGCTGCGGCGTTCTGGCGCAATTTTGATGAGATCGTTCACGATCTGGCGCCAGAAAATCGTCAATTACTGGCAGAGCGCGATCGCATTCAGGCGGCGCTGGACGAATGGCATCGCAGCAATCCGGGGCCGGTAAAAGACAAAGCGGCTTATAAATCTTTCCTGCGTGAACTGGGCTATCTCGTGCCGCAGCCTGACCACGTTACGGTGGAAACCACGGGCATCGATAGCGAAATCACCAGTCAGGCGGGGCCACAGCTGGTGGTTCCGGCGATGAACGCCCGCTACGCGCTGAACGCGGCAAACGCTCGCTGGGGCTCACTGTATGACGCGTTATACGGCAGCGACATCATCCCGCAGGAAGGGGCGATGGTCAGCGGCTACGATCCGCAGCGCGGTGAGCAGGTTATCGCCTGGGTTCGGCATTTCCTCGATGAATCACTACCGCTGGAAAACGGCAGCTATCAGGATGTCGTGGCGTTTAAGGTGGTCGACAAACAATTACGTATCCAGTTGAAAAATGGTAAAGAAACCACGTTACGTACTCCGGCACAGTTTGTCGGTTACCGTGGCAATGCCGCTGCGCCGACCTGCATTTTGCTGAAAAATAACGGCCTGCATATTGAGCTGCAAATCGATGCCAACGGGCGAATTGGCAAAGACGATCCGGCGCACATCAACGACGTTATCGTTGAAGCCGCCATCAGTACCATTCTCGACTGTGAAGATTCGGTCGCTGCGGTTGATGCGGAAGATAAAATCCTGCTGTACCGCAACCTGCTGGGCCTGATGCAGGGGACTCTGCAAGAGAAAATGGAGAAAAACGGTCGGCAAATCGTGCGTAAACTGAATGACGATCGTCAGTACACCGCCGCCGATGGCTCTGAAATTTCTCTGCACGGGCGCTCGCTGCTGTTTATCCGCAACGTGGGTCATTTAATGACCATTCCTGTGATTTGGGACAGCGAAGGCAATGAAATTCCGGAAGGCATTCTTGATGGCGTCATGACTGGCGCGATTGCCCTCTATGATTTAAAAGTGCAGAAAAACTCGCGCACTGGCAGCGTCTATATTGTGAAACCGAAAATGCACGGTCCGCAGGAAGTGGCGTTCGCCAACAAACTGTTTACCCGCGTTGAGGCAATGCTCGGTATGGCACCGAATACCCTGAAAATGGGCATTATGGATGAAGAACGCCGGACCTCGCTGAACTTGCGTAGCTGTATCGCTCAGGCGCGCAACCGCGTGGCGTTCATCAATACCGGTTTCCTCGACCGTACTGGCGATGAGATGCATTCGGTGATGGAAGCTGGCCCGATGCTGCGTAAAAACCAGATGAAATCGACGCCGTGGATCAAAGCCTACGAGCGCAATAACGTGCTTTCCGGTCTGTTCTGCGGGCTGCGCGGTAAAGCGCAAATCGGCAAAGGCATGTGGGCAATGCCGGACCTGATGGCAGACATGTACAGCCAGAAGGGCGACCAGTTACGTGCCGGGGCAAACACGGCCTGGGTTCCGTCGCCAACTGCCGCTACGCTCCATGCGCTGCACTACCACCAAACCAACGTGCAGAGCGTGCAAGCCAACATTGCTCAGACCGAGTTCAATGCTGAATTTGAACCGCTGCTGGACGATCTGCTGACCATTCCGGTTGCTGAAAATGCTAACTGGTCGGCGCAAGAGATCCAACAAGAGCTGGATAACAACGTGCAGGGAATTCTGGGCTACGTGGTGCGTTGGGTGGAGCAGGGGATTGGTTGTTCAAAAGTGCCGGATATTCACAACGTGGCGCTGATGGAAGACCGTGCAACGCTGCGCATCTCCAGCCAGCATATTGCCAACTGGTTACGCCACGGCATTCTGACCAAAGAGCAGGTGCAGGCGTCGCTGGAGAATATGGCGAAAGTGGTTGATCAGCAAAACGCTGGCGATCTGGCTTATCGTCCGATGGCGGGGAATTTCGCTAACTCGTGTGCCTTTAAAGCTGCCAGCGATTTGATCTTCCTCGGCGTGAAACAGCCAAACGGTTATACCGAACCGTTATTACACGCCTGGCGTTTACGCGAAAAAGAAAGTCATTAATAGCGTCAAAAAAAGCCCCGGCAAGTTTTATTGTCGGGGCTATTATAGTAACTGCGGTAGTACATTTATCCCGGAAATAACCGGAGCGATTATCAGGGTTTAACAAAATTAAATACCCGCAGCGCATTACTAGCGGGCCTAAAACAACAATATGGACATCTTAACGATACTCTGCACCTGCGTGTGCGGAACAGAAACCCTTACCCGATATACTTGTTATGCCAGAGGTAGCAATTGCGTTAGCAGCGTACTGTTGCTGTAAAGTATAACGCCTATATTTTACAGTTCAGTCCTCTTTTGCTTATTACAACCTTAATCATATCAAGCATATAAAGATAATAAGAGACTGAACAATATGGTTACCTGGACCCAAATGTATATGCCGATGGGAGGACTGGGGCTATCCGCTCTGGTTGCCCTGATCCCAATAATATTCTTCTTCGTTGCACTTGCGGTATTACGTCTGAAAGGGCATGTCGCTGGAGCAATAACCCTTATATTATCTATCCTGATTGCGATATTCGCCTTTAAAATGCCGATTGATATGGCATTTGCTGCTGCGGGCTATGGCTTTATTTATGGATTATGGCCAATTGCCTGGATTATTGTCGCGGCGGTTTTCCTGTATAAATTAACCGTTGCCAGCGGTCAGTTCGATATTATCCGCAGCTCGGTTATCTCCATCACCGACGATCAGCGTTTGCAGGTGTTACTGATTGGTTTCTCCTTTGGCGCGTTGCTGGAAGGGGCGGCAGGCTTTGGCGCACCGGTGGCAATTACAGGGGCATTGCTGGTGGGCCTGGGCTTCAAACCGTTATACGCGGCGGGGCTGTGTCTGATTGCTAACACTGCGCCGGTGGCGTTTGGTGCGTTGGGCGTGCCGATACTGGTCGCCGGTCAGGTGACCGGAATCGATCCGTTCCACATTGGTGCAATGGCGGGACGTCAGTTGCCGTTCCTGTCGGTGCTGGTGCCGTTCTGGCTGGTGGCGATGATGGATGGCTGGAAAGGGGTGAAAGAGACGTGGCCAGCGGCGCTGGTTGCGGGTGGTAGCTTTGCGGTTACCCAGTTCTTTACTTCTAACTACATTGGTCCTGAGCTGCCGGATATTACTTCGGCGCTGGTGAGTATCGTCTCACTGTCTTTATTCCTTAAAGTCTGGCGACCGAAAAATACCGAAACGGCAATCAGCATGGGGCAATCCGCAGGTGCGATGGTGGTGAATAAACCGTCTTCTGGCGGTCCCGTGCCTTCAGAATATAGTCTGGGGCAAATCATTCGTGCGTGGTCACCGTTTTTAATCTTAACGGTGCTGGTCACCATCTGGACCATGAAGCCGTTTAAAGCGTTATTTGCTCCGGGCGGTGCGTTTTATTCGCTGGTGATTAATTTCCAGATCCCTCATTTGCATCAACAAGTCTTGAAAGCGGCCCCCATTGTCGCCCAGCCGACGCCAATGGACGCGGTGTTTAAATTCGACCCGCTCTCTGCTGGCGGCACCGCTATTTTCATTGCAGCGATTATCTCTATCTTCATCCTCGGCGTGGGGATCAAGAAAGGTATTAGTGTCTTTGCCGAAACGCTAATTAGCCTGAAGTGGCCGATACTGTCGATTGGCATGGTGCTGGCATTTGCCTTCGTGACCAACTATTCCGGTATGTCTACCACACTGGCGCTGGTACTGGCGGGTACTGGTGTGATGTTCCCGTTCTTTTCGCCATTCCTCGGCTGGCTGGGGGTATTCCTTACCGGCTCGGACACCTCCTCGAACGCTCTGTTTGGTTCACTACAATCAACCACGGCGCAGCAAATCAACGTCTCTGACACTCTGCTGGTGGCAGCAAATACCAGCGGCGGCGTAACTGGCAAGATGATCTCCCCGCAATCTATCGCCGTGGCCTGCGCCGCGACGGGCATGGTGGGCCGAGAATCTGAACTGTTCCGCTACACCGTGAAGCACAGTCTGATTTTTGCCAGCGTTATCGGCATTATCACCCTGCTGCAGGCATATGTGTTTACCGGAATGTTAGTTTCGTAAGTCAATAATGCCGGATGATCGTCAATATCATCCGGCTTCTTTCTACTCACGTTTCATTATCCTGACTAAATAATTGTAAAATCATTTCGTTGTTTATTATCCATGCATAAATAATATTTCGTGTTCAGATAACTCGCTAAATAATTAAGGGAGTGAGAATATCTATTTTTTTGTCACGCAAAACAAGTCTGTATTAATTGTGTTCGCTTGATGAGCAAACACCGTGCTATCTGTTGCTTTTGCAATCGCAATCGTTAAAACTATCAACAACTTGGGATAGTTACATTGTGAATAATTGTTACTTTTTTGTTTGTTGAATCATTTTATAAATACCCCGTCTGACATCGAATAGGGGATATTCTTATAAATTTCACCTGTTTCGTTATCAATAATGCAGTTTTCTTAAGAATGGAGGAAGTTACTAGAGAAGGTAAAACATAAAACTATTTCCCCAGTTACGAATTTTTTAACTATATTTTGTCACTTGCGTTATTAATGAATAAGAAATTTAAATATAAAAAATCGCTTTTAGCGGCTATTTTAAGCGCAACCTTATTAACCGGTTGTGATGGCGGCGGTTCAGGTTCTTCCTCCGATAACCCGCCTGTAGATTCTGGAACCGGGTCTTTGCCGGAAGTGAAACCCGATCCAACGCCAACCCCGGAGCCGACGCCGGAGCCTGAACCTACTCCGGACCCGACACCTGAGCCAGAGCCAACGCCAGAACCGGAGCCAGAACCTGTTCCTACGAAAACAGGTTATCTGACCCTGGGCGGAAGCCAGCGGGTAATCGGTGCTAAATGTAATGGTGAATCCAGCGACGGCTTTACTTTTACACCTGGCGAGAACGTTACTTGCGTGGCGGGTAACACGACAATTGCCACCTTCAACACTCAGTCAGAATCTGCGCGTAGCTTGCGTGCGGTTGAAAAAGTGTCGTTTAGCCTTGAGGATGCGCAAGAACTGGCGGGGTCTGATGACAAGAAAAGCAATGCGCTCTCGCTGGTAACCTCCATGAACAGTTGTCCGGCGGATACAGAACAGGTTTGCCTGACGTTCTCCTCGGTGATCGAGAGTAAACGCTTCGACTCGCTGTATAAGCAAATCGATCTGGCACCGGAAGAGTTCAAAAAGCTGGTCAATGAAGAGGTGGAAAACAATGCCGCGACTGATAAAGCTCCATCCACTCATACTTCACCGGTTGTGCCAGTCACCACACCGGGAACAAAACCGGATCTGAACGCTTCCTTCGTGTCGGCTAACGCGGAACAGTTTTATCAGTATCAACCTACGGAAATCATTCTCTCCGAAGGCCGACTGGTAGATAGCATGGGCAATGGTGTGGTTGGCGTAAATTACTACACCAGCTCAGGCCGTGGCGTGACTGGCGAAAACGGCAAATTCAACTTCAGCTGGGGCGAAACCATCTCCTTTGGTATCGACACCTTTGAACTGGGCTCAGTACGCGGCAATAAGTCGACCATTGCGTTGACTGAGCTGGGTGACGAAGTTCGCGGCGCGAATATTGATCAGCTTATTCATCGTTATTCGACGACCGGGCAAAATAATACCCGTGTTGTTCCGGACGATGTACGCAAGGTCTTTGCCGAATATCCCAACGTGATCAACGAGATTATCAATCTCTCGTTGTCCAATGGCGCGACGCTGGATGAAGGCGATCAAAACGTTGTGCTGCCAAACGAATTTATCGAGCAGTTTAAGACGGGTCAGGCCAAAGAGATCGATACCGCGATTTGTGCGAAAACCGACGGCTGTAACGAGGCTCGCTGGTTCTCGCTGACGACGCGCAGCATTAATGAAGGTCAGATTCAGGGCGTTATCAACAAGCTGTGGGGCGTGGATCAGAGCTACAAATCTGTCAGCAAGTTCCATGTTTTCCATGACTCCACCAACTTCTATGGCAGCACCGGTAATGCGCGCGGTCAGGCAGTGGTGAATATCTCCAACGCGGCGTTCCCGATTCTGATGGCGCGTAATGATAAAAACTACTGGCTGGCGTTTGGCGAAAAACGCGCCTGGGATAAAAACGAGCTGGCGTACATTACGGAAGCGCCTTCTCTTGTGGTGCCAGAAAACGTCACGCGCGATACCGCGACCTTCAACCTGCCGTTTATTTCGCTGGGGCAAGTCGGTGAGGGCAAACTGATGGTTATCGGTAACCCGCACTACAACAGCATTTTACGTTGCCCGAACGGTTACAGCTGGAACGGGAGCGTTAATAAAGACGGACAGTGTACGCTCGACAGCGATCCGGACGACATGAAGAACTTCATGGAGAACGTACTGCGCTATCTGTCAAATGAACGCTGGCTGCCGGATGCGAAGAGCAGTATGACCGTGGGCACTAACCTGGATACGGTTTATTTCAAAAAAGCGGGTCAGGTATTAGGAAATAGTGCTCCGTTTGCTTTCCATAAGGATTTCGCAGGTATCACGGTTAAACCGTTGACCAGTTATGGCAATCTGAATCCAGATGAAGTTCCTCTGCTGATCCTCAATGGCTTTGAGTATGTGACTCAGTGGTCTGGCGATCCCTATGCAGTGCCTCTGCGTGCAGATACCAGCAAACCGAAGCTGACCCAGCAGGATGTGACGGATCTGATCGCCTATCTGAACAAAGGCGGATCGGTGCTGATCATGGAAAATGTGATGAGCAATCTTAAGGAAGAGAGCGCATCAGGCTTTGTACGTCTGCTTGATGCCGCAGGTCTGTCGATGGCGCTTAACAAATCGGTGGTGAATACCGATCCGCAGGGTTATCCAGACCGCGTGCGCCAGCGTCGAGCGACTGGCATTTGGGTTTATGAACGTTATCCGGTTGTGGAAGGTGAACTGCCGTACACCATTGATTCCCAAACAGGAAAAGTTACCTGGAAATATCAGATTGATAACAAACCTGATAAGAAACCGAAACTGGAAGTTGCCAGCTGGCAGGAAGATGTCGATGGCAAACAGGTCAAACGCTATGCCTTTATCGATGAGGCGGAGTTTAAAACAAAAGAGTCTCTGGAGGCGGCAAAGGCAAAAATCTTTGAGGCGTTTCCTGGATTAAAGGAATGTAAGGACCCGGCATATCACTATGAGGTCAACTGTCTGGAATACCGCCCGGGCACGGGAGTTCCTGTAACGCCAGAGAATAATACTGGCATGTTTGTTCCGCGCTATACGCAACTGAATCTTGACGCCGACACCGCGAAAGCGATGGTGCAGGCTGCGGATTTAGGCACCAACATTCAGCGCCTGTATCAGCATGAGCTCTACTTCCGGACCAATGGTCGCAAAGGTGAGCGTCTGAACAGCGTCGATCTGGAACGTCTGTACCAGAACATGTCGGTCTGGCTGTGGAACGATACAGAATACCGCTATGAAAACGACAAGGATGACGAGCTGGGCTTTAAAACGTTCACCGAGTTCCTGAACTGCTACGCCAACAATGCTTACACCAAAGGCACGCAGTGCTCCGCAGAGCTGAAACAATCGCTTGTCGATAACAAGATGATCTACGGTGAAAGTAGCGGCAAAGCGGGCATGATGAACCCGAGCTATCCGCTCAACTATATGGAAAAACCGCTGACGCGCCTGATGCTGGGCCGTTCCTGGTGGGATCTGAACATTAAGGTTGATGTCGAGAAGTATCCGGGGGCGGTATCGGCAGAGGGTGAGAATGTTACTGAAACCATCAGCCTGTACTCGAATCCGACCAAATGGTTTGCGGGGAATATGCAGTCTACTGGTCTGTGGGCTCCGGCTCAGAAAGAGGTCACCATTGAGTCTACGGCGGACGTTCCTGTGACTGTCACCGTGGCGCTGGCTGACGACCTGACCGGACGTGAGAAGCATGAAGTCGCGCTGAATCGTCCGCCAAGAGTGACTAAAACGTATACTCTGAATGCTAATGGTACGGTGAAGTTTACGGTGCCTTACGGTGGTCTGATTTATATCAAGGGCAACAGCTCAAAGAATGAGTCAGCCAACTTCACCTTTACCGGTGTGGTAAAAGCGCCGTTCTATAAAGACGGCGAATGGAAAAACGATCTGAACTCCCCTGCGCCGCTGGGCGAACTGGAGTCTGCGTCGTTCGTCTATACCACGCCGAAGAAGAACCTGAATGCCAGCAATTTCACGGGTGGCGTAAAACAATTCGCTAAGGAACTGGATACCTTTGCCAGCTCAATGAATGACTTCTACGGACGTGATGGCGAAAGCGGTAAGCACCGGATGTTTACCTATAAAAACTTGACGGGCCACAAACATCGTTTCGCCAACGATGTGCAGATCTCCATTGGTGATGCGCACTCTGGTTATCCGGTAATGAACAGCAGCTTCTCGACGAACAGCACCACGCTGCCGACGACGCCGCTGAACGACTGGCTGATCTGGCACGAAGTAGGGCACAACGCTGCAGAAACACCACTGACTGTACCGGGCGCAACTGAAGTAGCGAACAACGTGCTGGCGCTGTACATGCAGGATCGCTATCTCGGCAAGATGAACCGTGTCGCTGACGATATTACCGTCGCGCCGGAATATCTGGACGAGAGCAACGGTCAGGCATGGGCGCGCGGCGGTGCGGGTGACCGTCTGCTGATGTACGCGCAGCTGAAAGAGTGGGCAGAGAAAAACTTTGATATCAAACAGTGGTATCCAGAAGGTGACCTGCCTAAGTTCTACAGCGATCGTGAAGGGATGAAAGGCTGGAACCTGTTCCAGTTGATGCACCGTAAAGCACGCGGCGATGATGTTGGCAAAACCAAGTTTGGCGAAAGAAATTACTGTGCCGAATCCAACGGTAACGCTGCCGACAAGCTGATGCTGTGTGCATCCTGGGTCGCTCAGACGGATCTTTCGGAGTTCTTTAAGAAATGGAATCCGGGCGCGAATGCTTACCAGTTGCCGGGAGCGAGCGAGATGAACTTCGAGGGCGGTGTGAGCCAGTCGGCTTACAAGACGCTGGCGTCGCTTGATCTGCCGAAACCGCAGCAAGGGCCGGAAACCATTAACAAGGTTACCGAGCATAAGATGTCTGCCGAGTAAGCCTGTATGCCGGATAAGGCGTTCACGCCGCATCCGGCATGAAATAAGGCGCACCGGGTTAACACATTTGCCCGATGCGCCAGCTTATCGGGCCTGGAGGGAAAGCCGCGATTATTTACGTTGGCAGACACCTGTAGGTCGGATAAGGAGTTCACGCCGCATCCGGCAAGTTACAACAAATAACCTTTAACCATGCTTTTTGATGTTTTTCAGCAATACCCCGCGGCGATGCCCGTCCTGGCAACCGTCGGAGGATTGATCATCGGCAGTTTTTTGAATGTGGTGATTTGGCGTTACCCTATCATGCTGCGCCAACAAATGGCGGAGTTTCACGGTGAAATGCCGAGTGCGCAGTCAAAAATAAGCCTTGCGCTGCCGCGTTCGCACTGTCCGCATTGCCAGCAGACCATCCGGATACGTGACAACATTCCGCTGCTCTCCTGGCTGATGCTCAAAGGGCGCTGCCGCGACTGTCAGGCGAAAATCAGCAAGCGTTATCCGCTGGTCGAGTTATTGACGGCACTCGCTTTTTTGCTTGCGAGTCAGGTGTGGCCGGAAAGTGGATGGGGGCTGGCGGTGATGATATTATCCGCCTGGCTGATTGCCGCGAGCATCATCGACCTCGATCACCAATGGCTGCCCGATGTTTTTACTCAGGGCGTATTGTGGACCGGGCTGATTGCGGCATGGGCGCAACAGAGTCCGTTAACGCTACAAGACGCAGTCACCGGCGTACTGGTGGGGTTTATCACTTTTTACTCCCTGCGCTGGATAGCCGGAATAGTTCTGCGTAAAGAAGCATTAGGCATGGGCGATGTATTATTGTTCGCTGCGTTAGGTAGTTGGGTGGGGCCGTTGTCGCTGCCCAATGTTGCTTTAATCGCCTCATGCTGCGGCCTGATATATGCCGTTATTACAAAAAGAGGATCAACCACACTGCCTTTTGGACCGTGTTTAAGTCTGGGCGGTATAGCAACACTTTATCTACAGGCATTGTTTTAATGATAACCATGTCATTATCGAAGTGACATTTTAACTCTTATTAATAACCTTAGAGATTATTTACCATGTCGATAAAACAAATGCCAGGGAGGGTATTAATATCGCTATTGTTGAGCGTTACAGGATTATTAAGTGGCTGCGCCAGCCATAATGAAAATGCCAGTTTACTGGCGAAAAAACAGGCGCAAAATATCAGCCAAAACCTGCCGATTAAATCTGCGGGATATACCCTAGTGCTGGCGCAAAGTAGCGGCACGACGGTAAAAATGACCATTATCAGCGAAGCGGGTACTCAGACCACGCAGACGCCTGACGCCTTTTTAACCAGCTACCAACGACAAATGTGCGCTGATCCGACGGTGAAATTAATGATCACCGAGGGAATTAATTACAGCATAACGATTAATGATACACGCACAGGTAACCAGTATCAGCGGAAACTGGATCGTACCACCTGTGGAATAGTCAAAGCATAACGTCGGGTATATAAATTGGCGCGGGTTGTTTTTCGTGACGCACGAATTTATCTCATTCAATGGCTGACAAAAATTCGTCACACACTTAGCCAGAGACAATCTCTTAATACAGACAAAGAGCACCTGCGCAAAATTGCACGCGGGATGTTCTGGCTGATGCTGCTTATTATTTCTGCAAAAATGGCGCATTCACTCTGGCGCTATATCTCCTTTTCTGCGGAATATACATCGGCTTCTTCATCGGCGAATAAACCGGCACGTGCGGATGCAAAACCGTTCGATAAAAATGACGTGCAATTAATCAGCCAACAAAACTGGTTTGGCAAATATCAGCCCGTCGCCGCACCGGTAAAACAACCCGAACCTGCGCCTGTGGCAGAAACGCGTCTTAATGTGGTGCTGCGTGGGATCGCCTTTGGTGCCAGACCCGGCGCGGTTATTGAAGAAGGCGGCAAACAACAGGTTTATTTGCAGGGCGAACGGCTTGGTTCTCACAACGCGGTGATTGAGGAAATCAACCGCGACCATGTGATGCTGCGCTATCAGGGAAAAATAGAGCGCCTGAGTCTGGCTGAAGAGGAGCGTTCCACCGTAGCCGTGACCAACAAAAAAGCCGCCAGTGACGAAGCAAAGCAAGCTGTTGCTGAGCCTGCTGTCAGTGCGCCCGCTGAGATCCCGGCTGCCGTGCGTCAGGCGCTGGCGAAAGATCCGCAGAAAATTTTTAACTATATCCAGCTTACGCCTGTGCGTAAGGAGGGGATTGTCGGTTATGCAGTGAAACCGGGGGCAGATCGTTCTCTGTTCGATGCCAGCGGCTTCAAGGAAGGCGATATCGCCATTGCGCTAAATCAGCAGGATTTCACTGATCCACGAGCAATGATTGCTCTGATGCGGCAGTTACCTTCAATGGATTCCATTCAACTTACGGTTTTACGCAAGGGTGCGCGCTACGACATTTCCATCGCGCTGCGCTAACCGCATTTAATCCAGGAGAATCATTCATCGTGTTTTGGCGTGATATTACGTTGTCGGTCTGGCGTAAGAAGACAACTGGCCTCAAAACAAAAAAGCGTTTACTGCCGCTGGTGCTGGCAGCGGCATTATGTAGTTCACCGGTCTGGGCGGAAGAAGCCACTTTCACCGCTAATTTTAAAGATACCGACCTGAAATCGTTCATCGAAACCGTCGGCGCTAACCTTAATAAGACCATCATTATGGGGCCGGGCGTACAGGGGAAAGTGAGTATTCGCACCATGACCCCGCTCAATGAACGTCAGTATTACCAGCTATTCCTTAACCTGCTGGAAGCACAGGGGTATGCCGTCGTACCGATGGAAAACGACGTGCTGAAGGTGGTGAAATCCAGTGCCGCGAAAGTCGAGCCGCTGCCGCTGGTCGGTGAAGGCAGCGACAACTACGCGGGCGATGAAATGGTCACCAAAGTAGTGCCGGTACGCAATGTTTCGGTCCGCGAGCTGGCGCCGATTTTGCGCCAGATGATCGACAGTGCGGGGTCCGGCAACGTCGTCAATTACGATCCCTCCAACGTAATTATGCTCACCGGACGTGCCTCCGTCGTGGAGCGCCTGACGGAAGTGATCCAGCGTGTGGATCATGCGGGTAATCGCACTGAAGAGGTGATTCCGCTGGATAACGCCTCGGCTTCGGAAATCGCCCGCGTGCTGGAAAGCCTGACCAAAAATAGCGGCGAGAACCAGCCTGTGACGCTGAAATCTCAAATTGTCGCCGACGAACGCACCAACAGTGTGATTGTCAGCGGTGACCCCGCCACGCGAGACAAAATGCGCCGCCTGATCCGTCGGCTGGATTCAGAAATGGAGCGTAGCGGCAACAGCCAGGTGTTCTATCTCAAATACAGCAAAGCGGAAGATCTGGTCGATGTGCTGAAGCAGGTCAGCGGCACGCTCACGGCGGCTAAAGAAGAGGCGGAAGGCACGGTCGGTAGCGGGCGTGAGGTTGTCTCCATCGCCGCCAGCAAACACAGTAATGCCCTGATTGTTACCGCGCCGCAGGACATCATGCAGTCGCTGCAAAGCGTGATTGAACAACTGGATATTCGCCGTGCTCAGGTGCATGTCGAGGCGTTGATCGTGGAAGTTGCCGAAGGCAGCAATATCAACTTCGGCGTGCAGTGGGCGTCGAAAGATGCCGGATTAATGCAGTTTGCCAACGGTACGCAGATCCCTATCGGCACGCTGGGGGCAGCGATTTCTCAGGCGAAACCGCAGAAAGGCTCGACGGTGATCAGCGAAAACGGTGCCACCACCATTAACCCGGATACCAACGGCGATCTCTCCACGCTCGCCCAGCTACTTTCCGGCTTTAGCGGTACGGCGGTTGGCGTGGTGAAAGGCGACTGGATGGCGCTGGTACAGGCGGTTAAAAACGACTCCAGCTCGAACGTCCTCTCCACGCCGAGCATCACCACGCTGGACAACCAGGAAGCCTTCTTCATGGTGGGCCAGGACGTTCCGGTATTAACCGGCTCTACCGTTGGCTCCAATAACAGCAATCCTTTCAACACGGTAGAGAGGAAAAAAGTCGGCATCATGCTGAAAGTCACGCCGCAGATTAACGAAGGTAACGCGGTACAGATGGTGATTGAGCAGGAAGTCTCGAAGGTGGAAGGACAGACCAGCCTCGACGTCGTGTTTGGCGAGCGCAAACTGAAAACTACCGTGCTGGCTAATGATGGCGAGCTGATCGTGCTTGGCGGCCTGATGGACGACCAGGCGGGAGAAAGCGTGGCGAAGGTGCCGCTGCTTGGCGATATCCCGTTGATTGGTAACCTGTTTAAATCGACGGCGGATAAAAAAGAAAAACGTAACCTGATGGTGTTTATCCGCCCGACCATTCTGCGTGACGGTATGGCGGCAGACGGCGTGTCGCAGCGCAAATATAACTATATGCGCGCCGAGCAGATCTATCGCGATGAGCAAGGCTTAAGCCTGATGCCGCACACCGCGCAGCCGGTGCTGCCAGCGCAAAACCAGGCTCTACCGCCGGAAGTTCGCGCGTTCCTCAACGCCGGGAGAACGCGTTAATGGTGCCTGTAGCACAGGAAACCACCGCTAACACCGTGCGTCTGCCCTACAGTTTCAGCCGTCGGTTTAGCCTGGTGGCATGGTGCGAAGCGTCGCTGGAGATCCTCCACGTCCATCCGCTGTCGCTCTCTGTTTTGCAGGAGCTGCAGCGGGGGCTGAACGCGCCCTTTACGCTGCGGCAAATCGACGAGGCCGAATTTGAACAGCGGCTGAATGCGGTCTGGCAGCGGGACTCTTCCGAGGCCCGCCAGCTGATGGAAGATCTCGGTTCCGCCGAAGACTTCTTTACCCTCGCTGAAGAACTGCCAGAAACGGAAGATCTGCTGGAAAGTGACGACGATGCGCCGATCATCAAACTGATCAACGCCATGCTGGCAGAGGCGATTAAAGAAGGCGCTTCGGATATCCACATCGAGACGTTTGAAAAGAGTCTGGTGATCCGTTTTCGTGTTGACGGCACATTACATGAAATGCTGCGCCCGGGGCGCAAACTGGCCTCGCTGCTGGTATCGCGTATTAAGGTAATGGCGCGGCTGGATATCGCCGAAAAGCGCGTACCGCAGGATGGACGTATTGCACTGCTGCTGGGCGGTCGGGCGATTGACGTGCGTGTCTCCACCATGCCTTCCGCTTGGGGCGAGCGCGTGGTGCTGCGACTGCTGGACAAAAACCAGGCCCGCCTGACGCTGGAGCGTCTGGGTTTAAGTCAGCAACTGACAGTGCAGTTGCGCCAGCTGTTACACAAACCGCACGGCATCTTTCTGGTGACGGGGCCGACGGGTTCCGGCAAAAGCACCACGCTGTACGCCGGATTGCAGGAGCTGAACAACCACTCGCGCAACATTCTCACGGTTGAAGACCCCATCGAATACATGATTGAAGGGATCGGTCAGACGCAGGTCAACACCCGCGTCGGTATGACCTTCGCCCGTGGCCTGCGCGCGATTTTGCGTCAGGACCCGGATGTGGTGATGGTCGGTGAGATCCGCGATACCGAAACCGCAGAAATCGCCGTTCAGGCGTCATTGACCGGGCACCTGGTACTTTCCACGCTGCATACCAACACGGCGGTGGGGGCGATTACGCGTTTGCAGGATATGGGCGTGGAGCCTTTCCTGCTCTCTTCCAGTCTGACGGGCGTGATGGCGCAGCGACTGGTCCGCACTCTGTGTCCCGACTGCCGCCAGGCTGCGCCTGCCACTGACGAAGAAAAACGCCTGCTGGGGATTACCGACGCGCGTACTGTCACTCTGTACCATCCGCAGGGCTGCCCCGCCTGTAATCACAAAGGTTTTCGCGGACGTACCGCCATCCATGAGCTGATCGTGGTAGACGCCACATTGCGTGATTTGATCCACCGTCAGGCCGGGGAACTGGAGCTGGAACGTTATGTCCGGCAACACTCTGCGGGTATCCGCAGCAATGGCATTGAGAAAGTGCTCGCCGGAGAAACCTCTCTCGATGAAGTTCTGCGGGTCACGATGGAGGCGTAATGGCACTGTTTTACTATCAGGCGCTGGAGCGTAATGGTCGCAAAACCAAAGGCATGATTGAGGCGGATTCCGCGCGTCATGCCCGCCAGTTGTTGCGCGCTAAAGAGCTTATTCCCGTGCACATTGAAGCACGGATGAATGCTTCGTCAGGGGGTATGTTGCAGCGTCGGCGACACGCACATCGTCGTGTGGCGGCGGCAGATTTGGCGCTGTTCACGCGCCAACTGGCAACGCTGGTGCAGGCAGCAATGCCGCTGGAAACCTGCTTACAGGCGGTCAGTGAGCAAAGTGAAAAACTGCATGTGAAAAGCCTCGGAATGGCGCTGCGCAGCCGGATTCAGGAGGGTTATACCCTGTCGGACAGCCTGCGCGAACATCCCCGCGTCTTTGACTCCCTGTTTTGTTCGATGGTAGCCGCCGGAGAAAAATCCGGGCATCTCGACGTGGTGCTCAATCGCCTTGCGGATTACACCGAACAGCGGCAGCGCCTGAAATCACGCCTGCTGCAGGCCATGCTCTATCCGTTGGTACTGCTGGTGGTGGCAACGGGCGTGGTCACTATTTTGCTGACGGCAGTGGTGCCGAAAATTATCGAACAGTTTGATCATCTCGGACACGCGCTGCCCGCCTCCACCCGAATGCTCATCGCTATGAGCGACGCGTTACAGGCCAGCGGCGTTTACTGGCTGGTAGGTTTGCTGGGGCTTCTGGTGCTGGGGCAACGGCTACTTAAAAATCCCGCTATGCGCCTGCGCTGGGATAAAACCTTGCTGCGCCTGCCCGTGACGGGGCGTGTCGCTCGCGGGCTGAATACGGCGCGTTTTTCCCGCACCTTAAGCATCCTCACCGCCAGCAGTGTACCGCTACTGGAAGGCATTCAGACCGCTGCCGCCGTGTCGGCAAATCGCTATGTCGAACAACAACTGCTGCTGGCGGCAGATCGCGTCCGCGAAGGAAGCAGTCTGCGCGCTGCGCTGGCGGAGTTGCGCCTGTTCCCGCCGATGATGCTGTACATGATCGCCTCCGGTGAACAGAGTGGCGAACTGGAAACCATGCTTGAACAGGCCGCGGTCAACCAGGAACGGGAATTTGATACCCAGGTGGGGCTGGCGTTAGGACTGTTTGAACCTGCGCTGGTGGTGATGATGGCGGGCGTGGTGCTGTTTATCGTCATCGCCATCCTCGAACCGATGCTGCAACTGAACAATATGGTTGGAATGTAATTTACGGAGTTATCACATGAATTCGTTATCCCGCACGCAAAAACCACGGGCAGGTTTTACCCTGCTGGAAGTGATGGTGGTGATTGTTATTCTTGGCGTCCTGGCAAGTCTGGTGGTGCCTAACCTGTTGGGCAACAAAGAGAAAGCAGATCGGCAAAAAGCCATCAGCGATATCGTGGCGCTGGAAAACGCGCTGGATATGTACCGACTGGATAACGGGCGTTATCCGACTACCGAGCAGGGGCTTGAGGCACTGATCCAGCAACCAGCCAATATGGCTGACGCCCGCAACTACCGTACCGGTGGATACATTAAACGACTGCCAAAGGATCCGTGGGGCAATGATTATCAGTATCTCAGCCCGGGTGAAAAAGGACTGTTTGATGTTTACACCCTGGGGGCGGATGGTCAGGAAAACGGGGAAGGCGCTGGCGCAGATATCGGTAACTGGAATTTGCAGGAGTTTCAGTAATCAGTGCCTGAACGCGGATTCACACTTCTGGAAATCATGCTGGTGATTTTCCTTATCGGCCTTGCCAGTGCGGGCGTGGTACAGACGTTTGCGACCGATTCTGAACCGCCTGCGAAAAAAGCGGCGCAGGATTTTCTGACTCGCTTTGCGCAGTTTAAGGACAGGGCAGTGATCGAAGGGCAAACACTCGGTGTGTTAATCGACCCGCCTGGCTACCAGTTTATGCGGCGTCGTCAGGGGCAGTGGCTGCCCGTTTCTGCGACCCGGTTATCGGCACAGGTTACGGTGCCAAAACAGGTGCAGATGCTGTTACAACCCGGAAGTGATATCTGGCAGAAGGAGTATGCGCTGGAGCTGCAACGTCGCCGCCTGACACTGCACGATATTGAACTGGAGCTGCAAAAAGAGGCGAAAAAGAAGACGCCGCAGATCCGTTTTTCGCCTTTTGAACCCGCCGCGCCGTTTACGCTGCGCTTTTACCAGAAGGCGCAAAACGATTGCTGGGCGGTGAAACTGGCGCACGATGGTGCGTTATCTCTCAATCAATGTGATGAGAGGATGCCATGAAGCGCGGATTTACCTTGCTGGAAGTGATGCTCGCGCTGGCGATTTTTGCGCTGGCTGCCACGGCAGTGTTACAGATTGCCAGCGGCGCGCTGAACAATCAGCAGGTGCTTGAGGAAAAAACGGTAGCGGGCTGGGTAGCTGAAAACCAGACCGCGCTGCTCTACCTGATGACCCGCGAGCAGCGGGCGGTCAGACATCAGGGCGAGAGCGATATGGCAGGAAGCCGCTGGTACTGGCGAACGATCCCGCTGAATACAGGTAATGCGCTACTTCAGGCGGTGGATATTGAAGTCAGCCGTCACGAAGACTTTTCGCCGGTGATTCAGTCACGACGCGCCTGGTTTAGCGCCGTGGGAGGCCAACAGTGAGAGGGACTCGCGCTGGTTTCACGTTACTGGAAATGCTGGTGGCAATCGCCATTTTTGCCTCACTGGCACTGATGGCGCAGCAGGTGACAAACGGCGTCACGCGCGTGAATAGCGCCGTCGGCGGACACGATCAAAAACTAAACCTCATGCAGCAAACGATGAGTTTTTTAAACCACGATCTGACACAAATGATGCCGCGTCCGGTAAGAGGCGAGCAGGGCCAGCGTGAACCAGCGTTACTGGCTGGCGCTGGCGTGCTGGCGTCTGAGAGTGAAGGAATGCGTTTTGTGCGCGGCGGTGTGGTTAACCCGTTGATGCGTCTGCCACGCAGTAATCTGCTCACCGTCGGTTACCGCATTCATGACGGTTATCTCGAACGGTTAGCCTGGCCGCTGACCGATGCCGCAGGCAGCGTGAAGCCGACAATGCAAAAGTTGATTCCGGCGGATTCGCTCCGCTTGCAGTTCTACGACGGCACGCGCTGGCAGGAGAGCTGGTCGTCAGTACAGGCGATCCCAGTGGCGGTGCGCATGACCCTGCACTCGCCGCAATGGGGCGAGATTGAACGCATCTGGTTGTTACGCGGGCCGCAATTATCATGATCACCTCACCACCAAAACGCGGAATGGCACTGGTTGTGGTGCTGGTATTGCTGGCGGTTATGATGCTGGTAACCATCACGCTTTCCGGGCGGATGCAGCAACAACTTGGGCGAACGCGCAGCCAGCAGGAGTACCAGCAGGCGCTGTGGTACAGCGCCAGTGCAGAAAGCCTGGCGCTGAGTGCACTCAGTCTGAGCCTGAAAAATGAAAAGCGCGTGCATCTGGCACAGCCGTGGGCTTCTGGCCCTCGTTTTTTCCCACTGCCGCAGGGGCAAATCGCCGTCACTCTGCGTGACGCACAGGCGTGCTTTAACCAGAATGCCCTCGCTCAGCCGACGACAGCGTCGCGTCCTATCGCGGTACAACAACTGATTGCCCTGATCTCGCGCCTCGATGTGCCTGCTTATCGGGCCGAACTGATAGCCGAAAGCCTGTGGGAGTTTATTGACGAGGACCGCAGCGTGCAGACGCGTCTGGGCCGTGAAGACAGCGAGTATCTCGCCCGTTCGGTGCCGTTCTACGCCGCGAATCAACCGCTGGCCGATATCAGCGAAATGCGCGTGGTACAGGGAATGGACGCCGGGCTTTATCAAAAACTGAAACCGCTGGTCTGTGCGCTGCCGATGACCCGCCAGCAAATCAACATCAATACCTTAGACGTCACGCAAAGTGTGATTCTTGAGGCGCTGTTTGACCCGTGGTTAAGTCCTGTTCAGGCGCGGGCGTTATTACAACAACGTCCGGCGAAGGGCTGGGAAGATGTCGATCAGTTTCTTGCACAGCCGCTACTTGCTGACGTCGATGAGCGTACTAAAAAACAGCTAAAAACCGTCCTGAGCGTGGACAGCAATTACTTCTGGCTGCGTTCAGATATCACCGTGAATGAGATTGAACTGACGATGAATTCGTTAATTGTCCGCATGGGCCCACAACACTTTTCTGTTCTCTGGCATCAGACAGGAGAAAGTGAGTGAGTTCCATGCTTGAGATTTTTTTCCCGCTTTGCGCCTCCGACCCCATCCGTTGGCAGCGCCATACACCCGACGTGGAGCACGGCACCTGGCCTGACGCTGCCGACGAACGTCTTCAGCAATGGCTGCAAACCGATGCGATTCGACTCTACATCCCCGGCGAATGGATCAGCGTCTGGCAGGTTGAACTGCCTGATGTTGCCCGCAAGCAGATACCGACTATTCTGCCCGCCTTACTGGAAGAAGAGCTGAACCAGGATATTGACGAACTGCATTTCGCCCCGTTGAAAATCGACCAGCAACTGGCAACCGTGGCAGTGATTCACCAACAGCATATGCGCAACATTGCGCAGTGGTTGCAGGCAAACGGCATCACCCGCGCTACCGTCGCGCCGGACTGGATGTCTATTCCTTGTGGGTTTATGGCTGGCGATACGCAACGGGTTATCTGCCGCATCGATGAATGCCGGGGATGGAGCGCCGGGCGGGCGCTGGCTCCGGTCATGTTCCGCGCCCAGCTCAATGAGCAGGATTTACCGCTTTCGCTAACCGTGGTCGGTATTGCACCGGAAGAGCTATCTGCATGGGCTGGCGCGGACGCCGAACGCCTGACCGTTACGGCTCTGCCAGCCATTACCACTTATGGCGAACCGGAAGGGAACCTGCTAACAGGGCCATGGCAGCCTCGTGTCAGCTACCGAAAACAGTGGGCGCGCTGGCGGGTGATGATTCTGCCGATATTGCTGATTCTGGTTGCGCTGGCAGTGGAACGGGGCGTGACATTATGGAGCGTCAGCGAGCAGGTGGCGCAAAGCCGCGCCCAGGCGGAGAAGCATTTCTTAACGCTGTTCCCGGAGCAGAAGCGGATTGTGAATTTACGCTCTCAGGTGACGATGGCGCTGAAAAAATATCGCCCACAGACTGATGATACCGATCTGCTCGCAGAGTTGTCAGCGATAGCCAGCACCCTGAAAACGGCGTCACTTTCCGACATCGAGATGCGTGGTTTCACCTTTGATCAAAAACGGCAGACGCTTCACCTCCAGCTGCGGGCTGCGAACTTTGCCAGTTTCGACAAACTGCGTAGCGCACTGGCGGCAGATTATGTTGTGCAACAGGACGCGTTACAGAAAGAGGGTGATGCGGTTTCCGGCGGCGTAACGTTGCGGAGGAAATAACATGTTACGCGATAAATTTATTCACTATTTTCAGCAATGGCGTGAACGCCAGTTAAGCCGTGGCGAACACTGGCTGGCACAACACCTGGCAGGGCGTTCGCCGCGTGAAAAAGGCATGTTACTGGCAGCGGCAGTGTTCCTGTTTAGCGCCGGATATTACGTCCTCATCTGGCAGCCTTTGAGCGAACGGATTGAGCAACAGGAGATGATGTTGCAACAGCTGGTGGCGATGAACTCCCGGATGAAGAGCGCCGCGCCGGATATTATTGTGGCGCGAAAATCCGCCACGACAACGCCTGCACAGGTATCGCGGGTCATCAGTGACAGTGCTTCCGTGCACTCCGTGGTCATCAAGCGGATAGCCGAGCGCGGGGAGAATATTCAGGTCTGGATAGAACCGGTGGTGTTTAATGACCTGCTGAACTGGCTCAATACGCTGAACGAAAAATATGCGCTGCGGGTGACACAAATTGATGTCAGTGCGGGTGAGAAGCCTGGGATGGTGAACGTGCAGCGACTGGAGTTTGGGCGGGGGTAGGTATTGCCATTTCCTTAACCCCACCTGATAACCCTTAGCCCAATGGTGAGTGCGGAACTGTCAAACCCGCTCACCGGGCTGAGTTCCGATGTAGCAAGAATTATCTCCCTCCAGGCCGCCACGGAATGTTCGACAATACTGTAGGAATTCGTTTTTCACTATGTAGTCCTTGTGAATCGACACCTTTCTCAGACTGTAAAGTTGCTTAAGTGTTTTGACACATTATGATTATTAATAGTTGTAATAAATCATTGAGTAACAATTGATAGGCCAAAACATATAGGATAATTCTTGTGTGATCTGTATTTTGTGTAGCCTGGAAATTAGTAAAATTCCTGGAGATAATCAGAAAGGGAATTTTGGGAAAGCAAAATAATTTCCGCGGAAACTATTCGTCGATTTTAAGAAAAGTCTGCTCAGGTATATCTACTGAGGGATGATACTGGTTGTAACATTGGTTAAAATCAACACACAAAATAATCAAGATGTATATTTTAATCGACGAAAATAATTACTTCCGGGATTATTGATGCGACTTAAATAACACCATTTAAATGTGATATAAATCACAAATATGGCTGTGAAGAGGGTGCTGTAGATATAAATAAGAAGTACATGAGTGAATTTTAAATAGGGAAATAGTTTCTCGCCAAACAATTTATTGGTAATCAATCGCGTGCGTTCTGGTGTAAAGCAGATTACAGGTGCTGCTATGTATAAAATTTATAGGTGATATTATAGTTTACTAATTAACAGTAAAGGTAAGAATAATTTCTCGTGAAATTAACTCTGCATTCTAAAACGGCCAGTTTTCTGAAGTTATCAGAAGACAGAATACATTCATGCCTGAAGAATGGATTAGAAGAAATGAGATGGAAATAGAACAATTTATCCCTGTGTAAATAATTTCTGCTGAAATTATTTGCAGCTATTAAAAATAGCCCAACCTTCTGAACTAAATTTATTCAATTACAAACAAGTATTACCTCCAGTGTATTGGTAGCTGTTAAGCCAAGGGCGGTAGCGTACCTGAAGAGATTAGGATCACATCATCAAATGGCAAGAAGTGGATTTGAGGTCCAGAAAGTCACCGTAGAGGCATTATTTCTACGAGAAATACGAACACGCTTTGGTAAGTTTCGTCTGGGGTATTTGTGGGCGATTCTTGAACCCTCCGCGCATTTGCTGATACTGTTGGGAATGTTGGGTTACGTTATGCACCGCACTATGCCAGACATCTCGTTCCCGGTGTTTTTACTTAATGGCCTGATTCCCTTTTTTATCTTTAGCAGTATTAGCAAACGTTCTATTGGTGCTATTGAAGCGAACCAGGGGCTGTTTAATTATCGACCAGTAAAACCCATCGATACGATCATTGCACGTGCACTGCTTGAGACACTGATTTACGTTGCTGTTTATATTTTGCTCATGCTTATCGTCTGGATGACAGGCGAATATTTCGAAATTACAAACTTTTTACAACTTGTGCTCACCTGGAGTTTGTTAATCATTCTTTCATGTGGCGTCGGCTTAATATTTATGGTCGTTGGTAAAACCTTTCCTGAAATGCAAAAGGTCCTGCCGATACTGCTTAAGCCGCTGTATTTCATCTCCTGCATCATGTTCCCTCTACACTCGATTCCAAAGCAATACTGGTCATATCTACTCTGGAACCCATTAGTGCATGTTGTGGAGTTAAGCCGCGAGGCAGTTATGCCTGGCTATATCAGCGAAGGTGTGAGTCTGAACTACGTGGCAATGTTTACTCTGGTCACCCTGTTCATCGGCCTGGCATTATACCGAACGCGTGAAGAGGCAATGCTGACATCATGATTAAGATTGAGAATTTGACGAAGTCTTATCGCACGCCCACTGGGCGGCATTATGTTTTTAAAAATTTGAATATTATTTTTCCTAAAGGCTATAACATTGCCCTGATTGGTCAAAATGGAGCCGGTAAATCAACTTTACTTCGGATAATTGGTGGTATAGATCGTCCTGATAGTGGGAACATTATTACAGAACATAAAATTTCATGGCCCGTTGGATTGGCTGGTGGATTTCAAGGAAGTTTAACCGGGCGTGAAAATGTTAAATTTGTTGCCCGACTATATGCAAAACGCGATGAGTTAAATGAAAGGGTTGATTTTGTTGAAGAGTTTTCCGAACTCGGAAAATATTTCGATATGCCCATAAAAACTTATTCTTCTGGCATGAGGTCAAGGTTAGCTTTTGGATTAAGCATGGCTTTTAAATTCGACTATTATCTTATTGATGAAATCACTGCTGTTGGAGACGCAAAGTTTAAAAAGAAATGTTCAGATATATTCGATAAAATAAGAGAAAAATCTCATTTAATAATGGTGTCACATAGTGAACGAGCTTTAAAGGAGTATTGTGATGTTGCTATTTATCTTAACAAAGAGGGGCAAGGTAAATTTTATAAAAATGTTACGGAAGCCATTGCTGATTACAAAAAAGACCTATAGTGGTTACATTCCAATATTATGCCTTGGAAATATTTAACTGAGACATATCATGAGTAAAAAGTTAATAATATTTGGTGCGGGTGGTTTTTCAAAATCTATAATTGACAGCTTAAATCATAAACATTACGAGTTAATAGGATTTATCGATAAATATAAAAGTGGTTATCATCAATCATATCCAATATTAGGTAATGATATCGCAGATATCGAGAATAAGGATAATTATTATTATTTTATTGGGATAGGCAAACCATCAACTAGGAAGCACTATTTAAACATCATAAAAAAACATAATCTACGCTTAATTAACATTATAGATAAAACGGCTATTCTATCACCAAATATTATACTAGGTGATGGAATTTTTATTGGTAAAATGTGTATACTTAACCGTGATACTAGAATACATGATGCCGTTGTAATAAATACTAGGAGTTTAATTGAACATGGTAATGAAATAGGCTGCTGTAGCAATATCTCTACTAATGTTGTACTTAATGGTGATGTTTCTGTCGGAGAAGAAACTTTTGTTGGTAGCTGTACTGTTGTAAATGGCCAGTTGAAGCTAGGGTCAAAAAGTATTATTGGGTCTGGGTCGGTTGTAATTAGAAATATACCAAGTAATGTTGTAGTTGCTGGGACTCCAACAAGATTAATTAGGGGGAATGAATGAGTAATATATATATCGTTGCTGAAATTGGTTGCAACCATAATGGTAGTGTTGATATTGCAAGAGAAATGATATTAAAAGCCAAAGAGGCCGGTGTTAATGCAGTAAAATTCCAAACATTTAAAGCTGATAAATTAATTTCAGCTATTGCACCTAAGGCAGAGTATCAAATAAAAAACACAGGAGAATTAGAATCTCAGTTAGAAATGACAAAAAAGCTTGAAATGAAGTATGACGATTATCTCCATCTAATGGAATATGCAGTCAGTTTAAATTTAGATGTTTTTTCTACCCCTTTTGATGAAGACTCTATTGATTTTTTGGCATCTTTGAAACAAAAAATATGGAAAATCCCTTCAGGTGAGTTATTGAATTTACCGTATCTTGAAAAAATAGCCAAGCTTCCGATCCCTGATAAGAAAATAATCATATCAACAGGAATGGCAACTATTAATGAGATAAAACAGTCTGTTTCTATTTTTATAAGTAATAAAGTTCCGGTTGATAATATTACAATATTACATTGCAATACTGAATATCCAACGCCCTTTGAGGATGTAAATCTTAATGCTATTAATGATTTGAAAAAACACTTCCCTAAGAATAACATAGGCTTCTCTGATCATTCTAGCGGGTTTTATGCAGCTATTGCGGCGGTGCCTTATGGAATAACTTTTATTGAAAAACATTTCACTTTAGATAAATCTATGTCTGGCCCAGATCATTTGGCCTCAATAGAACCTGATGAACTGAAACATCTATGTATTGGGGTCAGGTGTGTTGAAAAATCTTTAGGTTCAAATAGTAAAGTGGTTACAGCTTCAGAAAGGAAGAATAAAATCGTAGCAAGAAAGTCTATTATAGCTAAAACAGAGATAAAAAAAGGTGAGGTTTTTTCAGAAAAAAATATAACAACAAAAAGACCTGGTAATGGTATCAGTCCGATGGAGTGGTATAATTTATTGGGTAAAATAGCAGAGCAAGACTTTATTCCAGATGAATTAATAATTCATAGCGAATTCAAAAATCAGGGGGAATAATGAGAACAAAAATTATTGCGATAATTCCAGCCCGTAGTGGATCTAAAGGGTTGAGAAATAAAAATGCTTTGATGCTGATAGATAAACCTCTTCTTGCTTATACAATTGAAGCTGCCTTGCAGTCAGAAATGTTTGATAAAGTAATTGTGACAACTGACTCCGAACAGTATGGAGCAATAGCAGAGTCATATGGTGCTGATTTTTTGCTGAGACCGGAAGAACTAGCAACTGATAAAGCATCATCATTTGAATTTATAAAACATGCGTTAAGTATATATACTGAT
This sequence comes from Escherichia sp. E2562, assembly GCF_005781075.1. NCBI lineage: Bacteria > Pseudomonadati > Pseudomonadota > Gammaproteobacteria > Enterobacterales > Enterobacteriaceae > Escherichia > Escherichia sp. E2562. The sequence continues at coordinate 187,876 of NZ_VATM01000001.1, read as the reverse complement.
TATGAGAACTTTGCTTTATTACAACCAACTTCACCCTTTAGAGATTCTACCCATATTATTGAGGCTGTAAAGTTATATCAAACTTTAGAAAAATACCAATGTGTTGTTTCTGTTACTAGAAGCAATAAGCCATCACAAATAATTAGACCATTAGATGATTACTCGACACTGTCTTTTTTTGACCTTGATTATAGTAAATATAATCGAAACTCAATAGTAGAATATCATCCGAATGGAGCTATATTTATAGCTAATAAGCAGCATTATCTTCATACAAAGCATTTTTTTGGTCGCTATTCACTAGCTTATATTATGGATAAGGAAAGCTCTTTAGATATAGATGATAGAATGGATTTCGAACTTGCAATTACCATTCAGCAAAAAAAAAATAGACAAAAAATACTTCATCAAAACATACATAATAGAATCAATGAGAAACGAAATGAATTTGATAGTGTAAGTGATATAACTTTAATTGGACACTCGCTGTTTGATTATTGGGACGTAAAAAAAATAAATGATATAGAAGTTAATAACTTAGGTATCGCTGGTATAAACTCGAAGGAGTACTATGAATATATTATTGAGAAAGAGCTGATTGTTAATTTCGGAGAGTTTGTTTTCATCTTTTTTGGAACTAATGATATAGTTGTTAGTGATTGGAAAAAAGAAGACACATTGTGGTATTTGAAGAAAACATGCCAGTATATAAAGAAGAAAAATGCTGCATCAAAAATTTATTTATTGTCGGTTCCTCCTGTTTTTGGGCGTATTGATCGAGATAATAGAATAATTAATGATTTAAATTCTTATCTTCGAGAGAATGTAGATTTTGCGAAGTTTATTAGCTTGGATCACGCTTTAAAAGACTCTTATGGCAATCTAAATAAAATGTATACTTATGATGGCTTACATTTTAATAGTAATGGGTATACGGTATTAGAAAACGAAATAGCGGAGATTGTTAAATGAAAAAAATATTATACGTAACTGGATCTAGAGCTGAATATGGAATAGTTCGGAGACTTTTGACAATGCTAAGAGAAACTCCAGAAATACAGCTTGATTTGGCAGTTACAGGAATGCATTGTGATAATGCGTATGGAAATACAATACATATTATAGAACAAGATAATTTTAATATTATCAAGGTTGTGGATATAAATATCAATACAACTTCACATACTCACATTCTCCATTCAATGAGTGTTTGCCTCAATTCGTTTGGTGATTTTTTTTCAAATAACACATATGATGCGGTTATGGTTTTAGGCGATAGATATGAAATATTTTCAGTCGCTATCGCAGCATCAATGCATAATATTCCATTAATTCATATTCATGGTGGTGAAAAGACATTAGCTAATTATGATGAGTTTATTAGGCATTCAATTACTAAAATGAGTAAACTCCATCTTACTTCTACAGAAGAGTATAAAAAACGAGTAATTCAGCTAGGTGAAAAGCCTGGTAGTGTGTTTAATATTGGTTCTCTTGGTGCAGAAAATGCTCTTTCATTGCATTTACCAAATAAGCAGGAGTTGGAACTAAAATATGGTTCACTGTTAAAACGGTACTTTGTTGTAGTATTCCATCCTGAAACACTTTCCACGCAGTCGGTTAATGATCAAATAGATGAGTTATTGTCAGCGATTTCTTTTTTTAATAATACTCACGACTTTATTTTTATTGGCAGTAACGCTGACACTGGTTCTGATATAATTCAGAGGAAAGTAAAAGATTTTTGCAAAGAGTATAAGTTCAGATATTTGATTTCTATTCGTTCAGAAGATTATTTGGCAATGATTAAATACTCTTGTGGGCTAATTGGGAACTCCTCCTCTGGTTTAATTGAGGTTCCATCTTTAAAAGTTGCAACGATTAACATTGGTGATAGGCAGAAAGGCCGTGTTCGTGGAGCCAGTGTAATAGATGTACCCGTTGAAAAAAATGCAATCGTCAGAGGGATAAATATATCTCAAGATGAAAAATTTATTAGTCTTGTACAGTCATCTAGTAATCCTTATTTTAAAGAAAATGCTTTAATTAATGCTGTTAGAATTATTAAGGATTTTATTAAATCAGAAAATAAAGATTACAAAGATTTTTATGACATCCCGGAATGTACCACCAGTTATGACTAGAAAAAAAGTGCTTTGTTTTGTCTTTCGTTATGATTCTCATTTTTTAGCTTTGAAAAATATTTTTGAGCAGATAGATGTTGATTCATATGATTTATTTTTTTGCTGCCTAGATAATTCGCTACAAGAGTTTGTAAAAAAAAATTTAGATGAAAAGATAGTTGTATTCTATCCTGATGACTTTGTTTATTTTTTCACTTTTATTAATATTGAGTTTATTTTTTGTTCAACAGGAGGGAAGGACCTTCATGAAATTGTTAATACTGTAAGAACGAAAAATACAATAATTATATCTTGTTTTCCTGGCATTGTCCTTACTTCTCAGATAGAAGCTTTTATTTCAAAATCTAATAGTCACTATTTACTTATTAACTCCCCTAAAGATATTAAAACGTATAAAAAAATTTGTAAAATAATAGGGGTTCCTTTTAATGGAATTCTTTTTGGTCCACCATGGATTAAAAATGTCAATATCAATGCAAAAAGTGAGAATTCTTGTCTTATCGTTGATCAAGTTAATGAGCCCTTGACGCTAATAAAGAGGATAGAATATGCACGTTTTTTGATTAGAGTAATTCAGAAACATCCGCATATGAATTTTATTTTTAAAACTCGAAATCCTCTTATATCACCAGACTCAATTGTTTTTGATATTAAGGAATACATTGAACGCTTCGATTTGAAAAATATAACATTTAGCGATGGTAATATTGATTCTTTAGTTTCTAAAGTTGAATATTGTATTACAATATCTTCTTCGGTCGCAATATATTGTCTGGCTAATAAAATTAAGGTTTATTTAATAAGTGGATTTAATCATACCTGCAATGGGCAATGTTATTTTTCAAGATCTGGACTTATTGTTGACTATAATAAGTTTAATTTTAAACACATTCCACGTATTAAAAAAAAATGGATGGAGGAGAACCTTTATTACTCTAGGGATATTCAAAATAAGATTTTGAATGATATTTTAAAAATGCCTCCAAATGTTAATGTTAGGACCTTTGGAATTAAAAGATCTACATTGATTATATTGTTTTTGATCTTTTTAAATTTCTTTTTCTCATTAGGGCCAAAAAAAATAAAAACATTGAAAAAAATCCATAAGGTTTTATTAAGGTATAAGAAAGATGATATTTGATGCTAGTTTAAAGAAGTTGAGGAAATTATTTGTAAATCCAATTGGGTTTTTCCGTGACTCATGGTTTTTTAATTCTAAAAACAAGGCTGAAGAGCTACTATCACCGTTAAAAATAAAAAGTAAAAATATTTTTATAATTAGTAATCTGGGGCAATTAAAAAAAGCTGAGTCATTTGTACAAAAATTTAGCAAGAGAAGTAACTATCTTATTATTTTGGCAACTGAAAAAAATACTGAGATGCCAAGAATTATTGTTGAACAAATAAATAATAAATTATTTCCTTCATACAAGGTACTATTTATTCCAACTTTCCCAAATGTTTTTTCACTTAAAAAGGTTATATGGTTTTATAACGTATATAATTATTTAGTTTTAAATTCAAAAGCTAAAGATGCTTATTTTATGAGCTATGCGCAACATTATGCAATCTTCGTATATTTGTTCAAAAAAAATAATATAAGATGTTCATTAATTGAAGAGGGGACAGGGACTTATAAAACCGAAAAAGAAAACCCAGTAGTAAATATTGATTTTTATTCAGAGATTATTAATTCAATTATCTTGTTCCATTATCCAGATTTGAAATTTGAAAATGTATACGGTACATATCCAATTTTGCTTAAGAAAAAATTTAATGCGCAAAAATTTGTTGAGTTTAAAGGTGCTCCATCAGTTAAATCATCAACTAGAATAGATAATGTTATCCATAAATATTCTATAACTAGAGATGATATAATATATGCAAATCAAAAGTATTTGATTGAACATACATTGTTTGCGGATTCGTTAATTTCTATCTTACTTAGAATAGATAAGCCTGATAATGCAAGAATATTTATAAAACCTCACCCTAAAGAGCCTAAAAAAAATATTAATGCAATTCAAAAGGCAATAAAAAAGGCAAATTGTCGTGACATAGTTCTTATAACAGAGCCAGACTTTTTAATAGAACCGGTAATAAAAAAAGCAAAAATAAAACACTTAATTGGATTAACATCATCTTCTTTGGTATATGCACCTTTAGTTTCTAAAAGATGTCAGTCTTATTCAATAGCGCCTCTTATGATAAAGTTGTGTAATAATGATAAATCCCAAAAAGGGATTAATACGCTGCGTCTCCATTTCGATATTTTAAAGAATTTTGATAATGTTAAAATATTATCGGATGATATAACATCTCCCTCTTTGCACGATAAAAGGATTTTCTTGGGGGAGTAATAAAAGCTACATTTTATATTCTATTACAGTACCAGCCGTAAAATTAAATCTTAAAGTAGTATGTTTTATTACCTTTATGTTACTTTTCTTTGAAGAGGATGCAAATGATTTTTTGGCTACTTAAAATTCAAAAAATATTGACTTGAAATTTAATATATATTATGTTGGTGGTTTGTTGTGTTCCCCCCATAATAAACCGCATTAACCTGCGTCTTAACCAATAAATACCCACGAAACTTCTTAAACAGTTTCATATCTGGTTTAAAATCAGCCTGCCAGAACTGGTGCAAATGCCCTTGATACGTCAAGCCTTTGATGTCGTACAGGGCATTGCCCATCACCTTGAGTGGTTTGTTATGAATCAGTGCAGAGATCCCCGCCGTACTGTTAATCGTCACCACCGCTTTTGCGTGGCGTAATAGTTCCGGCATCGGGAGATCGTGCACGTATATGACTCGCTCACCTAAGCCATATTCCTTACTCAACCGCTTAATTAATGGTCGATAGAGTCTGTGACCACGATCCATCGGATGATGTTTGATCACCAAATAACTTTCTTTCGGCGCTTTACGCGAAAATGAGTACATGACTTCATTAATATAGTCACGCACATCGTTATAATTGCTGTGGTTACGAATCTGGCTATCGTTATACACTTGCAAAACGGCAAGATAATAACGTTGGTCCAGCTCATTCATTAACCTCGGCAATACCTTACGCTGTGTTACCTTGTAAAGTTGCTTGCGCCAGTACGCACGAACCCAGCAACGTGCCTCATACCAGGGGGAAAACGATTTGTGGTGGCGGTAGCGAGGGAACTCATGACGGTAATGCCAGCCCATCAGGTAATACCACATCGCATGGCCTATACGTTTCATCGTTGAAGGTTTTAAATTCTCAACGTGCGGCGCAGGCATATCTGGCAACTTACGATAAAAATCTGGATCGCGCGGTAGCGATGAATATGCGTTCACTCCGCCTTCTTCAACGGTTATAAATTGCGGGCGTAAATATCCTTCCTCAAATGCCAGAAAGCGGATCCCTTTCGACGTTGCCCACCGTTTTGCTTCTTTGTGCAATGGGCGGCAGTCACCAAAGCAGAGGATGGTGTCAAAGTCATATTGTCGGTTGAGATCTCGCAACCAACCGGGAAACTCTTTCGGCGTCTGGTAGTAAGCCAGGTATTGTCGATTGCGGCAGTAAAAACGATCCCCGCCATTGAAGACAACATTTACAGCGTTACGGCCTAATGACTCTAACCATTCGGCGACGTCATTGAAAAAAGGTCCCATCGGTCCCTGCAAAAGCAGATATTTTTTACCCGATAATAAAATGGTTAGTGCGTTGCCTTGCATAAATAATTTGAGTAATAGTCAACTATGAAATTGTTTAGCCAAATCTGACCTTGCAGAACATAATTAATTTGCGGTAATAGCGTATTACCCGCCCCGCTTTTTTTCGGGTAATAAACATCGGCTTGCGCGGCGTCTGGATTAAATATTCCGCAGCTTCTTCAACCGTAATAGGTTGTAGTCGTGTTGGGTGGATATAGGTTGGATAAACAATCAACGCCTGATAGATCAAGTCTGCTAGCGTTAATCTGTGCTCGCGGCGCGGGCAATGATGTTCATCAACGGTTAACCCCCAACCGGCATAGAAGGGCAGGCCGTAACAATGAACTTGTTTGCCATGTAATAACGCTTCAAACCCGGACAATGATGTCATGGTGTGCACTTCATCTGCGCGCTGAATGCATTGAATAATATCTGCATCCAGTGCCTGATAATTGGCAAGTTCAGAGATCAATTTAGCCGGAATATCACCCTTGCGATTTCCCACCAGTACATCCGGGTGCGGTTTATAAATAATGTAGGCGTGCGGATTACGCTCGCGTACTGTGCGCAATAACTCAAGGTTGCTCTTAATCGAGACAGTGCCTGTTTTAATAGATGCATCGTCCTCTACCTGACCCGGTACCAGGATGATTTTTTTACCTTTGGACTCGGCAGGCAGAGAGAAATCGGCCCCCAGGTTGTACTTGCTCAGTTTGCTTTCAACCAGGCGTTGCTGCAACTTCTCAGCTCGCATCTGCTGCGCCAGCGTTAACTGGCTGTGATTAAGCAGCTCCTCCAGGTCGCTGGGGCGTGTGGCGTCATAGTAGATCCCGCGTTTATCCAGCACCAGCGATAGCGGCGGCAACAGGTCAGAGCCAAGCCCGGATGAACGCAGAAAACCATCTTCCATTCGCCATAACGGCAGTGATTTTCGCTGCGCTTCGGCTTGCCATTGCTGTTCTCCCTTTACACCCCATACCACGCAAGCGGTGGCCGCAGTACAGCGACGTGAATAACTCAGTCGGTTTGTCGCGGTACGCAAGAAAGGTTTCAGGATCGCCGACTTCCACAGCGTTAAGCCTGGCGCCCATAAATAGCCATTACGCTGCTGCTGATGGCTGCGCTGTAATTGCAGCCATTGCAGTACGGTAAACAGATCGCTTGCGGCCCCCGTGAGCGGGTCGATATAGCGACAGTAACGCAGGTATGCTGCGGCAAAAAGTTCTTCCAGCGTGGCAGAACCGCGTCGGGCGGATAACAAAGCGGACTGCGGATGGCGATCGTCGGTTAAGCCCCAGCCTGCATACCAGGGCTGGCCGAAACATGTTACTGGTTTTCCTGCCAGTAAGGCTTCAAAGCCGTATTGGGATGTCACGACGTAAACCCGGGAAACGTGTCGCAACAGCGACTGCGGGCTGACATTCTCGGCAATCAAACGTACTCGTTGCGTGGCGCGCAGATCAGCGAAATAACCTGTTTTTTTTCCTTCCAGGACATCCGGATGCACCTTCACCCAAATTTCGGCTTGAGGATTTTCCGCCATCGCGGCTTCCAGCATGGCGGCAAACTCATGCGGGCCAGCATTGCCATACGTCACGGACATATCATTAAATGTCTGATCGACAACCAGAACGATGTCTGCACGTTCTGACTCATCAGCCACAAATGCAGGCGCCAGGTTATATTTCGACAAATCCCCGGTCACGATGGTGTGCATCGCTTCTCTGGCCTGGCTTATCAGAACTGCATTTCCGGCTTTATCCTGTACCAGTTTCTCCAGTGCCGAAGGCTTGCTGGCATCGTAGTAAATGCCGCAATCATCCACCACCAGAGAAAGCGGCGGTGCGCCATTGACGCCAAGATCCAGCGAACGTACAAATCCATCTTCCAGACGGATGACCGGTTTTCCCGCGGCTTTGGCGATGGCGACTGGTTTCGCCGCGCTGGGGCGATGCCCCCACACGGCGATAGCATCGACGTTTTGCGGAACAGGACGCAGCAAAGAAAGTTTCTGGCACGGTTGCGCCAGAAATTTCTCCAGATGCGGAATACGCCAGATGCCAGGCGAGTAAATGCCAATCATGTGTTTTCGGCCAGTTCCTGCGCCATCAGAGCGCGCACCTTTTCAAGGCATGCCGGGGTGTCGACGCCCGGACCGGTTGCGGCAACCTCAAATGTGCGAATGTTGATCCCCGCGTTCATCAACCGTAGCTGCTCCAGTGATTCCGCCTGTTCCGGCATGGACTCAGGTAACTGGCTGTAGTTTTGCAGCACATCGCGACGATAAGCGTAAATACCGACGTGTTTCAGGTAGCGCGCTTTTTCAGCATTACGCGGATACGGAATCGGCGAACGGCTGAAATAAAGTGCATCCTGGCGGGTATTTACCACCACTTTTACCGTGCTTGGCTCGGTTGCTTCTTCGGCAGAAATCGCGTGGCATAGCGTTGCCACTGGCAACGCGGGGTCATCACGCATTCCTTGTAACAGCGTTTCTACATCCCGCGGACGAATCATTGGTTCATCGCCCTGCAGGTTAATGTAGATATCTGCTTCCACCGTATGCATTACCTCGACCAGCCGATCGGTGCCGGATTCATGATCGTTGCGCGTCATGATGGCTTTCCCGCCAAACGCCTGCACGGCCTGTTCAACGCGCGGGTCGTCTGTTGCCACCCAAACTTCTGCGACGCCCGCCACCTGTAACGCACGCTCGTAAACGTGCTGGATCATCGGTTTGCCAACAATATCGAGCAGTGGCTTACCCGGCAGGCGCGAGGAGCCGTAGCGGGCCGGAATGACAATAACTGCTTTGCTCATCTCAATTCCTTACAAAGACAGAATCACTTTTGCACCCACCGCCAGCTGATAGAGGATGGTGGAAATACCACGGGTAACTTCAATGTTTTTCGATTCATATTTCGGCAGAACCATAATTTCATCGCCAGGCTTGAGTGAATCCACATCTTCAGCGTTCACTGCCGCACCGTTCTGACGAATGACGATAATTCTGGCGTTACCCGATTTTTGCGTCAGGCCGCCACATTTCTCGATGTAATCCTCGGTGGTCATTCCCTTCTGCCAGCTCACCGCGTTCGGGAACAGCACCTCGCCATGAACCATAACCAGCGATGTTTTCTCCGGAATATTGATGACGTCGCCATCTTCAAGCAGAACAGAATCAATATTGGACTCGTTGAGGATCACTTCACCTTTCGGAACCACGGTGCGCGCTTTCGCCACAAAGCGGCTGATCAGTTGCGCTTCCTGCATTCGCAGGCTGGCTTCTTCTTTGGTGGAGGACTGGGCGGAAAGTGATGCTTCCTCCAGCTTTTGCAGCGAGAGATTCAGCATCTCTTTCTGACGCTGGGCCACTGATGGGCGATAAAGCTGAACCGCGTTCATCTGCGACATACTGTTCGGACGGACTTTTTCCAGAACCGCACGCATGGTGGAACCATAAGGCAGCACCATGGCATGTTCGCCAGAGTGCGCGCCTTCAACCCGCACCTGAATGGTGCCGGCATAGCGGTCAGTGCTGACGATTAAGGTATCGCCATTTTGCAACATACGGCCTGGTGCTGAGCTTATCGGATAGTATTCGCTACGTTTTTGCAGTCCCTGTTTACGCATAATCGTAATGTGAGTCGCGCCAGGCTTAGGGCGCGCCCAGCTCAACGCTTCCGTTACGGGAATGCTGCTTTCGCGGAACTCAAAGTCGTAGCTGTTAAAGACATCGCCCTGAACGCTGAAAGTATGCTGACGCGGCCCGACGATGATGGTGTCACCATCGGCGAACTGCGAAAGCCCCAGTTTGCCGTTCAGCAGGAAGTCGTACAGGTTGACGTTGGAGCGCACGCGGTTACCGCGCTTGACCACAATATCAACGTAACTTCCGCGCTCTGGATCAACGCCGCCAGCCTTGATCAGATAATTGAGTAACGAATCAGACGTCACACCGCCATACAGACCAGGATTACGCACAAATCCAGTCACGTACACTTTTACTGGCTGCGCCTGTAATAAGGAGGCGTAGACGTTGACGTTGGACTGGTACACTTCCTTCACTTTGGATGTGACCAGGGTATTTAACTGGCTATTACTGACGCCAGCAACTTTCACCGGACCAACGTTCGGCAGGAAAATATTACCTTTGGGATCAACCTGTAACGCACCATCAAAGGTGAACGCACCCCACAAGCGAACCTGAATGCTATCGCCCGGATTAAGAATATAGTCAGGGTTGAATCCTACCGTCGCACCGCTATCCGCGCTGGTGCCGTTGAAAAGTTGAGCGCCAAACATACGGCTCATTACCACCGGCGGTGCGGGCGGCGGGGTATTGTCGAAGCCGCTCATGTTTTGCGTATCCGACTTTTGTCCGCTCAGAATACCGGGCAGTGGTGCGGCTCCTGTCAGGTTTGGGTCAGCGTTAATATCAATGGCCGCGCTGGCCTGCGCCGCGTGACAGGCGGCAATCAGTAAAATTGATTTAAATAATTTCATCACAAACTCATTCAGCGACAGCGTTAATCTCGGTGATCTTCAATAACAGCCAGCAACAGTTTCAGGGTGCCGAACAGCAGGCAGCACACCAGTAACCAACAGGCGATCAAATAAGGGATGTTTGGAAAAGAGGATTCCTGCGGCAACTGTGGCGAACTGATCACAGACAGCACCTTGAGCTTACGAGCCGCTTCTACACGGGTCTTTTCAATGGAGGTCAGCGTCAGTTTGTAGAGCTCAGTGTTGAACTCTACTTTTGATTTGATTTCCTCAAAATCCACCGCCATACGGTTTAGCTTGTCACCCTGTGGTGCTGTGATTTTGCTTTTTTCTTCATCGATTTGTGCCTGCAATGACTGAATCGCATTACGCGCACTCACAACTTGCGGGGCGTCCTCACGCAGATACGTCAGCAAGTTACGCAGGTCCGCTTCCATCTGGATCTTCTGGCCCATCAGCGTATTCACTAACGTGCTCGCAGCCTGTGCTTGTGCCTGTGGATCCAGAACGTTGTTGTTGTCCTGATAAGAGAGCAGTTCCGCTTTGCTGGCGTCCAGACGCTGGCGTGCCTTTTCCATTTCCGTTTCCGCAAAGGCAAGCTGGTCACGCGCAATGCGATGTGACATCTCATTGATAAAGCGCTCTGACTCTTTCAGCACGGTCTGGTTAAACTTAAGCGCAAACTCCGGGCTAAAGCCCTGCGTCTGAATATTGAGCAATCCGGTTTTATCGTCATACGAGACGTTGATACGGTCCTTGTAGTACTTCAGGAAGCCTTCTGCGGTTTCATCCTTGCTAAGATGATTAAGAAAATCGAGCCCGCTGTGGCTAAACGCTTCGCGAAAATTCAGTTGCTTATCTAACGCTGCCAGCATATCTGGAGAGTTGATGTACTCTTTCAGATATAACGCATCCTCTGCGGAACTCGGGTTAGAGGCACCCAATAGCAGACCAAAATTTAAGCTGCCACTGTTTAAATCATCTGAGCGTTTAATGGCAACTTTCGATTCGCTCATATAGCGAGGCTGGCTGAAGATAGCCAGATAGATCAGCAGCACTGCCATCGGTGCCAGAATGATGATTTTCGCCAGGTGTTTTTGGATATCTGCCAGTGAGATGGCAGACAAACGAGCACGCATCCAGGATACGGCAGACTTCACTTTTATCAACATGTAACGATTATCAGAGTTTCAGTGGGGCGCAAATTCAATGAGAGACTTAACTCTCGCGCCCTGTTGCTTAATTAGTCGAAAATGCGCACAAGACCAGTGACTTTGTTCGCCTTGTTGGTCACCAATAACGTCGAGACGCGGTGTTTTTGCATCTTTTCTTCCGCTTCGATGATCATGGTTTCTTCTGGCAACGTCAGCGGTTCACGCGTCATCATCTGCGCCGCCGTGGCGGATGTCAGAGAATCTTCTTTTTCCATAAAGCGACGCAGGTCACCGTCGGTGATAATGCCCGCCAGCTCGCCTTCTGCGTCTTCTACCATCACCATTCCCTGGCAACCGCTGGTGATACGTTGAATCACCGTTTTAAAGGGCGCATCCAGATGAACCGAAGGGACATCATGCTGCATGACATCCGCAACGCGGGTCAGCAGGCGACGGCCTAATGAACCGCCCGGGTGATAGCGTGCAAAATCATTCGGCATAAATTTGCGTTGGTGGATCATGGCAATCGCCAACGCATCGCCGATCGCCATGGTCAGCGTGGTAGACGTTGTTGGTGCAAGATTATTCGGGCAGGTTTCATTCGCCATGTGGAGTTCCAGCACGGCATCGGCATTTTTCGCCAGCGTGGAATTTCCATTATTGGTAATGGCGATAATTCGGTTGCCGAAATTCTTCAGTGACGGGACGAGCTTCAGGATTTCGTCTGTTTCACCGCTGGCAGAAATAAGGATCAGAAGATCGTAAGGCGTAATCATGCCCAGATCGCCATGGAAAGCTTCTGCGGGATGAATAAAGAAACTCGGCGTACCCGTAGAGGCCAGAGTCGCAGACATTTTTCGACCAACATGCCCTGATTTACCCATTCCCGAAAGAATAACGTGTCCTTTACAATTAATTATCAATTCAAGAGCACGCTGGTACTGAGTGGAATCCAACTGTTTGGACAAGTTTTGTAATGCAGCACCTTGTTCTGCCAGAGTCTGGCAAACCGAGGTAATTAAATATGGATCGATAGTACTGCTCTGGTCATCAGGTAAATGTCTTTCAGACATATCAACTCCTTTGCTCGGAAATAATGCCATAGTCACAACAAACCCGAACCAACAATAAATTATTGATATTAAATCAATTGGTTATAACAAAGTGTTTTAATGAATATAAAACTATGGTCAGCCCATGTGCTTATGTAGGGCTTATCACCTTCTTATTAAGTCGCAATGTCTCGTGGAAGTGCGAAGATGCTGCAATATTACAGGCGAGAAGGGGGAACCAAATTTTGCCCACCTATTTAACACACCCCTACATTATGAACAAGGAATTTAGGATTTTTATCAATCATTAAAATGTTTCGCGATTAACTATTAAGGCGAAACACAATTTAGCGATTGATTGTTTGCTTATAAAAAAAGAACGTATGTCACTGTTATCAATAAATAAAACACGTCAGTAATGGCGATGATGTTTTGTGGTTAACTATTTAAACTGAGTATAATAAACAGGTTGACAATCCCCCCTGTAAAGCAGAAGAGAATAACAAATTTTTTGCGGTGAATATTGACCAGCATGATAGTTTTGCGATTGATTATTTATGGCGATAAATATGTTTTTAAATCAAACAGGGGCGCATTTATCACCGTATATATTTTCTGTGGAAACTATTGTTAAATTAAAAAATAATGATGGGGATTATCATTCGCTAACCAATAACTGTGCACACTGATAAGGAAGTGCCTCGCATGAAGGCACTTCCAACAACCAACGAGCCCACTCTGGATTCAGAGTGGTTTGTTAATCGCGTCATAAAGATGGTTCAACGTTGTTAAGCGCTTTCTGTATATTTCTCTCAGGCAGGGTTTGTCACTGCCACAACGGCGTCGTTCTGTCAGCCACTGTGCCTGTGATTCTTTTAGTTCCCCGGCGGCACCCATTGCGTAAAGCCCATGGAGAAATTTGTATTTAACGCTCATCTCCACATCCATGTCATTGAGGGTACGCGATGCACAAATCGCTTTTTCATCCGCACTGCGGGCCAGTCGACAGTCAAAACTGGCTGCCGTGACAGAGAAAGCAGGCAACATAATGATGAGAAATGCCGTAAGTATATTTTTCACTGGTTGGCTCCTTCAGAAAGAATAACTGGCCCTGGAGCCATGGTCAGGGCTCTGTTTCTCGTCAGCCTGAATCCTGTTGCTTCCCCGGTTTTTACTGACAGTTGACATTCGAAGTGAAACGGCGTCCAGCTAATCCCCCTACGGTACTGGCCATTGCCTGTCAGTAGTGCAGGTGAGAGCAGTCGCTGCATATTATGTTTTCCCTGATCGAAAATAACCTTATCTACGTCGGGGTACTGCTTCTGCAGCTCTTTTAGTGCGAGCGGTCGGCAAATAAATTCGGCTACGCGCTGAGCTTCAGTCCAGTTGTTATTAACAAAATTACGGTCATTCGTCCCTTTTACCTCACGATTGATAACACTATTCAGATGTTTTACCTGGACAGAGTTCAATGTGACGTTCGTTGCAAATGCAAATCCGGTATACATACAGGATATCGCAGTAATAACAACCAAATACTTACTAATCCGAAATACTCCATTACGCATAAGTACCTACTTTTACTGTGCAATTACAATGTCTATGTGAATATAAGTGGTGAAAATAAATAATTTGCTGCGCTGCATCAATGTTTATGCTTAATCAGAGTATTCCTGAAGAGGCTTTTGGATGCAAAAATGCAAAATTCCGATTGTCTTAAATAAAAATATTAATAAGTAAACCTTCTTTCTACGGTATTTAACCTAATAGAAACTGGTTTGACTTTAAGCTGGAGCGTGCAAAGAGAAAATGCCAGTGCACGGTGAATATTCACGGTTTACTTTAGTGATAGGTTTTATATACAAACGAATTACTTCGATATTACATCGCAAAAACACTCAGGGCTGCCGCCTGAGGACCATGAAGAATGTTGTTATATAATAAGTCAACATTTCGCACTTTGTACAATCTGGGTTAGGGTATAAAAAATAATGTAGTTACGTAATGAAAATATAATTCAGAACATGTATAGAGTCGTTTTTAATTGCTTGATATGTCTGAAGTTATTTTTGTTTTTTGGCAGATTTCTTATTGTTTTTTATACTCAATTTATTGATCTATATTGTTTTTTTGAAATTGATATTGCCCTAGTATCTGGTTAAGGAAATATTGTTATTAATTTGACTTTAACTGAATTACGTGAGGGAACTATGAGTGACAGCTTCCAGCGGGAGATCCCGAAGGCCCGTATTAATCTAAAATTAGAACTGCATACAGGTGGCGCAAGCAAAAAAATGGAATTACCCCTTAAGTTACTTATTGCGGGTGATTTTAGTAATGGTCAGGAATCAGCGCCATTATCAGAACGTAAAAAAGTTAATCTTAACAAAAATAACTTTGATGCAGTCCTTTTTGATTATTCCCCAAAAGTAAATCTTATCGTTAAAAATACGCTTGCTGATGACGATAGCGAAGACAGCATCAAACTGACATTCCGCAGTATAAAGGATTTTTCCCCGGAACAAGTCTCCCGACAAATACCGCAGCTGAAGGCCATGCTTTCCATGCGTAATTTACTTCGTGATTTAAAAGCAAATCTTCTGGATAACCAGGCTTTCCGCAAAGAACTGGAAAATATTCTGCTGGACCCGGCATTAAGCGCAGAACTCAGAGCCGAACTCTCAGCCCTGGCCCCAAAACAGCCATAACGATCATGACGATTTAACGGATTAATAAGGAATATGTTGATGTCTGTAAATAATGAGAATGCCACTGCTGGCGAGAGTGTGGTCCTTGAACGTCCTGTGGCAAGTGGAGTTTATGCGTCCCTGTTTGAAAAAATTAATTTGAGCCCAGTCTCAGAGTTGAGTGCACTGGATATTTGGCAGGATGCACAGGCGATGTCGGATGCGACCGCGGATGAACGTTTAACGGCCGGGATGCAAGTGTTCCTGGAATGTCTGACTAAATCCGGCTCTAAAGTTGAAAAGCTCGACAAAAATTTGATTGACCACCATATCGCTGAACTGGATTACCAGATAAGTCGTCAACTTGATGCAGTTATGCATCATGAGGCCTTTCAGGCGGTAGAAAGTCTGTGGCGGGGCGTGAAATCGTTGGTTGATAAAACCGATTTCCGCCAGAACGTGAAAGTTGAACTGCTGGATATCTCTAAAGAAGACCTGCGCCAGGATTTTGAAGATAGCCCGGAAATTATCCAGAGTGGTTTGTACAAACACACATACATCGATGAGTATGACACTCCGGGCGGCGAGCCGATTGCCGCGCTGATTTCCTCTTACGAGTTTGATGCTTCTGCGCAGGACGTGGCGCTGATGCGTAATTTGTCAAAAGTGTCTGCTGCGGCACATATGCCCTTTATCGGTTCTGCGGGGCCGAAATTTTTCCTGAAAGAGTCAATGGAAGAGGTCGCGGCCATCAAAGATATTGGTAACTACTTTGACCGCGCCGAGTACATTAAATGGAAAAGTTTCAGGGATACGGACGACTCCCGATACATGGGGCTGGTCATGCCTCGCGTGCTGGGCCGTTTGCCGTATGGCCCGGACACAGTACCGGTTCGTAGTTTTAACTATGTTGAAGAAGTGAAAGGCCCGGATCACGATAAATACCTGTGGACCAATGCCTCCTTCGCTTTTGCGGCCAACATGGTGAAAAGCTTCATCAACAACGGCTGGTGCGTGCAAATCCGTGGCCCACAGGCCGGTGGTGCAGTGCAGGACTTGCCCATTCATCTGTATGATCTCGGTACGGGTAATCAGGTCAAAATTCCGTCAGAGGTGATGATCCCGGAAACCCGCGAATTTGAATTCGCAAATCTTGGATTTATTCCCCTGTCGTACTACAAAAACCGCGATTATGCCTGTTTCTTCTCGGCGAACTCCACGCAAAAACCTGCGCTCTACGACACTGCTGATGCCACTGCAAATAGCCGCATCAATGCGCGTTTGCCGTACATCTTCCTGCTGTCGCGAATCGCTCATTACCTGAAGCTGATTCAACGGGAAAACATTGGTACAACCAAGGATCGTCGTCTGCTGGAACTGGAGCTTAATACCTGGGTTCGTGGTCTTGTGACAGAAATGACCGATCCGGGCGATGACTTGCAGGCTTCTCACCCGCTGCGTGACGCGAAAGTGCTGGTGGAAGATATCGGGGATAACCCAGGCTTCTTCCGCGTGAAACTCTTTGCTATCCCCCACTTCCAGGTGGAAGGGATGGACATCAACCTATCACTGGTTTCCCAGATGCCAAAAGCCAAGTCGTAAGGCGAGGGGAAATCAAGGATGAAAATTTTTCGCCCACTTTGGGAGGACGGGGCTGCGCTGGCCCCGCAACAGTTCCAGCAGCAGGCCCGCTGGAATGCGCACGTTGCCGATACCGTTGCAAGGATGGGGATTTCCCATCCCTGGGGCGTGGTGAATGCTGAATTTGACACCGCCGCCCTGGCGCTGTCACGGCTAAATGCTACCCGTCTGGTGGTACGTTTCCAGGATGGCACGATTGTTGATACCGACCTGGCGGATAATCTTCCTCCGGTTTGTGATTTATCCGTCGCAATGTCGGCGACCACCTTGCCTTATACCACCATCTTACTGACACACCGGCAGAACCTAAACTCCAGGCCCAACAGCGTCTGCGCGCTGATGGTGCACTGCTGGATGACTGGCATCGTCGCGGTGAGCCTGTGCGTTATCGCCTCGGACTGTATCAGGGACTGCGTCTTGTACCTGTTATTGAAGCCGTCATGGATGACCTGGCACCACCGTCGTTCTCTTCACCTGTTATCCAAAAAATCGTCCCGGGGCAGAAGATTATCCGCCTCGACAGTATGTTGCTATTTGATTCCGGCAAATCGGTGCTGAAGGCCGGGGCCACCAAAATGTTGGTTAATTCACTGGTGGGAGTCAGAGCAAAACCGGGCTGGTTGATTGTGGTCGCTGGCCACACGGATAACACCGGGAACGCACAACTAAACCAGACGCTTTCTCAGAAACGTGCCGAAGCGGTGCGCGTCTGGATGCATGAAACCGGTGACGTACCGGAAAGCTGTTTTGCGGTACAGGGCTATGGCGAAAGCCGTCCGGTCGCAACCAATGACACCCCGGAGGGCCGTGCGCTCAACCGGCGTGTCGAAATCAGTCTGGTACCGCAGGCTAATGCCTGTCAGATACCTGGACACACCCTGGCGTCATCGCAGGATGATGGCGCATCACAACATAATGGAGAGTAATTCCATGGCAATACCTGTTTATCTTTGGCTGAAGGACGATGGCGGCGCGGACATCAAAGGGTCTGTTGACGTTCAGGATCGTGAAGGCAGCATCGAAGTCGTGGCTCAGGAACACAACCTGTACATCCCGACTGATAACAACACAGGCAAACTGACCGGCACCCGTATCCATACCCCGTTCCTGTTCACCAAGGAAATCGACTCCTCCAGCCCGTACTTGTACAAGGCAGTGACCACCGGTCAGACCCTCAAGTCTGCCGAATTCAAGTGGTACAAAATCAACGACGCAGGCCAGGAAGTGGAGTACTTCAACACCAAACTTGAGAACGTGAAAGTGGTGAAGGTGAATCCTGAAATGTATGACATCAAGGATCCTTCTAAAGAGAAGCACAACCACCTTGAGCGCATTGAACTGCGTTACGAAAAAATCACCTGGACCTACAAAGACGGCAACATCATTCATTCCGATTCCTGGAACGAACGCGCCACCGCCTAAGCCTCGAGCGGACAGAGTTTCTCTGTCCGTTTTTTGTTTTTGCTGAACGTCTGAAGCCAACGGGCTTTCAGCAAAAACTCCACAATCTGTCAGCACGACCGTATGCGCTTTGGTCTTCCTCACGGAAAACAGCGAGGGGCGGTAGTGTGTTCAGAAACCGACAAAGAGAGATATTCATGGAAAATCCAGCCATTTTGCTGCGACGTCTGAATCCTTATTGCGCCCGTGCGATGGAAGGCGCGGCTTCACTCTGTCAGATTCGCGCGCATGCGGAAATTTTGCCAGAGCACTGGCTGCTGAAACTTCTTGAGCAGGGCGAGGGGGATCTCACAGTGCTGGCACGCCGCTACGAGTGGGACATGGACACTCTCTGGCAAGATTTGCTTGCCTGGCTCGACAAACAACCGCACTCGGTGCGCCATCGCCCGCAGCTTTCAGAAAATATCCAGGTATTGATGCAACAAGCCTGGCTGATTGCCTCACTGGCGGGAGAAGAACAGATTCGAAGTCACCACCTGCTGATGGCGCTGGTGGCTAAACAGAAGCTGGTGCGCTGCGATGGTCTGTGGCCATTGCTGACTCTGGGACAGAGCCAGTTAGAGTGCCTGCGCCCGCTACTGGATGCTCAGTCAGACGAGCGTGCGCAAGTACAGCAGGAAGCCGAAATTACGGGGAGCCATGGTGGGGACGTGGAGTTTATCGGGCGTCCAGTAGGGAGTGAGATGAAAGATGGGGAACTGAGTCCGGCGCTGCAGAATGCGCTGGATAAATTCACCCATGACGTCACCGCCCAGGCGCGTGAAGGTAAAATTGATCCGGTATTTGGCCGCGATAGTGAAATCCGCCAGATGGTGGACATTCTTTCTCGTCGCCGAAAAAATAACCCAATCCTGGTCGGTGAGCCAGGTGTCGGGAAAACCGCACTGGTAGAAGGTCTGGCGCTCAGAATCTCTGACGGTAATGTCCCTGAATCCCTCAAACCGGTGGTGCTACGCACTCTTGACCTCGGGCTGCTGCAGGCGGGGGCGGGAGTGAAGGGGGAATTTGAGCAGCGCCTGAAAAACGTGATTAATGCTGTACAGCAGTCTCCGGTACCTATCTTGCTGTTTATCGATGAGGCCCATACCATCATCGGCGCAGGTAACCAGGCTGGTGGTGCTGATGCTGCCAATCTGCTGAAACCAGCCCTGGCGCGCGGTGAGTTACGTACCATCGCCGCGACGACCTGGTCTGAGTATAAACAATACTTTGAGCGCGATGCCGCACTCGAACGCCGCTTCCAGATGGTGAAAGTTGACGAGCCGGACGACGACGCGGCTTGTCTGATGTTGCGTGGCCTGAAATCCCGTTATGCCGAACATCATAATGTGCACATCACTGATGATGCGGTGTGCGCTGCCGTTACGTTATCCCGACGTTATCTGACAGGCCGTCAACTCCCGGACAAAGCCGTTGACCTGCTCGACACTGCAAGCGCTCGCGTGCGTATGAGTCTCGACACCGTACCCGAACAGTTGACCCGTATCCGTTCCCGGATTACCTCTCTTGAAATGGAGAGACAAGCGCTACAGGAAGACATTACCGTCGGTAATCAAAACCACGGTGAACGCTTGACGGCAATCGAACAGGAAGAGAAAAACGTCATCGTTGAACTCCACGAACTTGAAACCCAGTACGGCCAGGAACTGAAACTTACTGAACAACTACGGGAAAGCCGCCAGGACATTTCCCGTCAGAGCGAAACGCATGCCCTGCAACAGGAGCTGAACGGTTTACAGCAGGGCAATCCGTTGTTGTCGGTGGATGTGGATGTACGCACTGTTGCAACAGTGATTGCCGACTGGACCGGCGTGCCGCTTTCTTCGCTGATGAAAGACGAACAGACTGAACTGCTTACCCTGGAAAATGAAATCGGTAAACGTGTAGTCGGTCAGAATATTGCGCTTGAAGCCATCGCCCGGCGCCTGCGCGCCGCTAAAACTGGCCTCACCTCTGAGAACGGTCCACAGGGTGTATTCCTGCTGGTTGGTCCAAGCGGTGTAGGAAAAACTGAAACCGCGCTGGCGCTGGCGGATGTGCTGTACGGTGGCGAAAAATCGCTGATTACCATTAACCTGTCGGAATACCAGGAGCCACACACAGTTTCCCAGCTGAAAGGTTCTCCACCTGGTTACATCGGCTACGGCCAGGGCGGCATCCTTACCGAAGCCGTACGTAAGCGTCCGTACAGTGTGGTGCTGCTCGATGAAGTCGAAAAAGCGCACCGTGACGTGATGAATCTCTTCTATCAGGTATTCGATCGTGGTTTTATGCGCGACGGCGAAGGGCGAGAAATTGACTTCCGCAATACCGTTATTTTGATGACCTCCAACCTTGGTAGCGACCACCTGATGCAGTTGCTGGACGAACAACCGGAAGCCACCGAGGCAGACCTGCACGAACTGCTGCGCCCGATACTGCGCGACCACTTCCAGCCCGCGCTGCTCGCCCGTTTCCAGACCGTGATTTACCGTCCGCTGGCAGAAGCAGCCATGCACACGATTGTGGAGATGAAACTCTCCCAGGTCAGCCAGCGCTTACAGCGCCACTACGGCCTGACCACGCTGATTGACGAAAGTCTGTACGACGCGCTGACCGCAGCCTGCCTGTTACCGGACACCGGGGCGCGCAATGTCGACAGCTTACTCAACCAACAAATTCTGCCGGTGCTGAGTCAGCAATTGCTGACTCATATGGCGGCGAAACAAAAGCCAGCGTCGTTGACGCTGGGGTGGAATGATGAAGAAGGGGTTGTGCTGGAGTTTAAATATGACTGAAGGAACCTTATGAGTCTGACAGATACCATCTTCAGCACGGCGAAAGTGGTAGTGACAGACCCGGTCGCCAGCACGAACCGTGATGCGGTGGAGGTCAATTGATGAGCACGTTAAATGCCCTGGTTAGCGCCTGTCAGACAGAGCCGACGACACTCCTTGACGCTACCCGTGAGCGAGTGGTGCAGTGGAGCAATTGGCTGCAGCCGTTACCCGGAGAGTCATCAGTGGGGGATGACCCAGGTTATGACGATGGCTTCCAGCAAATGCGCGAGGAGGTCAACAAACTTTCCGGGGCGGATACTGAGCTTATCTGCCAGTTGGCGGAGAAAGTGCTCACCACCACCGCTAAAGACATTCGTGTGGCGACGTATTACTGCTGGGCCAGGTTGCATCGTGAAGGCGAGCAGGGGCTGGCAGAGGGACTCGAACTGCTGGCGGGTCTGATAGACCGTTTCGGTGCGCAACTGCATCCACAGCGCAACCGCAGCCGTAAGGCAGCACTGGAGTGGCTGGCAGGTTCACGCATGACGGATTCTCTTTCACTGTATCCGGAAGTGGTCAGGGAAGATGCGCTGCGCACCATCGGTGCGCTGCTGCTGATAGCGCAGCTCACCGAAAATGAGCCGGATGAAACCCGCCCAGAACTTAACGCGCTGTATGGTGCGCTGGAAAACCGCCTGCAGAAAGCGGGCGGTGTGGATGCAGTTGTACCGCAGAACGCCAGCACTACTGAGACACTTTCCACTGCGAGTCACAGCGATGCTCCAGCTATCGGGAGAATCACTTCCGGTCAGGATTTGCTGGCGCAGGCGCGCACACTCAGCGAATACCTGCGCGAACAGCCCGACGGTTGGTTGTCGGCGCACCATCTGATGAAAAGTCTGCGTCACGATACCCTGCAGGCTATTCCGGCTCCAGACGCACAGGGGCGAACTCGCATCGAACCCCCAAGAGCAGACCAGCGAGCGCTGCTCAAACGTCTGTACCTGCAGCAAAACTGGGCTGAAATTCTGGAAACGGCAGACAGTACCTTTTCCCGCGGTGCTAACCACCTGTGGCTGGATCTGCAATGGTATATCCACCAGGCGCTGACGAAGTCCGGTAAGGAGATAGTGGCTGACATTATTGCCGCTGATCTGAAGGGGCTACTGACTCGACTATCCGGGCTGGAGACGCTGGCATTCAGTGACGGTACGCCGTTTGCTGATGAAGTGACGCTTAACTGGATCCAGCAGAGCGTACTGGATACTACTGCTGGGTGGGGCAATGAAACGCCTTCCGCCCGTATGGCCGAAGTGAACGACGACATTCTGGCGCTGGAGTCGGAAGCCGTGGCGCTGGCGGACAGCGAAAGCCCGGATGCGGCACTGAGCTGGTTACAGCATCGACCAGGCATCGCCACTGCGCGGCAGCAGTGGCTGCTGCGCCTGCTAATGGGGCGTATTGCAGAACAGTACGGAAAAAATGAGCTCGCGGTGCACCTGTTTGCAGAGCTGGGTGAGCGTGCCACAGAAGTGGCCCTTAGCGACTGGGAACCCGAGCTGCTGTTTGAGGTACAGGCCCGTCATCTGAAACTCCTCAGACTGAAAGCCAGTCGCAGTGAGGCTGACAAGATTCGCCTCGGGCCTGCTATGGAAAAATTGCTAGGCGGGCTGATTCAGCTCGATCCGGCGCGGGCCGCGGTGTTATGTGGTTAGAGAAAGTTATTGGCTGGATAAAAGGAGGATGAATAAGTGTGGCTCATAATTTATAGCAAGGTACTTTCTCACATTTTTTATCTGGTCAGTCATTCAGAAAAATAACTACTGAATTTGAGATTTTAAATGAGGAGATAAAACCTATGTCTCTGACTACTCGCGAAGTGGTGAGATAACTTCCACTTTTGGGGAAGAAAACATTGTTTCCTATATTTTGAGTAACTATTTTATGGAAAATTTAACCCCGCGTTATTACGACGCAGAAATGCGCTACCTGCGTGAAGCCGCGAAAGAGTTTGCACACAATCATCCGGACCGGGCAGCGATGTTAGACCTGGATAAGGTCGGCACTCCGGATCAGGTGAATAACACCTGGCGGATCGTGTTGAGTCGTGACGACCTTGACCCGGATTCAGCCAGAATCATTGAAGCAGGGAGTGAACGGTTGACTCTGAAGGCGTTGAAAGATGAATGACACTCCGCGTCCGTCGCTATATGAAACCCTGTTTGGGAATTTTACCGGAGGTCTGGATCTGAATCAGGTTAGCGAGCAGAACCAGATAATCCTCTCAGTACTGGACAATATGCAGCGCATTCTTAACAGTCGTGCCGGCACGCTGGCACATCTGCCGGACTATGGTCTACCGGATATGACCAAAATTCTCCAGGGAATGCCGGGGACGGCGCATGAAATGATGGGGACGTTATCTACCGTACTGCTCAAATATGAGCCGCGTCTGAAAAAAATAACCGTTATTCTGCTGGAACAGGAAGTTCCTGGCGAGCTGTGCTATGCCATTGACGCTGAACTCAAAGATGTTGGTCTGGTGCGTTATGGCACTGAATTTATGCCTGAAGGGCGAGTCCTGTTGAGACACCTGAAACAGCAGTATCTCGACACGGCAGCTCGTATTTAAGGCCTGGTTTTAGCGTTTCTCCCTAACCCCGTCAGTATCTGCTACGCCCTGAATATGCAGAACACCAAGCTGCATAAACAATCATCTTCTATAACCGCAAGTACGTCAGATGGATAACTGGTCATGAATGACATTACCCCACGTAGAATTAAAACCGGCGGTGACCCGCGAAGGCTACCGGATTATGCCGCTTTGTGTGATGAACTCAATAAGCTAACGCATCCGGCACGTCCTGATGTGAACTGGCGTTATGCTGAAAAACTGTGTCTCTCACTGTTTGAGCAAAATGGTGTTGAGCTGCAGACTGCGGCCTGGTATACGCTGGCCCGTACGCAGCTGGCCGGATTGTTTGGTCTGAATGAAGGGTTGGCAATACTGGAGGCTCTGATAAGCCATCAGTGGGGTGTGCTTTGGCCACAGCCTGTCCATGTTCGGATTGAGATCCTCAGTAATCTGAGCCAGCGTTTGCAACAACGGATGCGCTCACTTCCGCTGAAATACAGCGACCTTAGCCAACTGTATCGGGCAGAGCAACTGCTTACCCGTTTGGGGGCAGTTTTACAGCGCCTGGAACTCAGACATCTCAGTCAGCTGGATACATTGCGTACCCTGATACATAACAACGCTGTCAGGCTGGAGAACAGCGATGACACAATCTGTACAGGGGCGACAATTCAGTCGGGTATCGTTTCGCATGCTCCGGTCATGAATGACGTGGGTATAACAACAGGTTCCCATACTGGTCGTTCGTTTGAAGATATCCGGGCGCCAGACAGTGCAGTGCAATGGGTGTACGTTACACAGCCGAACGTGGAGGTACTGCCGGCAATACCTGAGCCAGTAAAAAAATGGAAATCTTTTGTCGGGGGGATGTGTACCATGCTGGTGATAGGTGCAGCAACGCTATGGACGTGGCAGTTTTTGCATCGTCCGGACCCGTTACAAACCCAGTTTACTGCCTCTCTGGCACCGTTACCCGCAGTACTCACGCCTGAACAATTGGATTTATTGCGTCAGCAATCTCCGTTGCCACAAGCTTTAATTACGCTAACACAACAGCAGCTTACGCTTCTGGACAAGCTACCGCCGGACTGGCTCATAACTAGGGAAAGGCAGCTTGTCGAACAGGCCCAGGTGATATGGCCGGAGCGCGCAAAGCCCCTGATACAGCAGTGGCAGCAACAATTTAATGTCGCTGCGTTGCCGACAGAAAATTTGAATGGCTGGCATCAGGGAATGGTTACGCTACAGAAACTGAGTGAACGACTGAACGGACTGGATGAGCATAAGGGGAAATACATGACGGTCAGTGAGCTGAAGTCAGTGGTGTTTTCAACGATACAGTCTTTTAATCAATCCATACCGGCTGAAGAGCAACTGCGGATACTGGAACAGTCGTCGGCAGGACAACCACTTCCTCCTGCCGCAGGGGCTGAGGCAGAGATGCATCTGAAACAGCTCATCGCCAGATATGCCGACATTAGACAGAATGCTTTGAAATTAAAAGGCGTTAACGATTACGAATGACCTGTAGCAACGATCTGAAATTTACCGTAGCCAGAAAAAGAAAAAGCCCCGCTTTGCAGCGAGGCCTTATAAATTTGGTGCCCGGACTCGGAATCGAACCAAGGACACGGGGATTTTCAATCCCCTGCTCTACCGACTGAGCTATCCGGGCAACGGGGCGCATTAAACCTGATTCGCCTCGTCTCGTCAATCAAATTTCTTCAATTTACGGCAGACTGCACAATCTATCATCAGTTTGCCGTTATCGCTCGTAATGTCAGGCAAACCAGGTGGTCCAGGCGGCGGAAAGCGGCATTGCCAGAAGGAGGGCAGGAAGCATGTTGACCACCGGGAACATTTTTATGCCGCAGATGCGTAAGCCGGTTGCCAGCAGCAATAAACCACCTACGGCGCTGAAGTCCGCCATCATCGACGGTGTGGTCAGCGGTAATATCAGCGCAGCAGCCCACGCCAGCGTTAACTGGATGATGAGCAATGGAATACTAATCACCGATACCGCAATGCCAAGTGAACAGGCGAAGATCATCGCTGTAAAGAAATCAAGAAATGACTTGGCGATTAAAATACTCGGATCGCCTGTCATCCCTTCATTCATCGCGCCGAAGATCCCGGTGCCGCTGGCACAAAACAGGACAATAATCGCGACAAAATTCTGAATAAAAGATTCATGCGCAGATTTCTTGCTCGAGTGACGAAACAGATTCTGCGCTTTAGCGACCGCAGTGTTGACGCCTTTTTCCAGCAGACAAATTTCGCCGATTAATGCCCCGAGTAGCGTAGCTAAAACCATCGCCGGAAGGTTGGCACATTTCACGACCAGTAAAATACCAATTCCCAGCGACGCCAGGCCAAAAATGGACGTCATAGAGACGCGGATGTGTTCCGGTAAGCGTTGGCTAAGCAGTGCGCCGAGGGCGCCACCCAGTAATACTGCACTTGCGTTGATAAAAGGGCCGATGACCACAAGAGTTCCTGTTAATTGTGTTGTTTGATGTTTTTATTATGAACTTTTTGCCCCGTCGATTGCTTGTCTGGTCGCAAAGTCCTGGCTTGCACGCGTTAGCGAAAAGTGCCATGATTGCGCGAATTTTCTCCTTCCTGTACGGAGCTTGCTTGATGCACGCCGCCTCCTTACATTCTTTCGCTTATCGCCGTTTCGCGCGAAATGTCTCCTGTTCTGTGACGCTGCTTTTTATGCGGTGACGTTAACGTATGCTCACTGCAGGGCAACAGTAAAATTAGAGCGTTTCTGCTTTTACTGATGTCTGGCGGTCGGAGCTGGTGACCAGTTTGACCCACATCTCATGGGGCAGGGGGTTCCACCTTGCCCGGTATTTTTACTTCCCCGAAACGGGTTTTGCGCTTATGAAATCAATGAGTATTGCCGCCAGTGGTGAACTGGTTTCCCGACTTTCTACCCATCGCCGCGTGGTGGCGCTGGAAGATACTGATTTTACGGACGTCGCGGCAGTCGTCATTACCGCTGCGGATAGTCGTAGCGGCATCCTTGCGTTACTTAAGCGCACCGGTTTTCATCTGCCGGTGTTTTTGTATTCTGAAGATGCGGTTGAATTGCCCGCGGGCGTTACGGCTATCATCAACGGCAATGAGCAGCAGTGGCTGGAGCTGGAATCCGCAGCCTGTCAGTATGAAGAGAATTTGCTGCCGCCATTTTATGACACGCTGACCCAGTACGTTGAGATGGGCAATAGCACCTTTGCTTGTCCTGGGCATCAACATGGTGCGTTCTTTAAAAAGCATCCTGCCGGACGCCATTTTTACGATTTCTTTGGCGAGAACGTCTTTCGTGCCGATATGTGTAACGCTGATGTAAAACTGGGCGATTTGCTTATTCATGAAGGTTCCGCAAAGGATGCGCAGAAATTCGCTGCCAAAGTCTTTCATGCCGATAAAACCTATTTTGTGCTGAACGGCACATCGGCGGCGAATAAGGTTGTGACGAATGCACTGTTAACGCGTGGTGATCTGGTGCTCTTCGACCGTAACAACCATAAGTCGAATCATCACGGTGCGCTGATTCAGGCGGGGGCGACGCCGGTGTATCTGGAAGCCTCACGCAACCCATTCGGGTTTATCGGCGGGATTGATGCGCACTGTTTTAATGAAGAGTATCTGCGCCAGCAAATTCGCGACGTTGCGCCAGAAAAAGCCGAACTGCCGCGCCCGTTCCGCCTGGCGATTATTCAGCTGGGAACCTATGACGGCACTATCTACAACGCCCGTCAGGTGATCGATACCATTGGGCGTCTGTGTGATTACATTCTGTTTGATTCCGCGTGGGTCGGGTACGAACAGTTTATCCCGATGATGGCAGATAGCTCGCCGTTGCTGTTAGAGCTTAACGAAAGCGATCCTGGGATCTTTGTTACCCAGTCGGTGCACAAACAGCAGGCGGGATTCTCGCAGACATCGCAGATTCATAAAAAAGATAACCATATTCGCGGGCAGGCGCGGTTTTGCCCGCATAAACGGCTGAATAATGCTTTTATGCTCCATGCTTCAACCAGCCCGTTTTACCCGCTGTTTGCTGCGCTGGACGTTAACGCCAAAATTCATGAAGGGGAGAGTGGGCGTCGGCTGTGGGCTGAGTGTGTTGAGATAGGGATTGAAGCCCGGAAAGCGATTCTTGCGCGCTGTAAGCTGTTCCGCCCGTTTATTCCACCTGTTATTGATGGCAAATTGTGGCAGGATTATCCGACGTCAGTGTTAGCCAGCGACCGCCGTTTTTTCAGTTTTGAGCCGGGGGCGAAGTGGCACGGCTTTGAAGGATATGCCGCGGATCAGTATTTTGTTGATCCCTGCAAGCTGTTACTCACTACGCCGGGTATCGATGCTGAAACCGGCGAATATAGCGATTTTGGCGTTCCAGCGACGATTCTGGCGCACTATCTGCGTGAGAACGGCATTGTGCCGGAGAAGTGCGATCTCAACTCCATTCTGTTCTTATTAACTCCGGCGGAAAGCCACGAGAAGCTGGCACAGCTGGTGGCGATGCTGGTGCAGTTTGAACAGCATATTGAAGATGACTCGCCGCTGTCTGAAGTCTTGCCGAGCGTTTATAACAAATACCCGGTGCGCTATCGCGACTATACCCTGCGCCAGTTGTGTCAGGAGATGCACGATCTGTATGTCAGTTTCGACGTCAAAGACCTGCAAAAAGCGATGTTCCGCCAGCAGAGCTTCCCGCCAGTGGTGATGAATCCCCAGGACGCGCATAGCGCTTATATTCGTGGTGAAGTGGAGTTGGTGCGCATTCGTGATGCCGAAGGGCGAATTGCGGCGGAAGGCGCGCTGCCGTATCCACCTGGCGTGCTTTGCGTGGTGCCAGGAGAAATGTGGGGCGGAGCGGTCCAGCGTTATTTCCTTGCACTGGAAGAAGGCGTGAATTTGCTGCCGGGATTTTCGCCGGAGCTACAAGGTGTCTATAGCGAAACCGATGCGGATGGAATGAAACGGTTATACGGTTATGTGTTGAAGTAAGAATAAAAAACGGGGCACCTTCTGGCGCCCCGTTTTTCTTTGCGTAATTAGTGGTTAACAGTTTGTGTACCGGCAGGGACACGAACGTGTTTGTATTTAAACATCGCCATGAATGCGAAGGCCAGAATCACGGAGTAACCTGCGAAAATCAGCCATACGGTCTGCCAGTCGGTAATGCCGTTTTGGGTGTACATCTCAACCACTTTACCGCTCACGATGCCACCGAGGATACAGCCGAAGCCGTTGGTCATCATCAGGAACATCCCTTGCGCACTGGCGCGAATCGCCGGGCTAACTTCTTTTTCGACAAACACCGAACCAGAGATGTTGAAGAAGTCGAACGCACAGCCGTAAACAATCATCGACAGAACCAGCAGTACAGTACCGAACGGAGTCGGGTCGCCGTAAGCAAACAGCGCAAAACGCAGGATCCACGCCACGATACTGATCATCATTACGTTCTTAATGCCGTAGCGGCTTAAGAAGAACGGGATGGTCAGAATGAACAGGGTTTCAGAGATTTGCGAAATCGACATGATGATTGACGCATGCTGCACGATGAAGCTGCTGGCAAACATCGGATCTTTGTCGAAGCTGTGCAGGAAGGTATTACCGAACATGTTGGTAATCTGCAGTTCCGCGCCCAGCAGCATCGAGAAGATGAAGAAAATCGCCATACGCTTGTTTTTAAACAGCGCGAATGCATCGAGGCCGAGCAGCGTCGTCCAGCTCTGATTAGCTTGCTGTTTAGCAACCGGAATATACGGCAGCGTAAAGGTGAACAGCACCAGAACGGCGGAGAGTGCTGCGCCAATATATAGCTGCATGTGGCTCAATTCAAAGCCAGACAGGCTCACAACCCACATCGCCATGATAAAGCCGATAGTACCCCAGATACGGATTGGCGGGAAATCAGTCACGATATCCATTCCTGCATTTTGCAGGCGATAGTAGGAGATGGTGTTGATTAACCCAAGCGTTGGCATATAAGCAAACGAGTTAATCAATATCACGAGGAACATCGCCTCCGGAGTGGTAACTTGTGCCGCCATGAAGAGGGTGATTGCGCCGATGGTGTGACAAATAGCATACACCCATTTCGCACTTAACCATTTGTCGGCCACAATCCCCAGCAAAGCAGGCATAAAGACCGCAGCGATACCCAGCGAGCTATAAACAGCGCCAATGGAAGCACCGTCGAACTTCAGGGTAACGAACATATATGAGCCGAGGGTCGTCAGCCAACTTCCCCACAGACAGAACTGCAGAAAAGAGAGGATTTTCAGCTGCAGCTTAAGATTCATGTTAATTTCCTCACATCGTGATGCGGATGAGTGTTTTAAAAAGCACATTTGACCGTGCAAGATGATGCGATTCTATCAACTTCACTGACTGTTTTTTTGTTATCCGTAGCAAATAATTGCAAATAAACTCAATTTGCAAGGCAAAATTGTGATGCGTATAACACTTTGTCTCGGAGTATTGTCAGAGGCAAAGATGAAATTATCGGCGGCGGTAAGATTTCTGCGCCATGTTCACTTTATAAAGATAGCGACGAGATTCCGCAGACGGATGGCGGGTTGTCAGCGTCTGATAAACATCGCCCGGCGTCATAGTATTTATAATAGCGGCAGCCTGAATTTTATCGTTCGAGAAGACGCGTAATACGCTGCCTGCACCACCGTTATAGGCGGTGATGACGGCATAACGCCGCGACGTTGGGTTATCAATTCCGCCGAGATAAACATTATTCAGCATCGCCAGATACGCGGTGCCGGTATCAATATTGCTGGCAGGATCAAACAAGAAACTGCGGCTCGGCGTGCCGGATTTCCCCTGTGAGCGGAACACATCTTTCCCGGCAGTATGTTGTACCACCTGCATTAATCCCAGCGCATCGGAACGGCTGACCGCATACGGGTTAAAGGAAGATTCGGTCTGCATAATCGCCAGAATCAGCGACTCATCAACGCCATATTTCCGTGATGCCTGGCGGACCATGCCGAGATATTTGTGCGCACGTTTATCAAGGTGGTTCGGCACCATGTTAATGGTCACGCTGTAGATGATACGCAGCCCGTTGCTGCGGCTTTTGAGGCGGTTTTTCAGCAGATAATCCGCGAAGTTACTCGCACGGCCTTCCCAGCGAATCGGCTGCCCGGTGTTATCCACCACCTGACCGTAAAGGAAAGGTTCTTTCGAAATCGTAATATCATCAACGTCGGAATAGAGATCGACCGAACTCGGATCGTCGCCCATCAATAATGTTTTGATAATTGCCCGGCGCAAATGCGCAGCAGGTTCTGTCCCGGCGATGGTTTCGATAGTGATCGTACCGTCATCGAAGTTGATGTGGCTGCGGGTCTGATATTGATCGGTGTATTTCACGTAGTCCTTAGGACCGGCGATCACCACCTCTTTGAATCCCCAAATGTTCTCAATATTGTGGGCAAATTGCCCCATCAGAATATCAAAACCGTTGGTATCTTTGACCCAGGCTTCATTATAGGTATCGCCTTTTTTGGTCGTCGAACAGGAGATGAGCAACGGCGCAATCAAAGCCAGCGCGAGATATTTTTTCATCATTCCGGGTGCGTGTTGTGTTTGTTTTTATGCAAGTTGCCGGAGGCGTGCTCCGGCACTGTTTTTATTTTTTATCTTCCGGCGTATAGCCCTCGATATGCACCTCTTTACCTTCGAACAGGAAGTTAACCATCTCCTGCTCCAGCAGCTTGCGGTGCTCGGCATTCATCATGTTGAGTTTCTTTTCATTAATCAGCATGGTTTGTTTGTGCTGCCACTGCGCCCAGGCTTCTTTGGAGATCTCGTTATAGATGCGTTTTCCCAGTTCGCCGGGGTACAGCTGAAAATCCTGACCTTCTGCTTCACGCTGCAGGAAAGTACAAAAAATCGTTCTGCTCATAAATCATCCTCTTTATCGATTCACGCGCTAAACCGGCGCGCCAGTGCGTAACTGCTGTAACAAACGCTCCACGGGAGCCGCCAGGCCAACTGACGGCGGTTGCGCTAAGTTATACCAGAGCGCATTGCCTTCATCCATGCAGCCGGTGAATGACGACACGGGAAGCCACATAGGCACAATATCTAAGTGGAAATGGCTGAAGGTATGCCGAAACGCGGTCAGTTGCGTCAGGTTATCGGCAGCAATCTGCCGTTGCGCCAGCCATTCTCGCAAACTTTCTTCGTCGGCAAACTGTGGGAAACAGTATAAACCGCCCCACAATCCGCTCGGCGGACGCTGCGCCAGCAATACTTCATCTTTGTGCTGTAACAGCAGAAAGTAGCCGGTGCGCTCCGGCAGCGTCTGTTTCGGCTTTTTGCCCGGATAAAGCGACCAGCTATTATTGGCGGCGGCAATACAACCGTTTTGCAGCGGGCAGAGCGAGCATTTCGGCTTCGAACGCGTACAAATCATCGCACCTAAATCCATCATCGCCTGATTAAACCGCTCCACGCCAACCGCGGGCGTCACCTGCTCGCTCAAACTCCATAATTTATTCTCGACCTCTTTTTTCCCAGGCCAGCCGCTTACAGCATAGCAGCGCGCCAGCACGCGTTTGACGTTACCGTCGAGAATCGGAAAGTGCTTACCCAGAGAAAGTGAGAGAATCGCGCCCGCAGTGGAACGCCCGACGCCCGGTAACGCCGCAACTTCTTCAAAGGTTTCCGGGAATTTACCGCCGTGTAAGGTGGCAACTTGTTGTGCCGCTTTATGCAGATTGCGCGCGCGGGCGTAATAGCCAAGCCCGGTCCACAAGTGGAGAACTTCGTCGAGCGGCGCGTTGGCGAGATCGGTCACCGTCGGGAAGCGCGCCATAAAGCGTTCAAAATAGGGGATAACGGTCGCAACCTGAGTTTGTTGCAACATCACTTCTGAGAGCCATACTTTGTAGGGCGTCTTGTCAATTTGCCAGGGCAGCGTTTTCCGCCCGTATTTATCGTACCAGTCCAGAACCTGGGCTGAAAATTGCGACGCTTGCATGGTCACCGAATTCACTGTTGTTGGGGGCAAGATTGCAGCACAGCCGCGGCGGGGTGTAAACCGGAACTTTCCGCAGCCACGGCCTTATCATGCTTGCATCCGGCAACTAACTTTGGATAATGCCCGTTTTCAGAACACTTTCACAAGCGACTAAATCTTTATGAAAAACGACGTCATCTCACCGGAATTTGATGAAAACGGCCGCCCACTGCGCCGTATCCGTAGTTTTGTGCGCCGCCAGGGGCGACTGACCAAAGGCCAGGAACATGCGCTGGAAAACTACTGGCCGGTGATGGGCGTTGAATTCAGCGAAGATATGCTGGATTTCCCGACGCTGTTTGGCCGTGAAGCGCCGGTGACGCTTGAGATTGGTTTTGGCATGGGCGCGTCGCTGGTGGCAATGGCTAAAGATCGCCCTGAGCAGGACTTCCTCGGCATTGAAGTGCATTCACCGGGCGTTGGGGCTTGCCTGGCTTCCGCGCATGAAGAGGGCTTAAGCAACCTGCGCGTGATGTGTCACGACGCGGTCGAAGTGCTGCATAAAATGATTCCTGACAATTCATTGCGCATGGTGCAACTCTTTTTCCCTGACCCGTGGCACAAAGCGCGCCATAATAAACGCCGTATCGTTCAGGTGCCGTTTGCCGAACTGGTAAAAAGCAAACTGCAGCTGGGTGGCGTATTCCATATGGCGACCGACTGGGAACCTTATGCGGAACATATGCTCGAAGTGATGTCTTCCATTGACGGTTATAAAAACCTGTCAGAGAGCAATGATTACGTACCGCGTCCGGCATCACGTCCGGTGACGAAATTTGAACAACGTGGTCATCGTCTTGGTCACGGAGTATGGGACTTAATGTTCGAGAGGGTGAAATAATGGCAAAGAACCGTAGCCGTCGTCTGCGTAAAAAAATGCACATCGACGAATTCCAGGAATTAGGATTTTCGGTGGCATGGCGATTCCCGGAAGGTACATCGGAAGAGCAGATTGATAAAACCGTTGATGACTTTATTAACGAGGTTATCGAACCGAACAAACTGGCCTTTGACGGCAGCGGTTATCTGGCCTGGGAAGGTCTGATCTGCATGCAGGAAATCGGCAAATGCACCGAAGAACATCAGGCGATTGTGCGTAAGTGGCTGGAAGAGCGCAAACTGGATGAGGTTCGCACCAGCGAACTTTTCGACGTTTGGTGGGACTAATAAAGCATACGGGCGATGACAAATGCAAAACTGCCTGATGCGCTACGCTTATCAGGCCTACAAAGATGCACGATCGAGTAGGCCGGATAAAGCATTTACGCCGCATCCGGCATGGACAACGTGTACTTTGTTATCAATCTGGGGCCAGCAAATGCTGGCCTGATTTGTTCTTGAGGGAAGACTATGATGCGCAAAATGCTGCTGGCGGCAGCACTTTCAGTGACGGCAATGACCGCTCACGCCGACTACCAGTGCAGCGTCACGCCGCGTGACGATGTGATTGTCAGCCCGCAAACCGTGCAGGTGAAGGGCGAAAACGGCAATCTGGTGATCACGCCAGACGGCAATGTGATGTACAACGGCAAGCAATATTCACTGAACGCCGCCCAGCGCGAGCAGGCGAAGGATTATCAGGCCGAACTGCGCAGCACGCTGCCGTGGATTGATGAAGGTGCGAAAAGCCGCGTAGAGAAAGCACGCGTTGCTCTGGATAAAATTATCGTTCAGGAGATGGGCGAAAGCAGCAAAATGCGCAGCCGTCTGACCAAACTTGATGCGCAGCTGAAAGAGCAGATGAATCGCATTATCGAAACGCGCAGCGATGGCCTGACGTTTCACTATAAAGCCATTGATCAGGTTCGCGCCGAAGGTCAGCAGTTAGTGAATCAGGCGATGGGCGGAATTTTGCAGGACAGCATTAACGAAATGGGCGCGAAAGCGGTGCTGAAAAGCGGCGGCAACCCGTTACAGAATGTGCTGGGAAGCCTGGGGGGACTGCAATCCTCAATCCAGACCGAGTGGAAAAAACAGGAAAAAGATTTCCAGCAATTTGGCAAAGATGTTTGTAGCCGTGTTGTGACTCTGGAAGACAGCCGTAAAGCCCTGGTCGGAAATTTGAAATAATCCTCTAGTCTAAGACGGCATAATGCTTTTTTATGCCGTTTAATTCTTCATTTTGTTACCTGCCTCTAACTTTATAGATCTCCAAAATCTATTCACAAAGTAAATTGTTTAACGTCAAATTTCCTATACAAAGCTAAGGGATAATACGTAGCGTTCACGTAACTGGAGGAATGAAATGGAGTTTTTCAAAAAGACGGCACTTGCCGCACTGGTTATGGGTTTTAGTGGTGCAGCATTGGCATTACCCAATATCACCATTTTAGCGACTGGCGGGACGATTGCCGGTGGTGGTGACTCCGCAACCAAATCTAACTACACAGCGGGTAAAGTTGGCGTAGAAAATCTGGTCAATGCGGTGCCGCAACTGAAGGACATTGCGAACGTTAAAGGCGAGCAGGTCGTTAATATCGGCTCCCAGGACATGAACGATAATGTCTGGCTGACACTGGCGAAAAAAATTAACACTGACTGCGATAAGACTGACGGCTTCGTTATTACCCACGGTACCGACACGATGGAAGAGACTGCTTACTTCCTCGATCTGACGGTGAAATGCGACAAACCGGTGGTGATGGTCGGCGCAATGCGCCCATCCACCTCCATGAGCGCAGACGGTCCATTCAACCTGTATAACGCGGTAGTGACCGCCGCTGATAAAGCCTCCGCCAATCGTGGCGTGCTGGTGGTGATGAACGACACCGTACTGGACGGTCGCGATGTCACCAAAACCAACACCACCGACGTAGCGACCTTTAAGTCTGTTAACTACGGTCCGCTGGGATACATTCATAACGGTAAGATTGACTATCAGCGTACCCCGGCACGTAAGCACACCAGCGACACGCCGTTCGATGTCTCTAAGCTGAATGAACTGCCGAAAGTCGGCATTGTTTATAACTACGCTAACGCATCCGATCTTCCGGCTAAAGCCCTGGTAGATGCGGGCTATGATGGCATCGTGAGCGCTGGTGTGGGTAACGGCAACCTGTATAAATCCGTGTTTGACACTCTGGCAACCGCCGCGAAAAACGGTACTGCGGTAGTGCGTTCTTCCCGCGTACCGACGGGCGCTACCACTCAGGATGCCGAAGTGGATGATGCGAAATATGGTTTCGTTGCCTCCGGCACGCTGAACCCGCAAAAAGCACGCGTTCTGCTGCAACTGGCTCTGACGCAAACCAAAGATCCGCTGCAAATCCAGCAGATTTTCAATCAGTACTAATCACTTCGCCCCGGTATCGCGCCGGGGCTTATTCACTTCAGACTCACGTCCATTGCCAATTATTATTACCCTGATGATAATCACTGAAATAAATTATTCCGCGCGAGGGTGTTCCGGTGAAAAAGCAATGGATTGTAGGCACGGCATTGTTCGTGTTGACGTCAGGTTACAGCTGGGCAGATGGCGAATCGCCAACTGAAAATATCTTAAAAGATCAATTCAAAAAGCAGTATCACGGCATTCTCAAGCTTGATGCCATCACCTTAAAAAATCTTGATGCTAAGGGTAATCAGGCCACCTGGTCAGCGGAAGGCGATGTCTCTTCCAGTGACGATCTCTATACCTGGGTCGGTCAGTTGACAGATTATGAACTGCTGGAACAGACCTGGACGAAAGATAAACCAGTAAAATTCTCGGCGATGTTAACCAGTAAAGGAACACCCGCGTCTGGCTGGACGGTGAATTTTTACTCTTTTCAGGCGGCAGCCAGCGATAGTGGGCGGGTGGTCGACGATATTAAAACGAATAATAAATATCTGATCGTAAATAGCGAAGATTTCAATTATCGCTTTAGTCAGCTTGAATCAGCGTTGAATACCCAGAAGAACTCGATTCCTGCGCTGGAAAAGGATGTAAAAGAGCTTGATAAGCTAATGGTGGCGGCGCAGAAAGCAGCAGATGCATATTGGGGAAAAGATGCAAATGGCAAGCAAATGACCCGCGAAGACGCCTTTAAAAAAATTCACCAACAGCGTGATGAGTTTAATAAACAGAATGATAGCGAGGCGTTCGCGGTTAAATATGACAAAGAGGTTTATCAACCGGCGATTGCGGCATGTCATAAACAGAGTGAAGAGTGTTATGAAGTGCCGATTCAGCAGAAGCGAGATTTTGATATCAACGAACAACGGCGACAGACTTTTCTGCAATCACAAAAACTTAGCCGTAAATTGCAGGATGACTGGATAACGCTCGAGAAAGGGCAATATCCATTAACGATGAAGGTTTCAGAAATAAACAGTAAAAAAGTCGCGATTTTGATGAAAATTGACGATATCAACCAGGCTAATGAACGCTGGAAAAAAGATACCGAACAATTGCGGCGCAATGGGGTGATTAAGTAATTGTTGCGATGACGCATGAGTTGTAGCCGGATGCTGCGTACACGCTCGCCGCATCCGGCAATACAAATTTACTCAGCCAGAAAAAGCTCCAGCAGCGAATTTAAAAACAACTTCCCATGTTCCGTTATCTGCCAGTAATCCGCACATTCTGTGAGATAGCCCTGAGCGATAGCCTCGTCTAACTGAGGGCGAATAACTTCTTCAGAAAGGCCAGTATACTGGCTAAACTCCACGCGCGGCGCGGCCTCCAGCAGACGGAAGCGATTCATAAAGAACTCAAACGGCTTATCTGCGGCTTCGACATCACGCTGGCTTTCCAGATACCGCCCCTGCATAAAACCGCGCGGATGCCGCGTTTTGGTGGTACGCAGAATGCGCCCATCCGGGAAGGTCACTTTGCCGTGCGCGCCGCAGCCAATACCGATGTAGTCGCCAAATCGCCAGTAGTTGAGATTGTGCTGGCACTGATAACCGGGCTTGGCGTAAGCGGAAGTTTCATATTGCTGATAACCTGCCGCGGTTAACAACTGATGCCCCTGTTCGAAAATATCCCATAACGCATCCTCGTCCGGCAGTACGGGAGGGCGCGAGCCAAACAGCGTATTGGGTTCGATGGTCAGTTGATACCAGGAAAGATGCGGCGGATTCAGTTCAATGGCCTGGCGCAGATCGCCTAGCGCCTCTTCCAGTGATTGATCCGGCAGCCCGTGCATCAAATCGAGATTAAAGCTACGCAGCCCCAGTCCGCTTGCCAGTTTTGCTGCACGTTTCGCTTCTTGCGGGCCATGAATGCGCCCAAGTCGTTTCAGCTTTTCTTCGCTAAAACTCTGTACGCCAATAGAGATGCGGTTCACACCAGCACGCTGATAATCAACAAAGCGATCGGCTTCAACCGTACCAGGGTTCGCTTCCATAGTAATTTCTGCATCCGCTGCCAGCGGCAAACGCGCACGCACGCCGTCCAGCAGCGTTTGCATCGCCGGGCCGGAAAGCAGGCTCGGCGTACCGCCGCCAATAAAGATTGTCTTTACTTCACGGTCCTGTGCGTAAGC
The DNA here is from genome assembly GCF_005781075.1 of Escherichia sp. E2562. Taxonomy (NCBI): domain Bacteria; kingdom Pseudomonadati; phylum Pseudomonadota; class Gammaproteobacteria; order Enterobacterales; family Enterobacteriaceae; genus Escherichia; species Escherichia sp. E2562. Next base: position 149,608 of record NZ_VATM01000001.1, on the reverse strand, counting down.
CACATCATTGTCCAGATCGCAAAGCAGATGCTGAACGTAATCGTCGTGCGGCACTTCCCCTTTCAACGCGTGAGAGTTGAAATCGCAGTACGGGCATTTCTGCACGCACCACGGGATGTGAATGTAGAGACTCAGCGGCGGTAATTTAACCATTACGTAAAGCGTCCAGCAGCAGTTTCAATGCCCGACCACGGTGAGAAATGGCGCTCTTTTCTTCGCGGGTCAGTTCGGCAGCGGTTTTCCCTTCGGAAGGCACGAAGAAGATTGGATCATAACCAAAGCCGCCAGTACCCGCTGGTTCACGAGTAATCACGCCCGGCCAGCTGCCGTGGCACACCAGCGGAGTGGGATCTTCCGCGTGACGCAGATATACCAGCACGCAGTGGAAACGCGCCTGACGTTGGTCGTCCGGTACGTCTTTCAGTGTTTCCAGCAGTTTTTGCAGATTCTTTTGATCGGTCGCGTCTTCACCGGAATAACGCGCGGAGTAAATACCCGGCGCGCCACCCAGCGCATCTACCGCCAGACCGGAGTCGTCGGCAATTGCCGGTAAACCGGTCACTTTTGCCGCATGGCGCGCTTTCAGAATCGCGTTTTCGATAAATGTCAGGCCGGTTTCTTCAGCGGAATCTACGCCGAGGTCTGTTTGGGCCACGATATCAAGACCGAAGTCGCTAAGCAGCGACGCCAGCTCACGCACTTTACCGGCATTGCCGGTTGCGAGGACAACTTTTTGCATAGGATACCTAATTAATTAACGCCGCGATTTCTGGCGGGATTTGTTGCGGATTAATGATTTTAATTTGTTTGTGGCGGCCAAGTTCGCCTTTCTCAATCACCACCTGGCTTTTGGCAACCCGGAATTGCTTACCGAGAAACTTCACCAGATGGCTGTTGGCCTGACCGTCAACTGGCGGCGCGGTAATGGCGACTTTTACCTCGTCGCCATGTAAACCGACAATAGAATCACGGCTGGCTTTCGGCTGAATATAGAGCCGTAAAACCAGACCGTCATCATTAACTGTTACGGCACTCATAACGCCATCCACAGCCCCGGCAGCAGCATGTTTCCGGTCGCCTGCAGCACTTCTGCGACACCCATATTAATGACATACAGTAGCAGAACGAGGATCATCGGCGAGAAATCAATCCCACCCATTGCCGGTAGCAGGCGTCGAATCGGGCGCAGCAGCGGATCGGCAAGCTGAATCAGCACGTATTCAATTGGGCTACGACCCTGGCTTACCCAGCTCATAATCGCCATCACCAGCAGGACCCAGAAAATCAGCAGGCCGATGGTTTTCAGCAGAATCAATAAACCGGCAATCCAGATGATCGGCAGGAAGGTCACCACTTTAAACAGCACGATGGCTTTGATGAAACTGAGAATATAGGCAACCAGCAGCGAGGCGCTATCAATTGGCCCCATTGCCGGAATAACGCGGCGCAGTGGCCCGATAATCGGTTGTGTCACCTTCACCACAAACTGTGAGAAAGGGTTATAAAAATCACAATGAGCCCACTGCATCCAGATGCGTAATAACAGCACCATGGTATACAGCTCAATGACCGTTGAAAGCAGGAAAGTCAACGTATTCATGGCGTTCTTAAGATTCCTTATTTTTTAGAGTAATCACGTGCACCAAAGATGGCAGTGCCGATACGAACCATTGTGCTACCTGCCGCAATGGCGGCTTCCATATCGTCCGACATTCCCAGAGAGAGCGTGTCGATATGCGGGTAGCGCGTTTTCAGTCCGGCAAATGCTACAGCCATTTGGCGTGCAACTTCAAACTGCCTTACATATTCTGACTCAGGCGCCGGGATTGCCATCAGCCCGCGTAGACGTAAACGCGGTAGTTCAGCGACCGCAGCTGCCAGCTCGTCCAGTTCCGCCAGTTGAATCCCTGACTTGCTGTTTTCATCACTAATATTAATTTGAATCAGCACGTTAAGAGGGGGAAGTTCTGCCGGTCGCTGGTCGTTCAGGCGTGTGGCGATACGCAAACGGTCGATGGTATGACACCAGTCGAAATGCTCTGCCACCAGGCGGCTTTTATTAGACTGCAACGGGCCAATAAAATGCCATTCTAATCCTGTTACGCCCAGCTCCTGAAAGTGGCGAATTTTATCTACCCCTTCCTGAACGTAGTTTTCACCAAATTGACGCTGCCCGGCATCAATGGCTTCTGCGATGGCGCTCGCAGGTTTTGTTTTACTGACTGCAAGCAGCGTAATTTCTTCTGGAGAACGGCCGCAACGCGTTGCAGCCGCTGAGATTTTGTCCCGGACCTGTGCCAGGTTATGCGCAATATCGTTCATTTTCCGAGGATCTTAGTATGAATATGGAAGAAATTGTGGCCCTTAGTGTAAAGCATAACGTCTCTGATCTACACCTGTGCAGCACCTGGCCCGCACGATGGCGCATTCGCGGCAGAATGGAAGCTGCGCCGTTTGATGCGCCGGACGTCGAAGAGCTACTGCGGGAGTGGCTGGATGACGATCAGCGGGCAATATTGCTGGAGAATGGTCAGCTGGATTTTGCCGTGTCGCTGGCGGAAAACCAGCGATTGCGCGGCAGTGCGTTCGCGCAGCGGCAAGGCATATCTCTGGCGTTACGGCTGTTACCTTCGCACTGCCCGCAGCTCGAACAGCTTGGCGCACCACCGGTATTGCCGGAATTACTCAAGAGCGAGAATGGACTGATTCTGGTGACGGGGGCGACGGGGAGTGGTAAATCCACCACGCTGGCGGCAATGGTTGGCTATCTCAATCAACATGCCGATGCGCATATTCTGACGCTGGAAGATCCTGTGGAATATCTCTATGCCAGCCAGCGATGTTTGATCCAGCAGCGGGAAATTGGTTTGCACTGTATGACGTTCGCATCGGGATTGCGGGCCGCATTGCGGGAGGATCCTGATGTGATTTTGCTCGGAGAGCTGCGTGACAGCGAGACAATCCGTCTGGCGCTAACGGCGGCAGAAACCGGGCACCTGGTGCTGGCGACATTACACACTCGCGGCGCAGCGCAGGCAGTTGAGCGACTGGTGGATTCGTTTCCGGCGCAGGAAAAAGATCCCGTGCGTAATCAACTGGCAGGTAGTTTACGGGCGGTGTTGTCACAAAAGCTGGAAGTGGATAAACAGGAAGGACGCGTGGCGCTGTTTGAATTACTGATTAACACACCTGCGGTGGGGAATTTGATTCGCGAAGGGAAAACCCACCAGTTACCGCATGTTATTCAAACCGGGCAGCAGGTGGGGATGATAACGTTTCAGCGGAGTTATCAACAGCGGGTGGGGGAAGGGCGTTTGTGACGTTGCTGTGCCTGATACGAATTGTAAACATGCCCGATGCGCAAGCTTATCGGGCCTACAAACGTAGTCATTCACACCGCATCCGGCAATGAACGTCTGATGCGACGCTGATGCGTCTTATCAGACCTACGACCGCTGCCACATGTGGGCTGGATAAGGCGTTCACGCCGCATCCGGCAAGATGGCGGGATGACGGTAACGACTATCCGCCAGGCTTTTAAATCGCCTTAATATCCCTGCTCGAAATAACTTTCGAGAATAATAACCGCAGAGGCAGAGTCGACTTTGCCTTTGTTGAGCGCCCGATAGCCGCCCTGTTCAAACAGACCGGAACGCGCTTCCACGGTGCTAAGACGCTCGTCATGAAGCTTTACTTCAACACCGAAACGGCCATGAATACGGTTGGCAAATTTACGTGCTCTGGCAGTCAATGGTTGCTCGGTGCCGTCCATATTCAGCGGCAAACCGACGATGATTTCGTCTGGCTGCCACTCTTTCAGTAAACGCTCGAGGATGTTCCAGTCCGGCGTACCGTCCTGTGCTTTAATTGCGGGCAGCGGGCGAGCGGTGCCGGTAATGCGTTGGCCGACCGCTACGCCAATGCTTTTGGTGCCGAAGTCGAAGGCGAGTAATGTTCCGCTCATCAGGCATGCCCTGCCACACCAGGCATGGTGAGAATATCAACACCAATCAGCCTTGCCGCATCGCGCCAGCGGTCGGCTATCGGTGTTTTGAACAGAATATTCAGATCTGCCGGGGCGGTTAACCACGCGTTATCGAGAATTTCTTGTTCCAGTTGGCCTTTATCCCAGGAGGAGTAACCAAGGGCTACCATCACGTCAGCAGGTTGTTTATCGGTGCCGAGTGTTTCCAGCACATCGCGGGAAGTGGTCATCACCGTGTTATCTGAAATGCGAATGCTGGATGCAAAATTGGATGGAGGGGTATGCAAAATAAACCCGCGATCTTCAGCCAGCGGACCGCCAAGCATAACCGGTTTGTCCAGACGGACAGATTCATCACGCGGCTCTGGCGTGATCTTCAGCTTTTCCAGAATCCCTTCAATTTTGAGATTTTCCAGTGGCTTGTTAATGATGATCCCCATTGCTCCATTGGTATTATGTTCGCAAATGTAGACCACGGAACGACGGAAAATCGGATCCTGGAGAGCAGGCATGGCAATAAGAAAGTGATGCTGTAAATTCATTGTCAGAGGTTCTGTTTCCTGGTTCAAAAAAGCAACAGCGCCCAGTATGCGTGGAAAGTATGGCGCTGTCACTCATAGTCTCAACGAGATCCCTCTCGCTAAACAGGGTTACTGCTGCTGTAATCGTGCTTCAATAGCATCCATTAACATTCCGGTGATAGACACCGGAAACTCTGCTTCAATCTCACGAATACAGGTTGGGCTGGTGACGTTAATTTCAGTCAGGCGGTCACCGATAATATCCAGACCAACAAAAATCAGCCCTTTTTCTTTCAGCGTTGGTCCTACCTGACGGGCGATTTTCCAGTCGCTTTCCGTTAGCGGACGAGGTTCGCCACGACCACCGGCAGCCAGATTACCACGGGTTTCGCCGCCCTGTGGAATACGCGCCAGACAGTACGGTACTGGTTCGCCATCCACCACCAGCACGCGCTTGTCACCATCTTTAATCGCTGGCAGATAATTTTGTGCCATGCAGTAGCGAGTGCCGTGCTCAGTCAAGGTTTCGGCAATCACACCAAGGTTCGGATCGCCTTCTTTCACGCGGAAAATCGACGCGCCACCCATACCGTCCAGCGGCTTAAGAATGATGTCGCTGTGTTTTTCCCAGAACGCTTTCAACTGCGCTTTATTGCGCGTGACCAGCGTTTCTGGCGTTAAGTCAGAGAACCATGCGGTAAACAGTTTCTCGTTACAGTCGCGCAGGCTCTGCGGCTTGTTAACAATCAGCGTTCCTTTCTCTTCGGCGCGTTCCAGAATATAGGTCGCGTAGATAAACTCGGTATCAAACGGCGGATCTTTACGCATCAGAATCACGTCGAGATCGGCCAGTTGCAGATCCTGCTCACCCGTGAACTCGTACCATTTATCGTAGTTCTGTTCGACGCTCAAAGTACGGGTACGAGCGCGAGCCTCACCATTGATCAAATAGAGATCGGCCATCTCCATATAGTGAAGTTCGTAACCACGACGCTGTGCTTCCAGCAACATAACGAAACTGGAATCTTTCTTGATGTTGATGCTTGCGATGGGGTCCATCACGATGCCGAGCTTGATCATTATTCTTCTCCGTTAGCCCAGATCGCCAAAACGCACTTGTAGCGCGGTAATGGCGGTGAGCGCAGTTGTCTCAGTACGCAGAACGCGAGGTCCCAACAGGATATCAGTAAATTGATAGCGGGCAGTCATGGCAATTTCATCTGCCGACAAACCGCCTTCCGGGCCAATCAGCAGGCGGACGCGTTCGACTGGTAACGGCAGCGTGTTGATGCTGTTACTGGCGCGCGGGTGAAGATTGAGTTTCAAGCCTTCATCTTGCTCTGCACACCAGGCTTCCAGATCCATCGCCGGACGGATTTCTGGTACCCGATTACGACCACACTGCTCGCAGGCGGCAATTGCAATTTTCTGCCACTGCTGGAGCTTCTTGTTCAAACGTTCACTATCCAGTTTAACGCCGCAGCGTTCAGAAAAAAGTGGCGTAATGAGGCTTACGCCAAGTTCTATCGATTTTTGGATAGTGAATTCCATTTTTTCTCCGCGCGACATCACCTGACCGAGGTGAATATGCAAGGGAGATTCACGATCGTCTACCTGGCCTTCCAGCACTTTAACTTCCACGCTTTTTTTGCTGGCGCTGGTGATTTCTGCGTCAAAGACCTGGTTGCTGCCGTCAAATAACTGTAATGCCTGACCTGGCCCCATACGCAGGACGCGCCCGATATGGTTAGCGGCATCTTCACAAAGCGCGATCTGCGAATTGCTGGTGAGTGGTTCAGGATGATAAATGCGGGGGATACGCATGGTTAAATATCCGCGTCGTCTCCCCACGCGGTTGCGCGCGTGGGGCAGGGTTAACAAAAAGAATTTCGCTAGTGTAGGTTAGCTCTTTCGCGCCTGGCAAGCGCGTTGCACATACGGGTTGTGATTGCCTTGCACCTTCGCGATGCGTTCGTCACGCTCACACTCCCAGTCGGTGACCGGATACATTTTGTTCCAGGCGTTAAACAGCTGCGTTTGCTGGCGTGAGAGTGTCAGGTTGTACTGGTCACGCATGTAGAAGTAAATCCGCGCAATGGAACCACGGGCATGAGCTGGCGGTTCAGCAACTTTTTCTTTGAAATCAATCTTCATGGCGCACTGCCCATACTGGCCCTCGCCGCCATTCCACTGGCTGTACATAAAGTTGCCGCGATCGCCGTTCACTTCACCTATCGCGGGCTGCAGGTTATGCATATCGCTTTCCATTTGGCGATAAACCGGATCTTTAGCGCAGTTTTTACGACCGCCTTCCTGCCAGCACTGACGCTGGTGGCCGAACTGCCAGGCGGGAACAACATGTTCCCACTCTACGCGGCTGGCGCGGTTTTCATTTTTGCGCACCTGATACCCGCACGACTCCAGATCCACGATGCCTTTTTTACCCTGCCAGTTGATTTTACATCCGCAGTAAAATGTTCCCGGCACATCAGCGTAGACTTTTACCGCTGCTGTTTTCGCCTGGGAAAAACTATTGATGCCTTCGGCTAACGCCGTGCCGGATAATGCTGCGCTCAGTACCACCGCAGCCACAGACAAATTACGGTACATCACTTACTCCGTGTTAAAACGAGCGAGCAACGTAGCGAAAGTTGTTTTGGTATGCAATCAGCCAGATCAGTAAAATTCCTGATAGTTCTGCTGGTTATTGAGCAACCAGTTGTTCGCCGCAGTGAACGCAGCGATAGACGGCTTCGCCTCGTACCACGCGGTTATGACGACGTACGGTAAGCTGATGCTCCTGGCATTTGCAACGGTAGGGGAAAGTGTTACGGCGCACGGATTGCAGTTCAAACTGATGCGTACGGCGGGCGGGAACGCCCAGCACGCTTTCCATCATCCACTTCCACTCTTTGCCATGTGGCGCTACGCGACCGAAGTGCTTCCACACCAGCAGATGCGCCAGTTCGTGTGGCACCACTTCTTCAATAAAGGCTTCACTGTTTTCCAACAGCAAAACGGGATTGAGGCGAATTTCATAGCTTTCCAGCCAGGCCGTTCCGGCGGATGTGCCACGCTGGGTATAAGAGAGTTTTGGCTCCGGATAGTTACGCCCCAGCTTCAGGTTGGCCTGGGCGAGTTTTTCCCGCAGGCGACGCATAACAGCCTGTTGGATGGCGATAGGGAGACGGGATGTTTTCATAGCGGCAGAGGATAGAGCGAAGAAAAGATGACTGCAAGAGGTGGCTTCCTCCGCGACGGGAGGAAGCCTGAGGAGATTAATCGTGAGCGCCGATTTCGCGCAGTTTACGACCTTTCATCAGATTACGTTCAATGTGTTCCAGCGAAACGTGTTTGGTTTCCGGCACCAGCCACAGTGTCAGCAGGATAAACAGCACATTCAGACCTGCGTAAACCCAGAAGGTATTGGCGTTGCCCAGCGTGTTGAGCATGGTCAGGAAGGTTGCGCCGACAATCATGTTGGCAATCCAGTTGGTAGCGGTGGAGCAGGTGATACCGAAGTCGCGGCCTTTCAGCGGCTGGATTTCAGAACACAGTACCCAAATCAACGGACCCGCGCTCATGGCAAAACCGACAATAAACATCAGCAGCATGGCGATGGCGAAATATTGCGCCGACGGTGAGTGAATACCGATATGCATCATTGTACCCAGTACGCCCATGCCCACAGCCATCACCATGAAGCCCAGCGTCAACGTTGGTTTACGTCCCCAACGGTCAACAAGACCGATTGCGATAAAGGTGGCAAGTACGTTGGTCAGGCCGACAATCACGGTCCCCCACATTTGTTCCGTCGTGTTGGTATATCCCGCCAGTTCGAAGATTTTTGGCGCGTAATACATGATGACGTTCATCCCGGTGAATTGCTGCATCACCTGCAACAGTACACCCAGGAACACCGCGCGACGGAAGTTACTGTTCTCTTTAAACAGCGCCCAACCGCTTTGTTTAACCTGCAAACTTTCACGGATTTCATCCAGTTCACGTTTGGCTTCCGCGCTGGTGTCGCGCAGGCGCAGTAGCACGCGTTCGGCATCAACAAAGCGGCGTTTGGCAGCAAACCAACGTGGGCTGTCTGGCAGGAAGAAGACGCCAATCAGTAGCAGAATTGCCGGGATGATAATCACACCCAGCATCCAGCGCCATGCACCGGTGTAGCTGAAGGCGGTATCAGAAAGATAAGCACCGAGGATCCCGATAGTGATCATCAACTGATACATCGAGATCATACTGCCGCGGATTTTCTCTGGCGCAATTTCGGAGAGGTACAGCGGCGCGGTATAGGAGGCCACACCTACCGCCAGTCCCAGCAGCACGCGGGAAAGAATCAGCACTTCAACGTTCGGTGCAGCGGCAGAGAACAGCGAACCGGCAACAAACAGGATTGCGCCGATCATCAGGCTCTTTTTGCGCCCGAGTTTAAAGGAGAGCCAGCCGCTACCCACCGCACCGACTGCGGCACCAAACATCATGGAGCTTACGACCCATTCTTGCGTGTGCGAAGTAATCTGGAATTCATCTGCAATAAACGGCAGTGCGCCAGCAATTACACCGATATCCAGGCCAAAGAGTAATCCCGCCAGAGCAGCAAGGAAGCAGACGAAAAACGTCATTGCCTTGTTTGACCGCCCCTGTTTTTTAGCGTCAGGCATGATGCCCTCCAATATGGTTATTTTTTATTGTGAATTAAGATAGGTGAGTACGACGTAAAAAGATGTGAAGCAAATCACATCAGTGTAATCGCTTACACTAACATTCATTATGATTATAATTTAAGTGTATGAAAATAATTGAGTTATATAATCATAGGTTAAACACAGTTATCTGCATTTAAGACTTAACTGAAAAGAAATGTAACGATTATAAAAAATGAATCATACGATGAAAATATTGTGAATATTTGCTCTGTGTTGCTGGTGTAATCGGTTTCAATCGTGATGATGATTTGCGGGTAAAACGTGTTCAGGAAGAATGATGTCATTGCGCGGGCGGCTTTTTGCCGGATGCGGCGTGAACGCCTATCCACCGCGGTGAGGTAAAAGAAAAGGCCAGCGCGAGGCTGGCCTTTGAAAGCAGGTGAAGAAAGATTACTTCAGACCGGCAGCTTCACGCAGCAGTTGCGCTTTGTCGGTTTTTTCCCACGGGAAATGTTCGCGACCAAAGTGACCGTATGCTGCGGTTTCTTTGTAGATCGGGTGCAGCAGATCCAGCATCTGAATCAGACCGTATGGACGCAGGTCGAAGAACTCACGTACCAGCAGGGTCAGCTGTTCAGAAGGCACTTTCTCGGTACCGAAAGTTTCCACCATGATGGAGGTCGGTTCAGCCACGCCAATTGCGTAGGAAACCTGAATTTCACAACGATCGGCCAGGCCAGCAGCAACGATGTTTTTCGCGACATAACGTGCTGCGTACGCTGCAGAACGGTCCACTTTTGACGGATCTTTACCAGAGAACGCGCCGCCACCGTGACGTGCCATGCCGCCGTAGGTATCTACGATAATTTTACGACCAGTCAGACCGCAGTCACCCATCGGGCCGCCGATAACAAAACGTCCGGTCGGGTTGATGAAGAATTTGGTTGCTGAAGTCAGCCATTCAGCCGGCAGAATCGGCTTGATGATCTCTTCCATTACCGCTTCTTGCAGCGATTTCTGGTCGATATCTTCAGAGTGCTGAGTGGAAAGCACAACAGCATCGATGCCGACGATTTTGCCGTCGTCATACTGGAAAGTCACCTGGCTTTTCGCGTCCGGGCGCAACCACGGCAGAGTGCCGTTTTTACGCACTTCAGCCTGACGCTGTACCAGACGGTGTGCATAGGTGATAGGTGCTGGCATCAGCACGTCGGTTTCGTTGGTTGCGTAGCCAAACATCAGACCCTGGTCGCCCGCGCCCTGTTCCAGCGGATCGGCACGGTCAACGCCCTGGTTGATGTCAGGAGATTGTTTGCCGATGGCGCTCAGGACCGCACAGGAGTTAGCGTCAAAGCCCATGTCGGAATGTACATAGCCAATTTCGCGAACGGTGTTACGGGTGATCTCTTCGATGTCTACCCAGGCGCTGGTGGTGATTTCACCGCCAACTAAAACCATGCCGGTTTTTACGTAGGTTTCGCAAGCAACGCGTGCTTTCGGATCCTGTTCGAGGATCGCGTCTAAAACGGCATCAGAGATTTGGTCAGCAATTTTGTCAGGATGCCCTTCAGAGACGGACTCGGACGTAAAAAGGTGTTTTGCCATATTTAATATCACCTAAAGAGAATTTGGTTAGCTCAAACTGTTGTGTGGATTTTCTGTGGGAGCGGATCCTACCACGACTCGACAGGTTAAAAACACTGGCAGTCTGAGTGTTAATCAGTATGGATGGATTAACATCTGGATGGCTATTTTAGGTCAATCCTTCACCCGATTTCCACTTTTTTTTGAATCGTGTCTCATTCTGTTAAAAACGTGGCTGGAAATTTTTCCTGACAATGCTGGCATTCTTTGTATTTATCTTTTGCAATTTTCTGCCATTGTGGGGTATAAAACGCGACGCGCGGCTTAAATAAAAAGCACACGACGTTTCTTTCGTGTTGCCACTTCCAGCCGGGTTGAAATCAGAGTTTTGGCTTGTGGGTTCGTCTTAACGGGCGACCGTGGAGGTGATACGAAATAATGAACCGTTGTCTGCTGCTTAACCTGTCTCACCGTTCTGGTGAAGATTCGTTCCCCGCACTCTGCATCTCTGCTTTGCATACCTGCCGATGTTATACCCATCTCGGCGCTTCTCAGGATTCAAGAGCTGGTTACAGTTACTGAGGACTGAACAAGGGCGCTCTTGTAAAAACAAGAGTTTTCTCGTGGTTTCGCCGAACTGTCACACTTACGTTCGGTTATGTGCTTAATAATGTTATGAAAAAGAAACCGGTTGCGCAGTCGGAGCGTCAGCATACACTGCTGGAAAATCCATGTGCTTATGGGTTGTTATCGCAGTTTCAGGCTGCGATAGTGGTTAACTGTTTTACACTTAATAAAATAATTTGAGGTTCGCTATGTCTGACGACATGTCTATGAGTTTGCCTTCGTCAGCGGGCGAACACGGTGTACTACGCTCCATGCAGGAGGTTGCAATGAGCTCCCAGGAAGCCAGCAAGATGCTGCGTACTTACAATATTGCCTGGTGGGGCAATAACTACTATGACGTTAACGAGCTGGGCCACATCAGCGTGTGCCCGGACCCGGACGTACCGGAAGCTCGCGTCGATCTCGCGCAGTTGGTGAAAACCCGCGAAGCACAGGGCCAGCGTCTGCCTGCACTGTTCTGTTTCCCGCAGATCCTGCAGCACCGTTTGCGTTCCATAAACGCCGCGTTTAAACGTGCGCGTGAATCCTACGGTTATAACGGTGACTACTTCCTCGTTTATCCGATCAAAGTTAACCAGCATCGCCGCGTGATTGAGTCCCTGATTCATTCTGGCGAACCGTTGGGACTGGAAGCAGGCTCGAAAGCAGAGTTGATGGCCGTTCTGGCGCATGCTGGCATGACCCGCAGCGTCATCGTCTGCAACGGTTATAAAGACCGCGAATATATCCGCTTGGCATTAATTGGCGAGAAGATGGGCCACAAGGTCTATCTGGTCATTGAGAAGATGTCAGAAATCGCCATTGTGCTGGATGAAGCAGAACGTCTGAATGTCGTTCCTCGTCTGGGCGTGCGTGCACGTCTGGCCTCACAGGGTTCGGGTAAATGGCAATCTTCCGGCGGGGAAAAATCGAAGTTCGGCCTGGCAGCGACTCAGGTACTGCAATTGGTTGAAACGCTGCGTGAAGCCGGGCGTCTCGACAGCCTGCAATTGCTGCACTTCCACCTTGGTTCGCAGATGGCGAATATTCGCGATATCGCCACGGGCGTTCGTGAATCCGCACGTTTCTATGTGGAACTGCACAAGCTGGGCGTCAATATTCAGTGCTTCGACGTCGGCGGCGGTCTGGGCGTGGACTATGAAGGTACCCGTTCGCAGTCTGACTGCTCGGTGAACTACGGCCTCAATGAATACGCCAACAATATCATCTGGGCGATTGGTGATGCGTGTGAAGAAAATGGTCTGCCGCATCCGACGGTAATCACCGAATCGGGTCGTGCGGTGACTGCGCATCACACCGTGCTGGTGTCGAATATCATCGGCGTGGAACGTAACGAATACACGGTGCCGACCGCGCCCGCAGAAGATGCGCCGCGCGCACTGCAAAGCATGTGGGAAACCTGGCAGGAAATGCACGAACCGGGAACTCGCCGTTCTCTGCGTGAATGGTTGCACGACAGCCAGATGGATCTGCACGATATTCATATCGGCTACTCTTCTGGCACCTTTAGCCTGCAAGAACGCGCATGGGCTGAGCAGCTTTATTTGAGCATGTGCCATGAAGTGCAAAAGCAACTGGATCCGCAAAACCGTGCTCATCGTCCGATTATCGACGAGCTGCAGGAACGTATGGCGGACAAAATGTACGTCAACTTCTCGCTGTTCCAGTCGATGCCGGACGCATGGGGGATCGACCAGTTGTTCCCGGTACTGCCGCTGGAAGGGCTGGATCAAGTGCCGGAACGCCGCGCTGTGCTGCTGGATATTACCTGTGACTCTGACGGTGCTATCGACCACTATATCGATGGTGACGGTATTGCCACGACAATGCCAATGCCGGAGTACGATCCGGAGAATCCGCCGATGCTCGGTTTCTTTATGGTCGGCGCATATCAGGAGATCCTCGGCAACATGCACAACCTGTTCGGTGATACCGAAGCGGTTGACGTGTTCGTCTTCCCTGACGGCAGCGTAGAAGTGGAACTGTCTGACGAAGGCGATACCGTGGCGGACATGCTGCAATATGTACAGCTCGATCCGAAAACGCTGTTAACTCAGTTCCGTGATCAAGTGAAGAAAACCGATCTTGATGCTGAACTGCAACAACAGTTCCTGGAAGAGTTCGAGGCAGGTTTATACGGTTATACCTATCTTGAAGATGAATAATTAAGATTATTCCGCTGGCGGGTCGATTTATTTACGTAAATTGGCCCGCTTTCTTTTTATATATTCTTAAAAATAATTTAGCTACTTTTCTTATTAAATAATCTCCCTACAATCGCTGCATTAATTAAATGCAGAGGGAACGGTTATGAAAAAATGGAAAGTACGTGGCGCGCTGGTCGCATTAGTCGTGTTGTTGGCAGGTTGTTCCAGTAACGCGCAGTATAATAGCAGTGCATCTGGCGATGTCGGCACTGCCTGGGGTGGGGATGTGCACTCAACGGTTCAGGGCGTATCTGCTGAGTGAGCCTGGCGCGATCCGGCGGAGATGATCGTTATTAGTTATTCAGCTAATGTTCCTTCCGGCTACGACCGCGTTTATAGCATTCGTATTAACGAACTGGAATATGCTATTCGCGATGCTAATTTTAATTCACTACCTATTACGCGGGTTTATGATTCATCAAATAATGAACCACGCTATATTGTCCATGCCAGAGTAGGAATGAATTATCAATTATATGTCCGCAATTACAGTCGTAACACCAACTACGAGATCGTTGCTACGGTTGATGGCCTGGATGTTCTGAACGGTAAACAAGGTTCGCTGAATAACAACGGTTATATTGTGAATGCCGGAGATTCGTTAGCGATTAAAGGATTCCGCAAAGATAAACATACCGAAGCGGCTTTTCAGTTCGCCAACGTTGCTGATTCCTACGCAGCCAATTCGGCGCAAGGCGATGTGCGTAATACCGGTGTAATCGGCTTTGCCGCCTTTGAATTACAAGGCCCGGCGCAAAACGCGCTGCCGCCGTGCTCTGGACAAGCCTTTCCGGCAGACAACAATGGCTATGCGCCGCCGCCGTGCCGTAAATAGCAACCTCGCTTGATGCCTCGCCCATTTAAGGCGATAATTAGCACAAACTTGTGTTTCGCAAATCCAACCCTTCCTCGTCGGGCCTAACGACGCGGAAGGGTTTTTTTATATCGACTTTGTAATAGGAGTCCATCCATGAGCACCTTAGGTCATCAATACGATAACTCACTGGTTTCCAACGCCTTTGGTTTTTTACGCCTGCCGATGAACTTCCAGCCATATGACAGCGATGCTGACTGGGTGATTACTGGCGTGCCGTTCGATATGGCCACTTCTGGTCGTGCGGGTGGTCGCCACGGTCCGGCAGCTATCCGTCAGGTTTCGACAAATCTGGCCTGGGAACACAACCGCTTCCCGTGGAATTTCGACATGCGTGAGCGTCTGAACGTGGTGGACTGCGGTGATCTGGTATATGCCTTCGGCGATGCCCGTGAGATGAGCGAGAAACTGCAGGCACACGCCGAGAAGCTGCTGGCTGCCGGTAAGCGTATGCTCTCCTTCGGTGGTGACCATTTTGTGACGCTGCCGCTGCTGCGCGCTCATGCGAAGCATTTCGGCAAAATGGCGCTGGTACACTTTGACGCCCACACCGATACCTACGCGAACGGTTGTGAATTTGACCACGGCACCATGTTCTATACTGCGCCGAAAGAAGGTCTGATCGACCCGAATCATTCCGTGCAGATTGGTATTCGTACCGAGTTTGATAAAGACAACGGCTTTACCGTGCTGGACGCCTGCCAGGTGAACGATCGCAGCGTGGATGACGTTATCGCCCAGGTGAAACAGATTGTGGGTGATATGCCGGTTTACCTGACCTTTGATATCGACTGCCTGGATCCTGCTTTCGCGCCGGGAACCGGTACGCCGGTAATTGGCGGCCTGACCTCCGATCGCGCCATTAAACTGGTACGCGGCCTGAAAGATCTCAACATCGTTGGGATGGACGTAGTGGAAGTGGCTCCGGCATACGATCAGTCTGAAATCACCGCTCTGGCTGCGGCGACGCTGGCGCTGGAGATGCTGTATATTCAGGCGGCGAAAAAGGGCGAGTAAGTAATCTGCCAGGTTGAATTTTTTGCACAGTCCCTTGTCTGGCACAAGGGACTTATCATTTAAAACCTATCCTGTTAATTAAGTCATCTTTACCCTGACTGCTGTTTTTTAATGGATTGTTATTATCGCGTTTTTAATGGAATAAATAGATGAAACGCACTCTTCCCTGGAAGCCTCTTCTTTGTTTGTTATTTCTTTTATCAACTGGCTGCGATAGAGCAGAAAAACAGAAAATTGCCGCACAGCTGCAACAAGATAAAGAGGCCATTTCCTCTGTCGTCAAAAAGAGTTATCACGCATTATGTGGCCCTGAGTTTGTCACCAGCACAGATTCGCACGATCGCCTTGCGGAAATGCAGCAAGTATTTACGCCTGCTTTAATGGAGCCTGTACTGAAATACTGGCAAGAGTCACCCAAAACGTGTAAACGACGTTTCCCCAGTTATAGCGATCCTTTAGCGACCTTCGTCGAAGGCGACAAGGCGCAGATTGGTGCTTTTTTTGGTCACCAATCTGATATTGATATTCCAATGGAATTAATCCGGGAAGGGGATGGTAAATGGAAGATTGCTGCGATTGATATTGCATCGTTACACGAGTTTGAAAAAAACGGTCGGGTTACTGATGAGATGCAGAAAAAAATAGATTTGCTAAAAAAACGCTCATTCAAGCAACATATGGATTCCCCTGTGTTGACGAGGACCGCGCCAGACCGGGTCAGTGAGTCCCCTTTGACATCGGTGGAGCAAACAGTTACGGAGCAAGACTCTTCCTGGCTGGGTGTCTTACTGACAATAGGAAAATATGCCCTTTATCTGGTAGCGATAATACTTATTCTCGCATTTGTGGCTGTTTTGTGGATTGGTTATGGCCTGGTGTTCGCCGGACATCGCCTTTTCAAAGCATCCTGTAAAGATCCCTCAATTCAAAAAATTCCTGCGGCTGAACGTTGGGCGATGGCAGTCGGCGCGCCTTATGCCATTGCGGGTAACAATCACTGGGCGCGACGAGTCGTTAATGATGATTCCGTGGAAGCAGAGAATGATTGCAAAAGTGAAGTTGAGTCACTTGCTGACATGTGGGGCGTCTTTGATCGGGATTCGTTACTTGAGCAACTCTTAGCTTTGTTTGTAGCAGGGCATCGTTCAGTTTATGAAGAACAGATCAAACACGATAGCGAAATGCCGGATGCTGAGTATCGCGCGTTCGCTCAGCAATTAGCTCAGAACGCGAAATCAAGTAGCGAAGCGAAAGAGCGTTTGTGGCAGCTACAGATGGTCAGAAAAAATCGACGTAAAATATGCGACATAGATTTTTGTGCCTGGGATATGGTGCGTTTTGTCATGCTATGTAATAGCGGGGCGCAAGTGGGATACATTACCCAGCGTGAAATGGTCGATTTTTCGATGCTGGCAGCCAGACGCGTGCAGCAACATTATAGAAGCTGGCGCGAATTGGCCGGACATTTTTTGCTGGCCCGTTGGTACTGGAAAGCAACGGATAAACGGCACCTGATTACCCATATTCTTTTTAAGAAAGCCATTACATCTTTATTAAAAGAGCAGGGGAGTCCGTGGCGTACTTTACCCTGGGATACTCCATTACCTGAAGGAACAGAGACGGCTTTTGCCTGGGCTTGTGGCGTAAGCACTGCCGATGTAGTAGAGGTGCGATTGGATACACCAGAGAAAGCAATCTACGAAGCGAATTGATGCCCCAAATGATTGAGCTTGTTTAATGACTGTGGCCGGCCCTGAATGAAAATTTCTCCGACATTCCTGTCGGAGAAATATGAAATCACTTTATCCCATCCGCGCTCATACGATCGCGAATATGCTGGGCGCGTTCGGCGGATGCTGGATGGTCGTCAAACATTGAACTTTGGCGGCCTTCTTCCAGTTTCGCCAGTTTTTCAAAGCTGGTGGCAAGGCCTGCCGGGCTGATGCCGCGTTGACGCAGCATATCGTAGGAATAATCATCCGCCTCTGCTTCCTGGCGCTGGGAGAATTGCGAATTGACTAATTTTTCGCCCAAGTCACCGAGTTGTGATTGCGATAAACTGCCGACAATCCCGCCCGCAGAGGCCGCAGCTACTCGCACGGCATTTGTACCAAGTGCTACCTGCATCCCTTTCTTCACATGGCCTAACGCCACATGGCCCATTTCATGACCGATCACCGCTTCGACTTCGTTATCGGTCATCATATCCATCAGGCCGCTATAGACGCGGATACAGCCGTTTGCCATCGCAAAGGCATTCACATCCTTCGCCATATACACTTTGTAATTTACCGGCTGGCCGTTGATGTTATTTCCCAGCGCATTAGCAATAGTGGTCAGACGTTTAGCGTATTCACTACCGTCTGGCGCAATCGTCGCCTTGCTGTCCATCTCCTGGCACGCCTGATCGCTCAGGGCTTTTACCTGCGCATCGCTCAAACTGTAAGCCTGAAAAGCTTCCGCTCCTGATGAGAGCAGTCCACTGGAGTCCATATTCTGGCAACCGGTCAGTACCGTTGCCATGCTCATTGCTACCAATAAGGCGCGAATTTTCATGTTTTCTCTTCCGCACAAGGTCAGGATTATTCTAAAAATGCGCCGTTTGCAGGTGAATCGACGCTCGTCCTAAGTATAAGAAAAAGCGCAGCGGACGGGCGAGCAGATTGCGCAACATGCGAGCATGATCCAGAGATTTCTGAAACGGCAAAAGGATGTTCCATGTACATGACGCGCGGCTTGCGGTAAATTGTTGGCAAATTTTCCGGCGTAGCCCAAAACGCGCTGTCGTCAAGTCGTTAAGGGCGTGCCCTTCATCATCCGATCTGGAGTCAAAATGTCCTCACGTAAAGAGCTTGCCAATGCTATTCGTGCGCTGAGCATGGACGCAGTACAGAAAGCCAAATCCGGTCACCCGGGCGCCCCGATGGGTATGGCTGACATTGCCGAAGTCCTGTGGCGTGATTTCCTGAAACACAACCCGCAGAATCCGTCCTGGGCTGACCGTGACCGCTTCGTGCTGTCCAACGGCCACGGCTCCATGCTGATCTACAGCTTGCTGCACCTCACCGGTTACGATCTGCCGATGGAAGAACTGAAAAACTTCCGTCAGCTGCACTCCAAAACTCCGGGTCACCCGGAAGTGGGTTACACCGCTGGTGTGGAAACCACCACTGGTCCGCTGGGTCAGGGTATTGCCAACGCAGTCGGTATGGCGATTGCAGAAAAAACGCTGGCGGCGCAGTTTAACCGTCCGGGTCACGACATTGTCGACCACTACACCTACGCCTTCATGGGCGACGGCTGCATGATGGAAGGCATCTCCCACGAAGTTTGCTCTCTGGCGGGTACGCTGAAGCTGGGTAAACTGATTGCGTTCTACGATGACAACGGTATTTCTATCGATGGTCACGTTGAAGGCTGGTTTACCGACGACACCGCAATGCGTTTCGAAGCCTACGGCTGGCACGTTATTCGCGACATCGACGGTCATGACGCAGCATCCATCAAACGCGCAGTAGAAGAAGCGCGCGCAGTGACCGACAAACCGTCCCTGCTGATGTGCAAAACCATCATCGGTTTCGGTTCCCCGAACAAAGCCGGTACGCACGACTCCCACGGTGCGCCGCTGGGCGACGCTGAAATTGCCCTGACCCGCGAACAGCTGGGCTGGAAATATGCGCCGTTCGAAATCCCGTCTGAAATCTATGCTCAGTGGGATGCGAAAGAAGCAGGCCAGGCGAAAGAATCCGCATGGAACGAGAAATTCGCTGCTTACGCGAAAGCTTATCCGCAGGAAGCCGCTGAATTTACCCGCCGTATGAAAGGCGAAATGCCGTCTGACTTCGACGCGAAAGCGAAAGAGTTCATTGCTAAACTGCAAGCTAATCCGGCGAAAATCGCCAGCCGTAAAGCGTCTCAGAATGCTATCGAAGCGTTCGGTCCGCTGTTGCCGGAATTCCTCGGCGGCTCCGCTGACCTGGCACCGTCTAACCTGACCCTGTGGTCTGGTTCTAAAGCAATCAACGAAGATGCTGCGGGTAACTACATCCACTACGGTGTTCGCGAGTTCGGTATGACCGCGATTGCTAACGGTATCTCCCTGCACGGTGGTTTCCTGCCGTACACCTCCACCTTCCTGATGTTCGTGGAATACGCACGTAATGCCGTACGTATGGCTGCGCTGATGAAACAGCGCCAGGTGATGGTTTACACCCACGACTCCATCGGTCTGGGCGAAGATGGCCCGACTCACCAGCCGGTAGAGCAGGTCGCCTCTCTGCGCGTGACCCCGAACATGTCTACATGGCGTCCGTGTGACCAGGTTGAATCCGCGGTCGCGTGGAAATACGGCGTTGAGCGTCAGGACGGCCCGACCGCGCTGATCCTCTCCCGTCAGAACCTGGCGCAGCAGGAACGTACTGAAGAGCAGCTGGCAAACATCGCGCGCGGTGGTTATGTGCTGAAAGACTGTGCTGGTCAGCCGGAACTGATTTTCATCGCGACCGGTTCTGAAGTTGAACTGGCGGTTGCTGCCTACGAAAAACTGACTGCCGAAGGCGTGAAAGCGCGCGTGGTTTCCATGCCGTCTACCGATGCGTTCGACAAGCAGGATGCGGCTTACCGTGAGTCTGTACTGCCGAAAGCGGTTACTGCTCGTGTTGCAGTAGAAGCAGGCATTGCTGACTACTGGTACAAGTATGTTGGCCTGAATGGCGCTATCGTCGGTATGACCACCTTCGGTGAATCTGCTCCGGCTGAACTGCTGTTTGAAGAGTTCGGCTTCACCGTTGACAACGTTGTTGCGAAAGCAAAAGCGTTGCTGTAATCGGTAAGATGCTTTGTGAGAAGGGCCGCGAAAGCGGCCCTTTTTTTACTTAGTAGAGATAAACGGAACTGTGCTACCTGGAATCATGGTATCGGGCAGCTTACCGTCCCAGCGCTCAGCAGTGGTGAGGGCAACAAGTCCGGGATTATCTCGCAGGGCTTCCCCGCGCAGGCGGATAGCTTCTGCTTCAGCCGCACTTTTTAAACGAATAGTTTCAGCTTCGGCCGCGCCTCTTACGCGAATAGTCTCTGCTTCTGCTTTGGCTGCCGCCAGTTTACTGTCTGCTTCTGCCTGGGCCTGAGTTACCGCAATTTGCGCCTGGATTTTCTCTGTTTCCAGATTTTGCTTACGCGTGGCAATGGCGACTTCTGCTTTCATTCGGTCTTCAATCGACTTTTCATAAGCGTCAGAAAAATCGATGTTTTCAATCTGGACCCCGTCAATTACCACTGGCCCAACAACGGCTTTGCGCATGGCATTTTGCAGATCCTGAACCAGTTTTGTACGATCCTGTACGGCGCTGATGGCGGTATATTGGCCGAAAACGTTCTCCAGTTGAGTTGGCAACTGACGGACAATCAGACGATCTTTTAATGCTTCAATGGTGTTGTAGGTGGTATAAACCGCGCCTGCTTCTGAAGGTTTTATGTGGAAGCTGACTGATACTGTCATTTGTGCCGGTTGCTGGTCGCGGCTGTAGGCCTGTAATCCCTGATAGACCACAGCCTGATTACGCGTGGAAATTTTCTCCACGCTTTCCATAAAAGGGATCTTAAAACCCAGACCCGGCTCGGCAACTTTTACGATTTTTCCGTAGCGCAGCAAAATGCCGCGTTCACCTTCATTAACGGTGTAATACGAGAGAAATGGCAGCACAACCACGGCAAGCACGCCAATGGCGATAGCAATAGATTTTTGTGGGCGGAATGAGGTTATTGAAACAGGTGCTTTCATGACAATCTTCCTTGAGTAAAGTGTGGGAATATGTCACATGAGGGGAGGAGAAAACAGCCGACAGGTGAGAATTCAGAATCTATAAAGGGGTATAGCGAAAAAACATTGCATTAGAAAAGTATGTTTTCGAACATTCAATAAACAAATAGAGATATGCATCACAAATACAATAACAAACAAAATATTGATTTTGTGACAAACATAACAAATACAAAGTTAACTTTAAAAATATCAATTTCATATTGTTGTTATTTAAGGTTTTATTATTTTGGTTTATGGGGGTTTTCTTCTCGCGTACCCAATTGCTTTCATTAAACCGCACGAGTATTTTATTTTTACCGCCGGACGGTACCGTAAAAATAAAATAAGGATGATTTGTGCGGCTTATTGATTATTTTCCAGAGTCATCAATCTCAGTTATACATTCAGCAAAAGACTGGCAGGAAGCTATCGATTTCTCGATGGCATCATTGCTGGATAAAAACTATATCAGCGAGAATTACATTCAGGCTATTAAAGATTCCACCATTAGCAATGGTCCTTATTATATTCTCGCACCAGGCGTGGCGATGCCTCATGCGCGACCGGAATGTGGGGCGCTTAAAACCGGGATGTCACTGACATTACTCGAACGACCAGTGTATTTCCCGGGGAATGACGAACCGATTAAATTACTCATCGGGCTTTCGGCTGCCGATGCTGATTCGCACATTGGCGCTATTCAGGCGTTAAGTGAATTACTGTGCGAAGAAGAAATACTCGAACAACTCTTAACAGCAACATCAGAAAAACAATTAGCGGACATAATCAACCGCGGATAATTACTCTCTCCTCTACAGGATAATATTATGGAAAACAAGTCTGCTCGTGCAAAGGTCCAGGCTTTTGGGGGCTTTTTGACAGCAATGGTCATCCCCAATATTGGTGCTTTTATTGCCTGGGGTTTTATTACTGCATTATTTATTCCTACTGGTTGGCTGCCTAACGAACATTTCGCCAAAATTGTCGGCCCGATGATTACCTATTTATTGCCCGTGATGATTGGTTCTACAGGTGGTCATCTGGTCGGTGGTAAACGCGGTGCGGTCATGGGCGGAATAGGGACGATTGGCGTTATTGTCGGTGCTGAAATTCCGATGTTCCTTGGCTCAATGATCATGGGACCGTTAGGTGGGCTGGTCATAAAATATATTGATAAAGCACTGGAAAAACGCATACCTGCTGGTTTTGAGATGGTTATCAATAACTTCTCATTAGGTATCGCTGGGATGATTCTCTGTTTGCTGGGTTTTGAAGTCATCGGCCCGGCGGTGTTAATTGCCAATACTTTCGTCAAAGAGTGTATTGAAGCACTGGTACATGCAGGCTATCTGCCTTTGCTGTCAGTCATCAATGAACCGGCGAAAGTGCTTTTCCTCAATAACGCGATAGATCAGGGCGTCTATTATCCGCTGGGGATGCAACAGGCATCAGTTAATGGCAAATCCATCTTCTTTATGGTGGCATCCAACCCTGGGCCCGGCTTAGGACTGCTGCTGGCATTCACTCTGTTTGGTAAAGGGATGAGTAAGCGCTCTGCACCTGGTGCGATGATTATTCACTTCCTCGGTGGGATCCACGAACTGTATTTCCCGTATGTGCTGATGAAGCCGTTGACCATTATCGCCATGATTGCGGGCGGTATGTCTGGCACCTGGATGTTTAATTTGCTGGACGGTGGTCTGGTTGCAGGCCCAAGCCCAGGTTCTATCTTTGCTTACCTGGCGCTGACGCCGAAAGGCTCGTTCCTGGCGACAATTGCCGGAGTTACGGTAGGCACGCTGGTGTCCTTTGTCATCACTTCCCTGATACTGAAGATGGAAAAAACAGTGGAGACTGAGAGCGAAGATGAATTTACCGAGTCAGCCAATGCGGTTAAAGCAATGAAGCAGGAAGGCGCATTCTCGTTAAGCCGTGTTAAGCGTATTGCCTTTGTTTGCGATGCAGGGATGGGCTCCAGCGCGATGGGCGCAACCACCTTCCGTAAACGCCTGGAAAAAGCAGGGCTGGCAATTGAAGTAAAACATTACGCCATAGAAAACGTGCCTGCGGATGCGGATATCGTCGTTACTCATGCCAGTCTGGAAGGGCGCGTGAAACGTGTGACGGATAAAACGCTGATATTGATTAATAACTATATTGGCGATCCAAAACTCGACACTTTATTTAATCAATTAACCGCCGAACATAAAAACTGATTGCAGAGGTAAAAATGAAAACCAAAGTTGCTGCTATTTATGGCAAGCGGGATGTCCGTCTGCGCGAATTTGAATTGCCAGAAATTACCGATAATGAACTGTTAGTGAGTGTAATTTCTGACAGCGTCTGTTTATCGACCTGGAAAGCGGCGTTACTCGGTAGTGAACATAAACGCGTACCCGACGATTTAGAAAATCATCCGGTCATTACCGGGCATGAATGTGCCGGGGTTATTGTCGAAGTGGGTAAAAATCTCACCGACAAATATAAAAAAGGTCAGCGTTTTGTATTGCAACCGGCGATGGGGTTACCAAGCGGATATTCAGCGGGCTACAGCTACGAATATTTTGGCGGTAACGCCACCTATATGATTATTCCAGAGGTAGCCATTAATTTGGGCTGCGTATTACCGTATCACGGCTCTTATTTTGCTGCGGCGTCGCTGGCAGAGCCTATGTGCTGCATTATTGGCGCTTATCATGCCAATTATCACACCACGCAATATGTTTATGAGCATCGCATGGGCGTCAAACCTGGCGGCAATATTGCACTGCTGGCGTGTGCAGGTCCGATGGGAATTGGCGCTATCGATTATGCCATTAACGGCGGCATACAACCGTCGCGGGTGGTGGTGGTCGATATCGACGACAAACGTCTGGCGCAGGTGCAGAAGTTGCTGCCAGTGGAGCTGGCGGCCAGTAAAGGCATTGAGCTGGTGTATGTGAATACCAAAGGGATGAGCGATCCTGTCCAGATGCTACGGGCGCTGACGGATGATGCCGGGTTCGATGACATTTTTGTTTATGCGGCGGTGCCTGCTGTTGTTGAAATGGCGGATGAATTACTGGCGGAAGATGGCTGCCTGAACTTCTTCGCCGGTCCGACGGATAAAAACTTCAAAGTGCCGTTTAATTTCTACAACGTCCATTACAACAGCACGCACGTCGTCGGTACATCCGGTGGTTCAACGGATGACATGAAAGAGGCTATTGCCCTTAGCGCCACGGGGCAGTTGCAGCCGTCGTTTATGGTGACCCATATCGGTGGGCTGGATGCGGTGCCAGAAACCGTGCTCAATCTGCCGGATATCCCTGGCGGTAAAAAACTCATTTATAACGGCGTGACCATGCCGCTCACTGCCATTGCCGATTTTGCCGAAAAAGGCAAAACCGATCCGCTGTTTAAAGAGCTGGCGCGGCTGGTTGAGGAAACGCACGGCATCTGGAATGAACAGGCCGAGAAATATCTGCTGGCGCAATTTGGCGTTGATATTGGGGAGGCCGCGCAATGATGTCCCTGGCGTGGCCATTATTTCGCGTTACGGAACAGGCAGCGTTGGCTGCCTGGCCGCAAACCGGCTGTGGCGACAAAAATAAAATTGATGGCCTGGCGGTCACCGCGATGCGCCAGGCGTTGAACGACGTCGCTTTTCGTGGGCGAGTGGTTATCGACGAGGGAGAAATTGACCATGCGCCGATGCTGTGGATTGGCGAAGAGGTGGGCAAAGGCGATGGGCCAGAAGTCGATATCGCGGTTGATCCCATTGAAGGCACGCGGATGGTGGCGATGGGGCAGAGCAATGCGCTGGCGGTCATGGCTTTCGCCCCTCGAGATAGCCTGTTACATGCGCCCGATATGTATATGAAAAAGCTGGTTGTTAATCGACTGGCTGCCGGGGTGATTGATCTGTCTTTGCCCCTGGCGGACAACCTGCGCAACGTGGCGAAAGCGTTAGGCAAACCGCTGGACAAGCTGCGCATGGTTACGCTGGATAAACCGCGCCTGAGAGCCGCAATTGAGGAAGCAACACAGCTGGGCGTGAAGGTTTTTGCCCTGCCGGATGGCGATGTCGCCGCCAGCGTGCTGACCTGCTGGCAGGATAATCCTTACGATGTGATGTACACCATCGGTGGCGCACCGGAAGGCGTTATTTCTGCCTGTGCTGTTAAAGCGTTGGGTGGGGATATGCAGGCGGAATTAATCGATTTTTGCCAGGCCAAAGGTGACTACACCGAAAATCGGCAAATCGCAGAACAGGAGCGTAAGCGTTGTAAGGAGATGGGGGTTGAAGTCAACCGTGTGTACTCACTCGATGAACTGGTGAGGGGAACGATATCCTCTTTAGCGCTACGGGCGTGACGAGCGGCGAGCTGGTGAACGGTATCCAACAGACGGCGAATTGGGTGCGGACGCAGACATTACTGATCGGCGGCGCGGACCAAACGTGTAATATAATAGACTCCCTGCATTGATGGTGATCTATCGGAAGACGAATGGCGACGCTGACAGAAGATGATGTGCTTGAGCAACTGGACGCACAGGACAATTTATTGTCATTTATGAAAACTGCGCATTCTATTTTGCTCCTGGGGATACGCCAGTTTCTGCCGTCGCTGTTTGTCGATAACGATGAAGAGATCGTCGAATATGCAGTGAAGCCGTTACTCGCCCAAAGCGGCCCGCTTGACGATATTGATGTTGCGCTGCGTTTGATTTATGCGCTGGGGAAAATGGATAAATGGCTGTATGCCGATATCACGCACTTTTCCCAGTTCTGGCATTACCTGAACGAACAGGATGAAACGCCCGGATTTACCGATGATATAACCTGGGATTTTATCAGCAACGTCAATAGCATAACCCGCAATGCGACGCTCTACGATGCGTTAAAAGCGATGAAGTTCGCCGATTTCGCCGTCTGGTCAGAGGCGCGTTTTAGCGGGATGGTCAAAACGGCGCTGACGCTGGCAGTAACGACAACTTTAAAGGAATTAACGCCGTGAAAATCGAACTGACGGTGAATGGACTAAAGGTACAGGCGCAGTACTCTGATGATGAAATTGAGAATGTACATAAACCGCTACTGCGTATGCTGGCGGCCTTACAGGCGGTAAATCCGCAGCGACGTACGGTGGTTTTTCTTTGCGCTCCGCCGGGGACGGGTAAATCTACATTAACTACCTTCTGGGAATATCTCGCGCAACAAGACCCGGAACTGCCCGCTATTCAGACGCTGCCGATGGATGGTTTTCACCATTACAATAGCTGGCTGGATGCGCATCAATTACGCCCCTTCAAAGGTGCACCAGAGACATTCGACGTTGCGAAACTGGCGGAAAATCTGCGCCAGGTCGTGGAAGGGGATTGTACGTGGCCGCAGTACGATCGACAAAAACATGATCCGGTAGAAGATGCGTTGCACGTTACCGCACCAATAATCATCGTCGAAGGAAACTGGTTGTTGCTGGATGATGAGAAGTGGCGCCAGCTTGCGCAATTTTGTGATTTTTCGATCTTTATCAACGCGCCCGCAGCTGCATTGCGTGAACGGCTGGTGGGGCGCAAGCTGGCGGGGGGGTTATCGCTGGCAGATGCAGAAGCCTTTTATGAACGTACCGACGGTCCGAATGTTCGCCGGGTGCTTGAAGAGAGTCTGCCTGCAAATTTGACCTTAATGATGACAGCTACGGGTGAATATCGACGCTGCATCAGTCATATTCTGATATAAGTCAGGGTTTATGACGGCACAACGAAAAGATTTTGCTACGCTTATTCGTGATTCTGCAAAGTGGAATAAATTCCAACGCATCAGGCCGGAAAACGTGACGCAAGTCAGATAATTGTCTTCTTTGACTGGACAATCATTCCTTTTATTCCATGTTTCGCTTATCCTAGCTGAAGCGTTTCAGTCGATTAAATGTTCGACAATTAACCAATCAGTCGCAGTTTGCGACAGGTAAGGTTTCCCCGAACGATTTGCTGGATTACTCTGTCTGGCAAATTTGCTCAGGGAAAGCCTTGCAGGAGATCTATGACCGTACGCGTAGCGATAAATGGCTTCGGTCGCATCGGGCGTAATGTGGTTCGTGCTTTGTATGAATCAGGACGCCGGGCGGAAATTACCGTGGTGGCAATCAACGAACTGGCGGATGCTGCGGGCATGGCGCATTTGTTGAAATATGACACCAGTCATGGCCGTTTTGCATGGGAAGTCCGTGAGGAACGTGATCAACTTTTTGTTGGTGATGATGTCATCCGCGTATTGCATGAACGTTCACTGCAATCGCTTCCCTGGCGTGAACTAGGCGTTGATGTGGTTCTCGACTGCACCGGCGTATATGGCACCCGCGAGCATGGCGAAGCGCACATTGCCGCCGGGGCCAAAAAAGTGCTCTTTTCACATCCTGGCAGTAACGATCTCGACGCGACCGTTGTTTACGGCGTCAATCAGGATCAACTTCGTGCGGAACACCGCATCGTTTCTAACGCTTCCTGTACCACGAATTGCATAATTCCTGTCATCAAATTGTTGGATGATGCGTACGGTATTGAGTCCGGCACTGTGACTACAATTCACTCCGCCATGCACGATCAACAGGTTATTGATGCATACCATCCTGACCTGCGCCGCACCCGGGCAGCCAGCCAGTCGATCATTCCGGTCGATACCAAACTGGCCGCCGGTATCACACGATTTTTTCCGCAATTTAACGATCGCTTTGAAGCGATTGCGGTACGTGTGCCAACCATAAATGTGACGGCAATCGATTTAAGCGTGACGGTGAAGAAACCTGTAAAAGCCAATGAAGTCAACCTGTTGCTGCAAAAAGCAGCACAAGGTGCATTTCATGGTATAGTTGACTATACGGAATTACCGTTGGTCTCTGTAGATTTTAACCACGATCCGCACAGTGCCATTGTCGATGGCACCCAAACCCGGGTCAGTGGCGCACACCTGATCAAAACGTTGGTCTGGTGCGATAACGAATGGGGCTTTGCTAACCGAATGCTCGACACGACGTTAGCTATGGCTACTGTTGCTTTCAGGTAAGACGCAAGCAGCGTCTGCAAAACTTTTAGAATCAACGAGAGGATTCACCATGTCTGTAATTAAGATGACCGATCTGGATCTTGCTGGGAAACGTGTATTTATCCGTGCGGATCTGAACGTACCAGTAAAAGACGGGAAAGTAACCAGCGACGCGCGTATCCGTGCTTCTCTGCCGACCATCGAACTGGCCCTGAAACAAGGCGCGAAAGTGATGGTAACTTCCCACCTGGGTCGTCCTACCGAAGGCGAGTACAACGAAGAATTCTCTCTGCTGCCGGTTGTTAACTACCTGAAAGACAAACTGGCTAACCCGGTTCGTCTGGTTAAAGATTACCTCGACGGCGTTGACGTTGCTGAAGGTGAACTGGTTGTTCTGGAAAACGTTCGCTTCAACAAAGGTGAGAAGAAAGACGACGAAACCCTGTCCAAAAAATACGCTGCACTGTGTGACGTGTTCGTAATGGACGCATTCGGTACTGCTCACCGCGCGCAGGCTTCTACTCACGGTATCGGTAAATTCGCTGACGTTGCGTGCGCAGGCCCGCTGCTGGCAGCTGAACTGGACGCGCTGGGTAAAGCACTGAAAGAACCTGCTCGCCCGATGGTGGCTATCGTTGGTGGTTCTAAAGTATCTACCAAACTGACCGTTCTGGACTCCCTGTCTAAAATCGCTGACCAGCTGATTGTTGGTGGTGGTATCGCTAACACCTTTATCGCGGCACAAGGCCACGATGTGGGTAAATCTCTGTACGAAGCTGACCTGGTTGACGAAGCAAAACGTCTGCTGACCACCTGCAACATCCCGGTTCCGTCCGATGTTCGCGTAGCGACTGAGTTCTCTGAAACCGCTCCGGCTACTCTGAAATCTGTTAACGATGTGAAAGCTGACGAGCAGATCCTGGATATCGGTGATGCTTCCGCTCAGGAACTGGCTGAAATCCTGAAGAATGCGAAAACCATTCTGTGGAACGGTCCGGTTGGCGTGTTCGAATTCCCGAACTTCCGCAAAGGTACTGAAATCGTGGCTAACGCTATCGCAGACAGCGAAGCGTTCTCCATCGCTGGCGGCGGCGACACTCTGGCAGCAATCGACCTGTTCGGCATTGCTGACAAAATCTCCTACATCTCCACTGGCGGCGGCGCATTCCTCGAATTCGTGGAAGGTAAAGTACTGCCTGCAGTAGCGATGCTCGAAGAGCGCGCTAAGAAGTAAAAAATCACAGGGCAGGGAAACCTGCCCTTGTTGCAGCGCGCTTTTAAAGCACGCACTTTTTCATACTCTAAATAATTCGAGTTGCAGCACAGCAACTTGAGGTATGGCGAGTATAAGGCCCGACGATACAGGACAAGAGACATGTCTAAGATTTTTGATTTCGTAAAACCTGGCGTAATCACTGGTGATGACGTACAGAAAGTTTTCCAGGTAGCAAAAGAAAACAACTTCGCACTGCCAGCAGTAAACTGCGTCGGTACTGACTCCATCAACGCCGTACTGGAAACCGCTGCTAAAGTTAAAGCGCCGGTTATCGTTCAGTTCTCCAACGGTGGTGCTTCCTTTATCGCTGGTAAAGGCGTGAAATCTGACGTTCCGCAGGGCGCTGCTATCCTGGGTGCGATCTCTGGTGCGCATCACGTTCATCAGATGGCTGAACACTATGGTGTTCCGGTTATCCTGCATACCGACCACTGCGCGAAGAAACTGCTGCCGTGGATCGACGGTCTGCTGGACGCGGGTGAAAAACACTTCGCTGCTACCGGTAAGCCGCTGTTCTCTTCTCACATGATCGACCTGTCTGAAGAATCTCTGCAAGAGAACATCGAAATCTGCTCTAAATACCTGGAGCGCATGTCCAAAATCGGCATGACTCTGGAAATCGAACTGGGTTGCACCGGTGGTGAAGAAGACGGCGTGGACAACAGCCACATGGACGCTTCTGCACTGTACACCCAGCCGGAAGACGTTGATTACGCATACACCGAGCTGAGCAAAATCAGCCCGCGCTTCACCATCGCAGCTTCCTTCGGTAACGTACACGGTGTTTACAAGCCGGGTAACGTTGTTCTGACTCCGACCATCCTGCGCGACTCCCAGGAATATG
This sequence comes from Escherichia sp. E2562, assembly GCF_005781075.1. Taxonomy (NCBI): domain Bacteria; kingdom Pseudomonadati; phylum Pseudomonadota; class Gammaproteobacteria; order Enterobacterales; family Enterobacteriaceae; genus Escherichia; species Escherichia sp. E2562. The sequence continues at coordinate 119,188 of NZ_VATM01000001.1, read as the reverse complement.
TTTCTAAGAAACACAACCTGCCGCACAACAGCCTGAACTTCGTATTCCACGGCGGTTCCGGTTCTACTGCTCAGGAAATCAAAGACTCCGTAAGCTACGGTGTAGTTAAAATGAACATCGATACCGACACCCAATGGGCGACCTGGGAAGGTGTACTGAACTACTACAAAGCGAACGAAGCTTACCTGCAGGGCCAGCTGGGCAACCCTAAAGGCGAAGATCAGCCGAACAAGAAATACTACGATCCGCGCGTATGGCTGCGTGCCGGTCAGACTTCGATGATCGCTCGTCTGGAAAAAGCATTCCAGGAACTGAACGCGATCGACGTTCTGTAAGATATTCCTCTCTGCTTATCTCAAGGCCCGCTCTGCGGGTCTTTTTTTCGCCAAAAGCAAAATTGCCTGATGCGCTACGCTTATCAGGCCCACACGTATCCTGCAATATATTGAATTTGCAGGTTTTTGTAGGTCGGATAAGGCGTTCACGCCGCATCCGGCATGACAAAGCGCTCTTTGTCATCTGTCTGAGGCCCGCTCTGCGGGTCTTTTTTTCGCCAAAAGCAAAATTGCCTGATGCGCTACGCTTATCAGGCCTACAAGTGTCCTGCAATATATTGAATTTGCAGGTTTTTGTAGGTCGGATAAGGCGTTCACGCCGCATCCGGCATGACAAAGCGCACGTTGTCATCTGTCTGAGGCCCGCTCTGCGGACCTTTTTTTCGCCAAAAGCAAGGTGATGTACTTAAGAAATCTGTGATCCATTTGGCAAAATTATGCTTTATTGTTTACCCTTGTCAGACTGCCCGTCGTGAGGCGGCGGAGTATGTTTCTCCAATTTAAGTCAGTTGAAAAGGAATATTGAATGGAAGATTTGAAAGTTGTCGATAGCATAAACGGCGCAGGATCCTGGTTGGTAAACAACCAGGCGCTGTTGCTGAGTTATGCTGTAAACATCGTGGCGGCACTCGCGATCATCATCGTTGGTTTGATTATCGCGCGGATGATTTCCAACGCGGTGAATCGCCTGATGATCTCCCGTAAAATCGATGCCACCGTTGCTGATTTTCTTTCTGCATTAATCCGTTACGCAATTATCGCCTTTACGTTAATTGCAGCACTGGGCCGCGTGGGCGTACAAACCGCATCGGTCATTGCCGTACTCGGTGCCGCAGGTTTAGCTGTAGGTCTGGCCTTGCAGGGGTCACTATCTAACCTGGCTGCTGGCGTTTTGCTGGTTATGTTCCGCCCGTTCCGTGCAGGAGAATATGTTGACCTCGGCGGCGTTGCCGGTACTGTTCAGAGTGTGCAGATTTTCTCCACCACCATGCGTACCGCAGACGGTAAAATGATTGTTATTCCGAACGGTAAAATTATTGCCGGTAATATTATTAACTTCTCTCGTGAGCCGGCGCGCCGTAACGAATTTATTATTGGCGTAGCGTATGATTCTGATATCGATCAGGTTAAGCAGATCCTGACCGATATTATTCAGTCCGAAGATCGTATTTTAAAAGATCGTGAAATTACAGTACGCCTGAACGAACTGGGCGCATCGTCGATTAATTTCATCGTTCGCGCCTGGAGCAACAGTGGCGATCTGCAAAACGTGTACTGGGATGTGCTGGAACGTATTAAACGTGAATTTGATGCTGCTGGCATCAGCTTCCCGTATCCGCAAATGGATGTGAACTTCAAGCGGGTGAAAGAGAGCAATAGTTAATTATGTAATGAGGGCTTATCAAGGTGATAAGCCCTCGTTTTTTAACAACTAAAATCAAATTTCATATTTTTAAAGTCCAGCCAGGCATTACCTGCACCGAAATTATACCCACCGAAATACTCTTCAAACTCAATATAATAAGGCGACATTCCGTTTGGTATAGACTGCACGAGCGCCATTGAACCACCGAGATGATTGGGCAGATGTGCACTATGCCACTGGTGAGTTTCACATTTACTTTTTCCCTCTGCATCTTTAGAAAAATATCGAATGGACTGATATTCCGTATTATTTCTTTCTGTGGGGCTAATTCCCGCATTAGGATCAAAAGCGCGCGGCTCGCATGAAATCGCCAGATTGAAAGCCAGCGACTGCTCAGGAATGGTGCCCATTTTACGGTATACAAAATTGCTTTCAGGCGTATCTTTTGGCCTGACGTTAGCCTGAAAATAACTAAACGCACTGCCAATAGTCAGCCATTCTGGCGTATCTTGCTGGTCGCGATAGTGGTTAGGTATAAGTTCAGGCGGCTCACAAAATGGGCCGTTGAACTCGTGCTGGGTGAGTAAAATCACCGCATAAGAACAGCCTAATATATCTTCCATCCGAAATAGCCGTGGATGTCGTTGCTTTTCTGCCTGCCAGAAAACATAAAGATCTGGATCTTCAGGTGGGGGGCAGGATTCAAAATTCTCAAACACATCCAATATTTCTTCTGTACATGGTGTTCCGCCATCGTTGTGCTCGGGCGCAACAGCAAAGAAAGATAACGCGACAATCTCTGGCCCATAAATCCGATAATCTTCCGGCAACAGCAGGGTAAATCCATGATTCAATGGGAAACCATTATTTGGATCCAGCGGCCACTGTTCGGGCGTTATGCCTGGCGGTAGGCCAAAGCACCAACCTTGTTGGCGCGGTATATTTTCGTGGATAGGGTAGGGGAGAAGAGTGAGATCATAGGCTTGCATAGTGTTAGTCCTTTACAACGCTAGCAGGAAAGAGAGCCATAACGCCGTTTATGTTATGGGGAATGATGAGATCTTTATCCTAAAATCAGTTACCGAATAGAATTATTTATTTTTTTATTAAAATTATTTATATGCTATTAGCATTATAAATTTTATCTAATAACAATCCCGCGCTATAGTCTCTTTATCAGATAATTAGTTCGGAATGTTCAACGTGTTTTCTTATTATTTTCAAGGGCTTGCTCTTGGTGCTGCTATGATTCTGCCGCTTGGTCCGCAAAATGCTTTTGTGATGAATCAGGGCATTCGTCGTCAGTACCACATTATGATTGCTTTGCTCTGCGCGATAAGCGATTTGGTCCTGATTTGCGCCGGGATTTTTGGTGGTAGCGCGTTATTGATGCAGTCACCGTGGTTGCTGGCGCTGGTGACCTGGGGCGGTGTGGCCTTCTTGCTGTGGTATGGCTTTGGTGCTTTTAAAACGGCGATGAGCAGCAATATTGAGCTGGTTAGTGCTGAAGTGATGAAGCAGGGACGTTGGAAAATTATTGCCACTATGCTGGCAGTAACCTGGCTGAATCCACATGTTTACCTGGATACCTTTGTGGTATTAGGCAGCCTGGGCGGACAGCTTGATGTCGAACCAAAACGCTGGTTTGCGCTCGGGACGATCAGTGCCTCTTTCCTGTGGTTTTTTGGTCTGGCGTTATTAGCCGCCTGGCTGGCGCCGCGTTTGCGTACCGCCAAAGCGCAGCGCATTATCAATCTCGTGGTGGGCTGCGTTATGTGGATTATCGCCCTACAACTGGCGAAAGAGGGTGTTGCTCATGCACAAGCCTTGTTCAGTTAGGCGCTATCTGATGGAAAAATTAAACAGAGACGCTAAGCTTGCCTCCAGAGGTCCTGAGTTTTGGGCAAGTCAATTAACACGGAGAGACTAACGTGAAGTTCAAAGTTATCGCCCTGGCGGCATTGATGGGTTTCAGCGGGATGGCTGTGCAGGCCAATGAACTACCGGATGGTCCGCACATTGTCACTTCAGGAACGGCAAGCGTTGATGCGGTGCCAGATATCGCTATTCTTGCTATTGAAGTTAACGTGACGGCGAAGGATGCCGCTTCTGCCAAGAAGCAGGCGGATGAGCGTGTCGCGCAATATATCTCTTTCCTTGAACTCAATCAGATCGCGAAAAAAGATATCAGTTCCGCGAATTTGCGTACCCAGCCAGACTACGATTACCAGGATGGTAAAAGTATCCTGAAAGGCTATCGTGCCGTGAGAACGGTGGAAGTCACGCTTCGTCAGTTAGACAAACTGAATTCCTTGCTGGATGGCGCGCTGAAGGCCGGACTCAACGAAATTCGTTCTGTGTCGTTGGGCGTGGCACAGCCAGATGCCTATAAAGACAAAGCGCGTAAGGCAGCGATTGATAACGCGATTCATCAGGCTCAGGAGCTGGCGAACGGCTTTAATCGCAAACTGGGGCCGGTATATAGCGTGCGCTACCATGTTTCCAATTATCAGCCCAGCCCAATGGTACGCATGATGAAAGCCGATGCCGCGCCGGTTTCCGCCCAGGAAACTTACGAGCAGGCCGCTATTCAGTTTGATGATCAGGTCGATGTGGTCTTCCAGTTAGAACCAGTGGATCAACAACCCGCTAAAACACCTGCCGCACAATAATACCTGTAGCCCGACTCATTTGTCGGGCTAATGTCTTTATCTGATATCGCCTCTTTTTTCTGTAATTTTCTGTAAAACCATGACGTAAACACCTATCTTTGCTTGCGATTTCATTAAGGATTAACTTACTGAAACGGTTAAGCGGACAGGGATGTTTGGAGGAAGCGGCGATGGATATTTTTATTTCGAAAAAGATGCGCAATTTTATTTTATTAGCGCAAACCAATAATATTGCCCGAGCGGCAGAAAAGTTACATATGACTGCTTCACCGTTCGGCAAAAGTATTGCCGCGCTAGAGGAGCAAATTGGTTATACATTATTTACCCGTAAAGATAATAACATCAGCCTTAATAAAGCCGGGCAGGAGCTTTATCAAAAGCTCTTCCCGGTTTACCAACGGCTTTCTGCGATCGATAATGAAATTCATAATTCTGGACGTCGTTCTCGTGAAATTGTGATAGGTATCGATAATACCTATCCGACGATTATTTTTGATCAGTTAATTAGTCTGGGTGATAAGTATGAAGGCGTGACGGCCCAGCCGGTTGAATTCAGCGAAAATGAGGTTATCGACAATCTCTTCTATCGTCAGCTTGATTTTATTATCTCTCCGCAGCATGTTTCCGCTCGTGTACACGGGTTGGATAATCTAACAATGAGTGAACTGCCGCCGCTGCGACTGGGGTTTCTCGTTTCTCGCCGTTATGAAGAGCGTCAGGAGCAGGAGTTGTTACAGGAGTTGCCCTGGTTACAGATGCGCTTTCAAAACCGTGCTAATTATGAAGCGATGATTGATGCGAACATGCGCCCTTGTGGGATCAATCCAACAATTATTTATCGCCCATACAGTTTTATGGCCAAAATCAGCGCCGTTGAGCACGGACATTTTCTTACGGTGATCCCACATTTTGCATGGCGGCTGGTGAACCCAGCTACGTTGAAATATTTTGATGCACCGCATACGCCAATGTATATGCAGGAATACCTTTATTCACTGAAAAATCATCGCTATACCGCCACGCTGCTACAGCAAATTGCTGAAGATCGTGACGGTACGAGCGATTAACCCAGCATTGAGCCCGTTTCGATCAAATTGCGATGCAGATCGAAAACGTGGCTAAGATCGTGGTGAATATGCCCGCCGGGTGCATTCTCCAGATAGCGATGCAGATAGTCACGGTACATCGGATGTGCGCAGTTATCGATGATAGTGCGCGCGCGCTGAAGTGGGGAGAGGCCACGTAAGTCGGCGATCCCTTGTTCTGTGATGATCACTTTCACGCTGTGTTCGCTGTGATCAACATGGCTGCACATAGGCACGATGGTTGAGATCTTGCCTTCTTTAGCAATCGACGGTGCCATAAAGATCGACAGATACGCGTTGCGTTCAAAATCACCGCTACCGCCGATACCATTCATTAAATTAACGCCGACGACGTGCGTGGAGTTGGCGTGTCCGTAAATATCAAACTCGAGGCCGACATTCAGAGCGATAACACCAAGGCGGCGGATAATTTCTGGGTTATTGGAAATTTCTTGCGGACGTAGCACAATGCGACTGGCGAAGTAATCCATATTGGCGTAAATCTTGCGCAGTGAATCGGCAGAAATTGTCAGACTGGAGGCGCTGGCCCCGGTAATTTTGCCGGTTTCCAGAAGATGAACCACAGACTCCTGTAGCACTTCCGAATACATCATAAACGGAGGAATTTCCGGGTTTTCCCCCAGACGCGCCATTACCGCATTATTGATGTTGCCTACCCCGCTTTGCAGTGGCAGAAATTCCCGCGGAATGCGCCCCTGCGCCATTTCACGCAACAAGAAGGTGACCACATTGTCGGCGATTTGCTGGCACACAGGATTTTGTTTATCCAGCGAGTTACCTGCATCAGGTAAGTTAGTTTCCACGACGGCGACAATTTTTTTCGGATCGATTTGTACATAGCGGGTACCGACGCGATCCATCGCATGGAAGATCGACACGCTATTGCGCCGCGGTGGTGCGCCAGGAGTCACAATATCCGCCAGTTCTGCAACGCGCGGATCGTGATAATGATTGAGTTCAATGATCACTTTCTTTGCGCGCAGCAACCAGGTCGGGGCATTACCGATCCCACTGGTTAACCAGACACGACCATCCGGAGCGAGGGCTGAGGCTTCAATTACCGCAACATCGATGTCGCCGAAAAAGCCGTAGTTGACCATTTGCGCAACTTCGCTCAAATGCAGATCAACAAAACTAACCGATCCCTGATTGATCTTTTTACGCAATCCCAATGATGTCTGGTATGGCGCGCGCCATGAAACGGCGTCAGCTTCAGAGAGTATGTCATCGGCGGCGGCGCTAATCGACGCTCCGGTCAGCAGGCGAATTTGATACGGTTTTTTCGCCTCATGTTGTTCATTGGCGCGACGGGCAATGGCAACAGGAAGAGCCTTGGGCGAACCCGCAGGGGTAAAACCACTGAATGCCACCATATCGTTGTGCTGGATAATTTCCGCCGCTTCATCGGCGGTCATCCTTGTCCGGGTAATATTCATCCTTTGCTCCTTAGTTCGTGGATCATTAATGACCGACGAAATTAGGTTTACGTTTTTCCAGGAAGGCGTTCATACCTTCCTGATAATCTTCGCTGTCATAAACCGCCCGGCGCATCCCTTGAATACGCTCAAATTCATCTGAATTCATAGTGTGCGCTTCACCCAACACGCGCAGCTCTTCCTTGATTACTGCAATGGCTAACGGTGCTTTTTCGGAAATGTGGTGAGCCGTTTGTAAGGTGAAATCTTCAAGTTCATCGGCCTCAACAACGTGGTTAAGAATGCCAACAGCCAGCGCGCGTTGGGCGGTGATTGGCGAAGCGGTAAAAATCAGCTCTTTGACAATGTGGAAGCCCGCGTCGCGAGTCAGGTTGTGGATCCCCACCAGGTTATACGGTACGCCCAGGTTGACTGGCGTCATTGAGAAGGTAGAGGTACTGGCGGCGATGATCAGATCAGAGCTCATGATCATTTCAAATGCGCCACCCCAGACGCTACCTTCGACCATCGAAATTACTGGTTTAGGGCATTTTTGGATCACGCGGGTAATTTGACGTAGCGGATCATCGTAAGAGAGCGGATCGCGACCTCCTGACGGCAACTCATGAATGTCGTGACCTGCGGAAAAGACTTTGGAACCACTTGGGGCACGCAGAATGATGCAGCGGATTTCTGGACGATTGAGATCGTTTAATGCCTGAATCAGGTCATCAATAAAGACTTTACTTAACGCATTGAGTTTGCGGGCATAGTTAAACTCAATGACCGCCACTTTGTTGATGATGGCTACATTAACATACTGATAAGACATAAAAATTCCCTTAATTAAAATATTGAGTCTGGATAAAATCACTGAGCTGCCGCAAACCTGTGCGCGGCGAGAGCATATTATTTTTGACCGCTAGTAGCGTTTGGCTGTAATAGCGATCGAAATCTTCATTAGTGAACAGGTGGCGTAGCACTTCTTCTTCGGTCTGTTTACGCAGCCATTCCACCGATTGTTGTTGCCGCACCTGTTGTAAACGACCGCTGGTAGTCAGTGCGGTTTTGAAATCGATAATTGCGCGCCAAATTTCATCAATGCCGCATTTTTCCAGTGCGCTACAGGTGAGGACCTGTGGCTGCCATTCGTCATATTTGCGGCGCAAAATATGCAGAGCGCTTTCGTACATATGGCGGGCAATGGCAACATTGGTGTGGTTATCACCATCATCTTTGTTGATGACAATCAGATCCGCCATCTCCATCAAACCCTTTTTAATGCCCTGGAGATCATCGCCACCACCGGCAATTTGCAGCGAGATAAAGCAGTCCACCATGCGGGCGACTTCCGTTTCTGACTGCCCGACGCCGACGGTTTCAACGATCACCACGTCATAACCCGCCGCTTCACATAACAGCATTAACTCCCGCGCCCGCTGGCTGGCGCCGCCAAGGTGACCAGATGACGGAACCGGGCGAATAAACGCTGCATCGGCACGCGCCAGTTCGGTCATGCGAGTCTTATCCCCAAGGATGCTGCCACCGGTCACTGGGCTGCTGGGATCGACGGCAATCACCGCGACTTTCAGCCCCTGGCGGATCAGCAACATACCGAAGGCTTCAAGAAAGGTACTTTTTCCTGCTCCTGGCGTGCCGGTAACGCCCAGTCGTAGGGCGTTACCACAAAACGGCATGATGGCATCGAGCAGTTGAGTGCTGAGTGCCTGATGGCGAGGGTGACGGCTCTCAACCAGCGTCATGGCCTGGGCGAGCGTGGCTCGCTCACCCAGACGTAGGCGTAGAATGCTGTCTGCCAGCGTGGCTTCGTTAATCATGATGTTGGCTAATCCGGTTGAGCACATCACGCACGCTGTCGAGCATGGGAGTACCAGGACCGTAAATCGCCGCCACGCCACGCTCTTGCAGAAAGGCATAATCTTGCGGCGGAATAACGCCACCGGCGACCACGCAAATATCTTCGCGCCCCCATTTTTTCAGGGCTTGAACCAGTTCCGGGATCAGCGTTTTATGTCCTGCTGCAAGCGAGGATGCGCCCACCACATGAACGTCGTTTTCCACTGCCAGGCGGGCGATCTCTTCCGGCGTGGAGAACATGGGACTCAAATCAACGTCGAAACCAAGATCGGAATAGGCGCTGGCAATGACTTTCGCTCCGCGATCGTGTCCATCTTGTCCCATTTTGGCGATCAGAATGCGCGGGCGACGACCATTGTCGGCAAGGAACAGCTCCGTTTGCGCAACAATTGCATCAAACTCGAAGGCTGATTTTTCCGACTGATGATAGCTTTGCGCAATGACGCCGGTAACACACTGGCTCGGTACCAGATAACGGTCAAAAGCGGCTTCCAGCGCATCGGATATTTCACCCAGCGTCGCGCGAACGCGAGCCGCATTAACAGCGGCAGCCAGCAGGTTTTCGTTATGCTGTGCAGCGTGAGTCAGAGCGTTCAACGCGGCGGTTACGGCGGCATCATCACGGGTGGCGCGAATGCGTTCCAGCGAAGCAATTTGCTCGTTACGCACCATCACGTTGTCGATTTCAAGGACATCAGTTTCATCTTCGTGATCCAGTTTGTACTTGTTGACGCCGACGATCACGCGTTTGCCCTGGTCGATCAACGACTGTTCACGAGCAGACGCTTCTTCGATCATCCTTTTTGGCAGACCTGCTTCGATCGCCTTCGCCATGCCTCCGGCTTCGTCGATCTGATCAATGATGGCTCTGGCCTGTTTCACGATCTGATCGGTTAGTGACTCAACGTAATAAGAACCGGCCAGCGGATCGACGGTGCGACAGAGTTCTGACTCTTCCTGAATAATGATCTGGGTGTTACGGGCAATACGTGCCGAAAAATCGGTCGGCAAACCAAGCGCTTCATCAAAGGCATTTGTATGCAGCGACTGGGTTCCGCCAAGGGTAGCTGCCAATGCTTCAATGGTGGTGCGGATAACGTTGTTATACGGATCCTGTTCGGTGAGACTCCAGCCGGAGGTTTGACAGTGGGTGCGTAGCGCCAGCGATTTCGGATCTTTAGCACCAAACCCGCTTACTGCTTCGCTCCAGAGATAGCGTGCGGCGCGCAGCATGGCGACGTTCATAAACAGGTCCATGCCGATACCAAAGAAGAACGACAGGCGCGGGGCGAAGTCATCAATTTTTAAGCCAGCAGAGAGAGCTGCTTTGATGTACTCAATCCCATCGGCGAGAGTAAACGCCACCTGTTGCACACAGTTCGCACCGGCTTCGCCCATGTGGTAGCCGCTGATGCTAATGGTATTGAAGCGCGGCATATTGCCGGAACACCAGGCGATAATGTCAGCGATAATGCGCATAGAAGGTTTCGGTGGGTAAATATAGGTATTGCGGCAGAGGTACTCTTTGAGGATATCGTTCTGAATTGTACCCGTCAGTTTATCGGGGGGAACGCCTTGCTCTTCTGCCGCCACGATATAAAAGGCCAGCACTGGCAGGACTGCGCCGTTCATGGTCATCGAAACCGACATTTTATCCAGCGGGATTTGGTCGAAGAGCACTTTCATATCTTCTACGGTGTCGATAGCGACGCCCGCTTTGCCAACATCGCCCGCCACGCGCGGGTTATCGGAGTCGTAGCCACGGTGGGTGGCAAGGTCAAACGCCACGGAAAGACCTTTTTGCCCAGCAGCCAGGTTACGGCGATAAAAAGCGTTGGACTCTTTGGCGGTCGAGAAACCGGCATACTGACGGATGGTCCACGGTTGGGCGGTATACATGGTGGCGCGGGGACCACGAACGTAGGGCGGCAAGCCAGGAAGGGTACCGGTCACTTCCAGATTGTCGAGATCGGCTTCGGTATACAGTGGCTTGATGGCGATCCCTTCCGCCGTTTGCTGAACCAGTGAGTCGACGGTTTTCTCCCGACGGCTCAACTCCTTGTTGGCAAGCTGTTGCCACTCTTGCACGTTTGACATTATTTGCTCCATAAAACGCAATAAAAATGAGGGTGTTTGCGCTTACGGTGAGCTTTTTATACGGGTTTGTCGCCAGCAAAAAAAATGGAATGGGGCGTCGTTTTTTGCCGTGTGAGATTTGTCTGTTTTGCGACGTTATTCAAAGAATAAAAAAGAAAAAAAGAAAAACGCCTGATATGTGCTATCAGGCGTTAACTGATTGATTAATCCTGACGAAGCACTTTGTGACCATAGTCGAGCAAAGCATCAGTGACTTTACGCATCATGCGGCTTTCAGGGGCAAAGCGATGCCAGTAGAGCATTCGCCGTTGGAATAGCCCGGGCGTCAGATCAATCAACTCTCCGCTGGCCAATTCTTTTTCAATTTGCAGGTGTGGGATCATACAGCAGGTTGTACCCTGGCGAGCGAGCTGCACGAAGGCTTCGGACGAGTTAACGATATGGCACGGTACGCTACCTGGCGGCAGATCGAAGTTTTGCTGCAAAAATGCCTGGTGCATATCGTCAAGATGGTCAAACGCGACTACTGGTGCTTTGAGCAGCGCAGAACGGCTTACTCCGTTGGGGAAGTATTTCTCGGCAAACGGTTTGGAGCTGACGAACAGATAGTCGAGCGCGCCAAGTTTATCGACCAGGCAACTAGGCAGCGCCTGATGCTGAATACTCACCGCGCCGACCACTTCACCTCGACGCAGACGCTCCTGGGTGCGAGTTTCATCTTCCACCTGTAAGTTCAGGCGAATAGGCGAATCAGCCAGTACAGGAGCCAGTGCCGGAAGCAACCAGGTTGCCAGACTGTCGGCGTTGACTGCCAGCGAGAGCAGTAGTGGGGTGGAACCGGTTTGTTCATCGCCCAGCCACTCTTCTTCCAGCAGCTCGACCTGGCGAAGCAGTGCCAGTAATTTTTGCCCTTGTTCTGTCGGGCGCGGGGGAACCGTTCGCACCAACAGCGGCTGCCCGAACATATTTTCCAGCTGCTTAATGCGCTGTGAGACGGCTGATTGCGTAATGCACAATTTCTGTGCCGCGCGCTCAAATCCTCGTTCACGTATCACCGCATCCAGTGCCTGTAATGTCCTGTAGTCCGGGCGTTTCATTGCTTTAACCTGCTCCTCAAATTTTCTTATGCCGAACTATGACATAATTTTGCTTTGGGTACAGAGCATTTAACGTATGCAAAAGCAGTCATAATGGAAATTTTGGTTGGCTTTATCGTGCTTTTTTAGTCTTTGTCAGGCGCGAAACCCGCAATGGATATTATTCATATTCGTCATATTATCAAGCCCCTGGCTTACCAGGGCAAAAGAGGATGTCCGGTGTTACCTGTTATTTCATGGATAAATGCGTCGCCGACTTGCTGACGGGGTCCGGGTCGCTTTTTTTGTATATAATGCGTGTGAAATTTCATACCACAGGCGAAACGATCATGACGCAGGATGAATTGAAAAAAGCAGTAGGATGGGCGGCACTTCAGTATGTTCAGCCCGGTACCATTGTTGGCGTAGGTACAGGTTCCACCGCCGCACACTTTATTGATGCGCTCGGCACGATGAAAGATCAGATTGAAGGGGCAGTTTCCAGCTCGGATGCATCCACTGAAAAACTGAAGAGCCTCGGCATTCACGTTTTTGATCTCAATGAAGTAGACAGCCTCGGCATCTACGTTGATGGCGCAGATGAAATCAACGGCCACATGCAAATGATCAAAGGCGGCGGCGCGGCGCTGACCCGTGAAAAAATCATTGCTTCGGTTGCGGAAAAATTTATCTGTATTGCAGACGCTTCCAAGCAGGTTGATATTCTGGGCAAATTCCCGCTGCCAGTAGAAGTTATCCCGATGGCACGTAGTGCAGTGGCGCGCCAGCTGGTGAAACTGGGCGGTCGTCCGGAATACCGTCAGGGTGTGGTGACCGATAATGGCAACGTGATCCTCGACGTCCATGGCATGGAAATCCTTGACCCGATCGCGATGGAAAACGCTATAAATGCGATTCCTGGCGTGGTGACCGTTGGCTTGTTTGCTAACCGTGGCGCGGACGTTGCGCTGATTGGCACACCTGACGGTGTCAAAACCATTGTGAAATGATCTGACGGGGGAACCTCCCCCGTTAAAAAAATTCTCTTCGTTAAATTTGGTGACATGTATCACGTTTTTACTTGGCTATTGCTGATTGCTCTAAATAAATCCTCTAATCCAGCATATTCATCCAAGAAATACCTTTGCGTGATATTTCCTCAACATCGCGACGCAAACGTTCATATTGCCGCAATATTATTTTTTGATATGTTGAAAGGCGGACGCAAATCCGCACACAACATTTCAAAGACAGGATTGGGTAAATGGCAAAGGTATCGCTGGAGAAAGACAAGATTAAGTTTCTGCTGGTAGAAGGCGTGCATCAAAAGGCGCTCGAAAGCCTTCGTGCGGCAGGTTATACCAACATCGAATTTCACAAAGGCGCGCTGGATGATGAACAATTAAAAGAATCCATCCGCGATGCCCACTTCATCGGCTTGCGATCCCGTACCCATCTGACCGAAGACGTGATCAACGCTGCTGAAAAACTGGTCGCTATTGGCTGTTTCTGCATTGGGACCAACCAGGTTGATTTGAATGCTGCGGCAAAACGCGGGATCCCGGTATTTAATGCCCCGTTTTCAAATACGCGTTCCGTTGCTGAGCTGGTGATTGGCGAACTTCTGCTGCTATTACGCGGAGTGCCGGAAGCCAACGCCAAAGCGCACCGTGGCGTATGGAACAAGCTGGCCGCAGGTTCTTTTGAAGCGCGCGGCAAAAAGCTGGGCATTATTGGTTATGGTCATATTGGTACACAACTGGGCATTCTGGCGGAATCGCTGGGGATGTATGTTTACTTCTATGATATTGAAAACAAACTGCCGTTGGGCAACGCCACTCAGGTGCAACATCTTTCCGACCTGCTGAATATGAGCGATGTAGTGAGTCTGCATGTGCCAGAGAATGCGTCTACCAAAAATATGATGGGCGCGAAAGAGATCTCGCTGATGAAGCCGGGCTCGCTACTGATTAACGCTTCGCGCGGAACGGTGGTTGATATTCCGGCGCTGTGTGACGCTCTGGCGAGCAAACATCTGGCAGGGGCCGCAATCGACGTGTTCCCGACGGAACCGGCGACTAACAGCGATCCATTTACCTCTCCGCTGTGCGAATTCGACAATGTTCTGCTGACGCCACACATTGGCGGTTCGACTCAGGAAGCACAGGAGAATATCGGCCTGGAAGTTGCGGGCAAATTAATCAAGTACTCTGACAATGGCTCAACGCTCTCTGCGGTGAACTTCCCGGAAGTCTCTCTGCCACTGCACGGTGGGCGTCGTCTGATGCACATCCACGAAAACCGTCCGGGCGTGCTGACTGCGCTGAACAAAATATTTGCCGAGCAGGGCGTCAACATTGCCGCGCAATATCTGCAAACTTCTGCGCAAATGGGTTACGTCGTTATTGATATTGAAGCTGACGAAGACGTTGCCGAAAAAGCTCTGCAGGCTATGAAAGCTATTCCGGGTACCATTCGCGCCCGTCTGCTGTACTAATTCCCCTTCTTTGACAATCAACGGGCAGGTCACTGACTTGCCCGTTTTTTTATCTCTTTTACCGCGCTAATTACGGCATTTGCATCGCTGTGTAATCGCCTTTGCGAGCCTGCTCGAAGAAATAAATTAAAGCCAGATCAATGCGTTGTGTTTATTCAAAGAGGATTTACGATGGCGGGGCAGCACAGGGCTGTAACGGTAAAGCCCTCACCGAAGCGAGGGCTTAAAGGAGAAGGGTTATGATGCGACTTGTCATCATACTGATTGTACTGTTACTCATAAGTTTCCCAGCTTATTAACAGTTAGTCTCAGGGGAGGAGCAATCCTCCCTTACCCTTACTCACTAAATTAGGTTAAAGAATCAACGATGTCAATCAGGGCGATGCAGGTGTGTCGCTCTCACCACTCCCAGATTTTCGATGGCGTAACCACCGCAGGCAGCGGGACGTCCCATTCTTCTACGGGGAGTTTTTCCACCAACTGGCAATCATGGGCATAACCTACTGGCTGCATGTTGTAGTGCTGCCAGTTTTGCAATGTCCGATCATAAAATCCACCGCCCATTCCCAGCCGTTGACCGAACTCATCAAAGGCGACCAGCGGCGTTATCAGGACGTCTAATCGGGAAAGGGGTAGCACGTCACGCACGTCCAGTTTTGGCTCGTGGATCTTCAACCTGTTCATTACCAGTTCACTCTTAGGATGGTAATTCAGGAACAGTAAATTACCGGCACTAAAGGGATGCAAAACGGGAAGATACACGCGCTTACCTGCGCGCCAGAGTTGCTCTATGAGCGGCTGGGTGTCGAGTTCGCCATCAAAAGAGAGGAATACAGCGACCGTAGGCGCCATCACAACAGGGGGATAACTCATCATCCGCATGGCAGCCTGCTGGCCCATTTCACGTTGTTGTTCCGGCGTTAACGCACGACGACGTTGCCGAATCATTTTGCGGATTTCTTGTCGGGATAATGTCAGTGGGAGCTCTGGTAGTTGCGTCATGGCTGGTGCCAGATAAGAAGGGAATCTCCGAGATGCCGCCGCAGGCTGTAACCCTTGAACCCTTGGTTCAAGGTGAATGTGTCGTCGCAGTTTTAAGGCTTCTCGGACGGACCGAGCATGCTCACCAACCACGGAGCGCCACATTCTTGTGGTATGAAATATCGGCTCAGGGGACTGGCCCGCTTGCGAACATCTCAGAGAAATTTTGTCTTCACGGTTACTCTACCACAGTAAACCGGAAAGTGTCATTCAAAGTTTTGGTTCGTTTTTTCGGTGATGCGACCTTGTTCAAGTAACGCTTGTTCGATGGTCTGTTGCAGCATCCGAATACGCTGTTCCATGCTTGCCGCGTAGTCACGAGTCTTCGCTTTTTCTTGCGCTAACTCGTAGCTGATATTCAATGCGGCAATGAAAACCAACTGTTCAGTATTTGTGACTCTAGTGCGTTCTTTCAGATCTTGCAACCGTTGGTTCAGATCGTCCGCAGCCTGATTCAACGCATCCCTTTGGTCAGGCGGGCAGTTCACACGCAGTGAACGGCCAAAAATTTGGATATCGACGGGTTGTGCAGACATGCCACCTTCCTGCTGATTGACTGCGCTGCCTTCGCCTTCAGACCTTTGGTCTGCGAAGGGGCGAAACTATAGCTACCCTGGTGCAATGAGACAAGCCCTTTTCTGGTCCACCAGGGTCCAAAGTGATAGCATATCATGAATCTTCCTCCCTTTGATGCCGAATGCTTATGTCAATACAGAACGAAATGCCTGGTTACAATGAAATGAACCAGTATCTGAACCAACAAGGGACAGGTCTGACCCCTGCTGAGATGCATGGTTTAATCAGTGGGATGATATGTGGCGGTAATGATGACAGCTCCTGGCTGCCGCTGCTTCACGACCTGACGAACGAAGGTATGGCTTTCGGGCATGAACTTGCCCAAGCATTGCGCAAAATGCACTCTGCCACCAGTGATGCCTTGCAGGATGACGGCTTCCTTTTTCAGCTTTATCTGCCTGATGGCGATGGCGTCAGCGTTTTCGATCGCGCTGATGCGTTGGCAGGCTGGGTAAATCACTTCCTGCTCGGTCTTGGCGTCACTCAGCCGAAGCTGGATAAAGTGACTGGCGAAACTGGTGAAGCCATTGACGATCTGCGTAACATCGCGCAACTGGGCTACGACGAAGACGAAGATCAAGAAGAGCTGGAAATGTCGCTTGAAGAGATCATCGAGTACGTCCGTGTTGCCGCGCTGTTATGCCATGACACCTTTACTCATCCGCAACCGACCGCACCAGAAGTACAAAAACCGACTCTACACTAAAAACAAAAAACGTAAGGAGAGTGTTATGAGTGAGATATCTCAGCAGGAATTTCAGCGCCGCCGTCAGGCCCTGGTGGAGCAAATGCAACCCGGCAGCGCCGCGCTGATTTTTGCGGCACCAGAAGTGACCCGAAGCGCCGACAGCGAATACCCCTATCGTCAGAACAGCGACTTCTGGTACTTCACCGGCTTTAATGAACCGGAAGCGGTGCTGGTGCTGATTAAAAGCGATGACACTCATAACCACAGCGTTTTGTTTAACCGCGTGCGCGACCTGACGGCGGAGATCTGGTTTGGCCGTCGTTTAGGTCAGGATGCCGCGCCAGAGAAACTGGGCGTTGATCGCGCTCTGGCGTTCAGTGAAATTAATCAGCAACTTTATCAACTGCTTAATGGTCTGGATGTGGTTTACCACGCCCAGGGCGAATATGCATATGCTGATGAAATCGTGAATAGTGCGCTGGAAAAACTGCGTAAAGGCTCGCGGCAAAATCTCACCGCGCCAGCAACGATGATCGACTGGCGTCCCATTGTTCATGAAATGCGCCTGTTCAAATCGCCGGAAGAGATTGCCGTACTTCGCCGCGCGGGTGAAATCAGCGCACTGGCGCATACCCGGGCGATGGAAAAATGTCGTCCGGGGATGTTCGAGTACCATCTGGAAGGCGAAATTCACCACGAATTCAACCGCCACGGTGCGCGCTATCCTTCCTATAACACCATTGTCGGCAGCGGTGAAAACGGCTGCATTCTTCATTACACCGAAAACGAGTGTGAATTGCGCGACGGCGACCTGGTGTTGATTGACGCAGGTTGTGAATATAAAGGTTACGCGGGTGACATCACCCGTACCTTCCCGGTCAATGGCAAATTCACCCAGGCCCAGCGTGAAATCTACGACATTGTGCTGGAATCTCTTGAAACCAGCCTGCGCCTGTATCGTCCGGGAACTTCCATTCAGGAAGTCACCGGTGAAGTTGTGCGCATCATGATTAGCGGCCTGGTAAAACTCGGTATTCTGAAAGGTGATGTTGATGAACTGATCGCTCAGAACGCCCATCGTCCTTTCTTTATGCATGGCCTGAGCCACTGGTTAGGTCTGGATGTCCATGACTTTGGCGTTTATGGCCAGGATCGCTCGCGCATTCTGGAACCGGGCATGGTACTGACCGTAGAGCCAGGGCTGTATATTGCGCCGGATGCAGAAGTGCCAGAACAATATCGCGGGATCGGCATTCGTATTGAAGACGACATTGTGATTACCGAAAACGGCAACGAAAACCTCACCGCCAGCGTGGTGAAAAAGCCGGAAGAAATCGAAGCATTGATGGCAGCTGCGAGAAAGCAATGAGCGTAATCATCGTCGGTGGCGGCATGGCTGGCGCGACGCTGGCGCTGGCTATTTCCCGGTTAAGTCACGGGACGCTGTCGGTACATTTAATTGAAGCGACCGCGCCAGAGTCTCATGCTCATCCGGGCTTTGATGGACGGGCTATTGCGCTGGCGGCGGGCACCTGTCAGCAACTGGCGCGCATCGGCGTCTGGCAATCTCTGGCTGATTGCGCAACCGCCATCACCACCGTGCATGTCAGCGATCGTGGTCATGCCGGATTCGTCACCCTCGCCGCAGAAGATTACCAACTGGCGGCGCTGGGGCAGGTTGTCGAATTGCACAATGTCGGGCAACGGCTGTTTGCGCTGTTGCGCAAAGCGCCTGGCGTAACGCTGCATTGCCCGGATCGCATTGCTAATGTTGTTCGTACCCCAGCTAACGTTGAAGTGACGCTGGAGAGTGGCGAGACGCTGACGGGCCGCGTGCTGGTGGCGGCTGACGGTACGCATTCCGCGTTAGCTACTACCTGTGGCGTTGACTGGCAGCAGGAGCCCTACGAACAACTGGCTGTGATTGCGAACGTTGCGACTTCCGTTGCGCACGAAGGCCGCGCTTTTGAACGCTTTACGCAACATGGTCCACTGGCGATGTTGCCGATGTCTGAAGGACGCTGTTCGCTGGTCTGGTGTCATCCACTGGAACGGCGCGAAGAAGTGTTGGCGTGGAGCGACGAGAAGTTTTGCCGTGAACTCCAGTCTGCCTTTGGCTGGCGACTGGGGCAAATTACCCACGCCGGTAAACGCAGTGCTTATCCGCTGGCGTTAACCCGCGCCGCCAGACCGATTACCCATCGCACCGTGCTGGTGGGCAATGCGGCGCAAACCCTGCACCCGATTGCCGGGCAAGGATTTAACCTCGGTATGCGTGATGTCATGAGCCTTGCGGAAACCCTGACTCAGGCTCAGGAGCGCGCAGAAGACATGGGTGATTACGGCGTATTATGCCGTTATCAGCAGCGTCGACAGAGCGATCGCGAAGCAACCATCGGCGTCACGGACAGTCTGGTACATCTTTTTGCCAACCGTTGGGCGCCGTTGGTTGTCGGGCGCAACATCGGGCTGATGACGATGGAATTATTCACCCCGGCACGCGATGTGCTGGCGCAGCGCACCCTCGGTTGGGTGGCGCGTTGAAGGCGGTTTTAAGGAATAAACAATGCAAAGTGTTGATGTAGCCATTGTTGGCGGCGGCATGGTGGGGCTGGCGGTTGCCTGCGGCTTACAGGGGAGCGGCTTACGCGTTGCCGTACTGGAGCAGCGCATACCGGAACCTCTGGCGGCGGATGCACCACCACAACTGCGCGTTTCGGCTATCAATGCCGCCAGCGAAAAATTACTCACCCGTCTTGGCGTCTGGCAGGACATCCTCTCTCGCAGAGCCAGCTGTTATCACGGTATGGAAGTGTGGGATAAAGACAGTTTTGGTCACATCTCGTTTGACGATCAAAGCATGGGTTATAGCCATCTTGGGCATATCGTTGAAAACTCAGTGATTCACTACGCGCTGTGGAACAAAGCGCTGCAGTCGTCAGATATCACCCTGCTGGCCCCCGCAGAATTACAACAGGTCGCCTGGGGGGAAAACGAAACCTTCCTGACGCTGAAAGATGGCAGCATGTTAACGGCGCGTCTGGTAATTGGTGCGGACGGCGCTAATTCCTGGTTGCGCAACAAGGCCGATATTCCGCTGACTTTCTGGGATTATCAGCATCACGCGCTGGTGGCGACCATTCGCACGGAAGAACCGCATGATGCAGTGGCGCGGCAGGTTTTCCATGGCGAAGGCATTCTGGCCTTTTTACCGCTTAGCGATCCGCATCTTTGCTCGATTGTCTGGTCACTGTCGCCAGAGGAAGCGCAGCGGATGCAGCAGGCAGGGGAAGGCGAATTTAATCGCGCGTTAAATATCGCTTTTGATAATCGACTGGGCTTATGCAAGGTTGAGAGCGAGCGTCAGGTGTTCCCGCTGACGGGGCGTTATGCGCGCCAGTTTGCCGCGCACCGTCTGGCGCTGGTGGGCGACGCCGCGCATACCATCCACCCGCTGGCGGGGCAGGGGGTAAATCTCGGCTTTATGGATGCTGCAGAGCTGATTGCTGAACTGAAACGACTGCATCGTCAGGGTAAAGACATCGGGCAGTACATTTACCTGCGTCGCTATGAGCGTAGCCGCAAGCACAGCGCGGCGCTGATGCTGGCAGGTATGCAAGGATTCCGCGATCTGTTTTCTGGAGCTAATCCAGCGAAAAAACTGCTGCGTGATATTGGTCTGAAACTGGCCGATACGCTTCCTGGCGTTAAACCGCAACTTATTCGTCAGGCAATGGGATTAAACGATTTGCCTGAATGGCTGCGTTAAAAATTTCTCCTCTTTTGTTTATTTGATACCCATCACACTTTCATCTCCCGGTTTTTCGCCGGGAGATTTTCCTCATTTGAAATAAACTAATTTCACCCGTAATTTCGCATTATATTTTCTAATGCCGTGAATTTTTGATTTAGCGATTTTTGACAATTTTTTAGTTCTTAATATCGCTTTATTCAAAACTGTTTTATTAACTCGTTATGTTTGTTTGCGTGTATCGCGTTATTTGGTTTTTTGTCCTGTTGTCATTTTTGAGATTTTTAACCATAAGCTAATGTGATGATCAATTTTTCCTTATGGTTAACCGTCTGTTTCGGTGGTAAGTTCAGGGAAAAGAGAACGATTGCGTTGGGGACCGGGAGTGGCTCCAGTGCTGGGTTTCGTGGTGACAATTTCACCACGAAAAGTTGTCAGCCCCGCTTATTCAATGAGGACAAGATGGCACAACAGACTCCTTTGTACGAACAACACACGCTTTGCGGCGCTCGCATGGTGGATTTCCACGGCTGGATGATGCCGCTGCATTACGGTTCGCAAATCGACGAACATCATGCGGTACGTACCGATGCCGGAATGTTTGATGTGTCGCATATGACCATCGTCGATCTCCGCGGCAGCCGCACCCGGGAGTTTCTGCGTTATCTGCTGGCGAACGATGTGGCGAAGCTCACCAAAAGCGGCAAAGCCCTTTACTCGGGGATGTTGAATGCCTCTGGCGGTGTGATAGATGACCTCATCGTCTACTACTTTACTGAAGATTTCTTCCGCCTCGTTGTTAACTCCGCCACCCGCGAAAAAGACCTCTCCTGGATTACCCAACACGCTGAACCTTTCGGCATCGAAATTACCGTTCGTGATGACCTTTCCATGATTGCCGTACAAGGGCCGAATGCTCAGGCAAAAGCTGCCACACTGTTTAATGACGCCCAGCGTCAGGCGGTGGAAGGGATGAAACCGTTCTTTGGCGTGCAGGCGGGCGATCTGTTTATTGCCACCACCGGTTACACCGGTGAAGCGGGCTACGAAATTGCGCTGCCCAATGAAAAAGCGGCCGATTTCTGGCGCGCGCTGGTGGAAGCGGGCGTTAAGCCATGTGGCCTGGGAGCGCGTGACACGCTGCGTCTGGAAGCGGGTATGAATCTTTATAGTCAGGAGATGGACGAAACCATCTCTCCTTTAGCCGCCAACATGGGCTGGACTATCGCCTGGGAACCGGCAGATCGTGACTTTATCGGTCGTGAAGCCCTGGAAGTGCAGCGTGAACATGGCACAGAAAAATTAGTTGGCCTGGTGATGACCGAAAAAGGCGTGCTGCGTAATGAACTGCCGGTACGTTTTACCGACGCACAGGGCAACCAGCAAGAAGGCATTATCACCAGCGGTACTTTTTCCCCGACGCTGGGCTACAGCATTGCGCTGGCGCGTGTGCCGGAAGGTATTGGTGAAACAGCGATTGTGCAAATTCGCAACCGTGAAATGCCGGTAAAAGTGACGAAACCTGTTTTTGTGCGTAACGGCAAAGCCGTCGCGTGATTTACTTTTTTGGAGATTGATTGATGAGCAACGTACCAGCAGAACTGAAATACAGCAAAGAACACGAATGGCTGCGTAAAGAAGCCGACGGCACTTACACCGTTGGCATCACCGAACACGCTCAGGAGCTGTTAGGCGATATGGTGTTTGTTGACCTGCCGGAAGTCGGCGCAACGGTTAGCGCGGGTGATGACTGCGCGGTTGCCGAATCAGTAAAAGCAGCGTCAGACATTTATGCGCCAGTAAGCGGTGAAATTGTGGCGGTAAACGACGCACTGAGCGATTCCCCGGAACTGGTGAACAGCGAACCGTATGCAGGCGGCTGGATCTTTAAAATCAAAGCCAGTGATGAAAGCGAACTGGAATCACTGCTGGATGCGACCGCATACGAAGCATTGTTAGAAGACGAGTAACGGCTTTAATCCTCTTCTGCGGGAGAGGATCAGGGTGAGGAAAATTTACGCCTCACCCTCACTCTCTTCGCAAGGAGAGAGGTTCACAATTCACTGCACGTTTCAGGAACCATCGCTCATGACACAGACGTTAAGCCAGCTTGAAAACAGCGGCGCTTTTATTGAACGCCATATCGGACCGGACGCCGCGCAACAGCAAGAAATGCTGAATGCCGTTGGCGCACAATCGTTAAACGCGCTGACCGGCCAGATTGTGCCGAAAGATATTCAGCTTGCGACACCACCGCAGGTTGGCGCACCGGCGACCGAATACGCCGCACTGGCAGAACTCAAGGCTATTGCCAGTCGCAATAAACGCTTCACGTCTTACATTGGCATGGGTTACACCGCCGTGCAGTTGCCGCCGGTTATTCTGCGTAACATGCTGGAAAATCCGGGCTGGTATACCGCGTATACTCCGTATCAACCTGAAGTCTCCCAGGGCCGCCTCGAAGCACTGCTCAACTTCCAGCAGGTAACGCTGGATTTAACCGGGCTGGATATGGCTTCGGCTTCTCTTCTGGACGAAGCCACCGCTGCCGCCGAAGCAATGGCGATGGCGAAACGCGTCAGCAAACTGAAAAATGCCAACCGCTTCTTTGTTGCTTCTGACGTTCATCCGCAAACGCTGGATGTGGTACGTACTCGTGCCGAAACCTTTGGTTTTGAAGTGATTGTCGATGACGCGCAAAAAGTGCTCGAGCATCAGGATGTGTTCGGCGTGCTGTTACAGCAGGTCGGCACTACTGGTAAAATTCACGACTACACTGCGCTTATCAGCGAACTGAAATCACGCAAAATTGTGGTCAGCGTCGCCGCCGATATTATGGCGCTGGTGCTGTTAACCGCGCCGGGTAAACAGGGCGCGGATATTGTTTTTGGTTCGGCGCAACGCTTTGGCGTACCGATGGGCTACGGTGGCCCGCACGCAGCATTCTTTGCGGCGAAAGATGAATACAAACGCTCAATGCCGGGTCGCATTATCGGTGTATCGAAAGATGCCGCGGGTAATACTGCGCTACGCATGGCGATGCAGACTCGCGAGCAACATATTCGCCGTGAGAAAGCGAACTCCAACATTTGTACTTCCCAGGTACTGCTGGCAAACATCGCCAGCCTGTATGCCGTTTATCACGGTCCGGTTGGCCTGAAACGTATCGCTAACCGTATTCATCGTCTGACCGATATCCTGGCGGCGGGCCTGCAACAAAAAGGTCTGAAGCTGCGCCATGCGCACTATTTCGACACTTTGTGTGTGGAAGTGACCGATAAAGCGGGTGTACTGGCGCGTGCCGAAGCGGCTGAAATCAACCTGCGTAGCGATATTCTGAACGCGGTTGGGATCACCCTTGATGAAACAACCACGCGCGAAAACGTGATGCAGCTTTTCAGCGTGCTGTTGGGCGATAACCACGGACTGGAGATCGACACGCTGGACAAAGACGTGGCTCACGACAGTCGCTCTATTCAACCTGCGATGCTGCGCGACGACGAAATCCTCACCCATCCGGTGTTTAATCGCTACCACAGCGAAACCGAAATGATGCGCTATATGCACTCGCTGGAGCGTAAAGATCTGGCGCTGAATCAGGCGATGATCCCGCTGGGGTCCTGCACCATGAAACTGAACGCCGCCGCCGAGATGATCCCGATCACCTGGCCGGAATTTGCCGAACTGCACCCGTTCTGCCCGCCGGAACAGGCCGAAGGTTATCAGCAGATGATCGCGCAACTGGCTGACTGGCTGGTGAAACTGACCGGTTACGACGCCGTCTGTATGCAGCCGAACTCTGGCGCACAGGGTGAATACGCGGGCCTGCTGGCGATTCGTCATTATCATGAAAGCCGCAACGAAGGGCATCGCGATATCTGCCTGATCCCGGCTTCTGCGCACGGAACTAACCCTGCTTCTGCACATATGGCAGGAATGCAGGTGGTAGTTGTGGCGTGTGATAAAAACGGCAACATCGATCTGACTGATCTGCGCGCGAAAGCGGAACAGGCGGGCGATAACCTCTCCTGTATCATGGTGACCTATCCTTCCACCCACGGCGTGTACGAAGAAACGATCCGTGAGGTGTGTGAAGTCGTGCATCAGTTCGGCGGTCAGGTTTACCTTGATGGCGCGAACATGAACGCCCAGGTTGGCATCACCTCGCCGGGCTTTATTGGCGCGGACGTTTCGCACCTTAACCTACATAAAACTTTCTGCATCCCGCACGGCGGTGGTGGTCCGGGTATGGGACCGATCGGCGTGAAAGCGCATCTGGCGCCGTTTGTGCCGGGCCATAGCGTGGTGCAAATCGAAGGCATGTTAACCCGTCAGGGCGCGGTTTCTGCGGCACCGTTCGGTAGCGCATCTATTCTGCCAATCAGCTGGATGTACATCCGCATGATGGGCGCAGAAGGGCTGAAAAAAGCAAGCCAGGTGGCAATTCTTAACGCCAACTATATTGCCAGCCGCCTGCAGGATGCCTTCCCGGTGCTGTATACCGGTCGCGACGGTCGCGTGGCGCACGAATGTATTCTCGATATTCGCCCGCTGAAAGAAGAAACCGGCATCAGCGAGCTGGATATTGCCAAGCGCCTGATCGACTACGGTTTCCACGCGCCGACGATGTCGTTCCCGGTGGCGGGTACGCTGATGGTTGAACCGACTGAATCTGAAAGCAAAGTGGAACTGGATCGCTTTATCGACGCGATGCTGGCTATCCGCGCAGAAATCGACCAGGTGAAAGCCGGTGTCTGGCCGCTGGAAGATAACCCGCTGGTGAACGCGCCGCACATTCAGAGCGAACTGGTCGCCGAGTGGGCGCATCCGTACAGCCGTGAAGTTGCAGTATTCCCGGCAGGCGTGGCAGACAAATACTGGCCGACGGTGAAACGTCTGGATGATGTTTACGGCGACCGTAACCTGTTCTGCTCCTGCGTACCGATTAGCGAATACCAGTAATTCACTGATTCGACTATCTTCTAAAGGCGCTTCGGCGCCTTTTCGTGCTTTGTTTATGCCGGATGCGACGTGAGTGTCTTACCCGCCCCACAGCATTTTAAAATTAAATATATTGCAGTAAAAACAAGCCTGGTAATCGCAACGCATTAGGCAACTTTTCGTTTCTCATTAGTCTGTTAGCCTAAATTTAATTTTCCTGTTTTTATTGCGCTTCTTGCTAATTATTTATCGAGAATTATTTTTATCGTGTTGTTATTTAATAAAAACAACACACTATGTTTACATGTAATTACAAATAGTTTCTCTCCGAAATCGTTATTTGGATCTCAATATAATTGAAAAACTTTCCGTATATTAACTCCATTAAGTCATTTGCCTAAATAATAAAAGCAAAACAAATATAAATAACAAGAATGATTCTTAATTTAACGCTTTGTTTTTCATACCTGGAGGGAATGATGAAACGATTTATATTTCTACCATTAATACCATGCTTTTTATCAATGAATGCAGTGGCAGTTGAAGGAGAAAACAGGCCCAGCAATCTGTTAGGTGCGCCAGTTAATACCGCTATTTCTGGAGGTTCAGTATTGCCAGAAGGAATGCTATTAACCGCCGTGAATAGCTCATTTCGTGATAAAGACCATCAAATCGAGGGACACGGGAGTCCGGATGTTTACTCCCAGATATGGTTATTGAAGATTCGTTATGGTCTGACCGACAGACTGGAATTATCAACTGTGGGCTCTTATATCAATAACAAACGAGACAATCTGTCTCCTGAACATATAGAGGGAATGGGCGACCAATCGGTGGGGGCAACTTATGCTTTAATGAGCCAGCGAAGAGGGGATCCGTTTTGGGTTACGGTAGGTGGGGCGTTATTACTACCCACCGGGCAAGATGGAGATAATCATTTGCCTGGGAACAGCGCCTGGGGAGGGCGGGTATCACTCTCTTTAACAAAATCATTCACGCCCAATATTAAAGGAGATATGGATTTTGTTTATCAAGGGCCATTTGAGCGTGGAAACCAGGATGTGAAGCGCGGCAGTGAATTTCAATGGAATACCCAGGTGCGTTATATGTTCAGTGATTTACCGCTGGATATTGGCCTGGAAAGTGCCTACAGCAATAACGCTTCAGGTACAAAAAAATTGCCTAATGGCAGCACCATTAATAACCACTCAGGTACTACCGAATGGGTTGTTGGCCCGTCATTTAACGTTGCCGTTGATTCACTGAAGTTATGGTTTGGTGCCGGGGCTTTCTTTCCGGTAATGCAGGAAGCGAAGTCGCCAGCTAAGATGGAAGATGTTCGCTGGGAATTTAAAATCGGTAAGACCTGGTAAATCAGGTGCAGAATGTTACCCGCCTGCTGGCGGGTAACATGCGGGAATTACAGTTTCTCGCCGTTGCTGGCAATCACTTCTTTGTACCAGTCAAAGCTCTTCTTACGTGAACGCGACATATCGCCAGTACCGTCGTCATGTTTATTCACATAGATAAAGCCGTAGCGTTTGCTGTACTGCCCGGTAGTGAATGACACGCAGTCGATGCAGCCCCACGGTGTGTAGCCCATCAGATCCACGCCATCGTAAGTCACCGCTTTTTTCATCTCTTCGATATGGGCGCGCAGGTAATCAATACGGTAGTCGTCGTTGATGCTGCCGTCTTCTTCCACTTTGTCGTAAGCGCCAAAACCGTTTTCGACAATAAACAGCGGCTTCTGATAACGCTCATACAATTCGCATAGTGCATAGCGCAGACCCACCGGATCAATCTGCCATCCCCAGTCCGACGCTTTAACAAATGGGTTCGGTACACTGCCTTCAAAACCAGAGATCGCATCGCCGGTGCCGCCTTCGGCCTTCACCGCGTTGGTCATGTAATAACTGAAGCCAAGATAATCGCAGGTGCCTTCGCGCAGTATATCCAGATCGCCATCTTCCATCTTGATGTTAAATCCGCGACGCTCCCACTCGTTCAACACATAGGACGGGTAATAGCCACGCAGCTGCACATCGGTAAAGACGTAGCGCTCGCGCATCGACTCCTGAGCGAACATCACATCGTCCGGGTTACAGGAGTAAGGATAGAGCGGCACCATCGCCAGCATACAACCGACTTTCATCTCCGGGTTGATGCGATGCGCGGCTTTCACCGCCAGGGCGCTGGCGACAAACTGATGATGCAGCACCTGATACATCGTCTCTTCCGGGTTTTCATGCTCGGTATACACCACGCCGGAGCAGCAGTAACCGAACAGCGGCGCACGCCAGTTACGCTGGTTGTTAATTTCGTTGAAGGTCATCCAGTATTTGACTTTGTGCTTATAGCGTTCAAATACCACTTCCGCGAAACGCACAAAGAAGTCAACCACTTTACGGTTGGTCCAGCTGCCGTATTGCTGCACCAGATGCAGCGGCATTTCAAAGTGGGAGAGGGTAATCACCGGTTCGATGTTGTATTTCAGCAGTTCATCGAACATATCATCGTAGAACTTCAGCCCTTCTTCGTTTGGCTGAGCTTCATCACCTTTTGGAAAAATGCGCGTCCAGGCGATGGATGTACGAAAACATTTGAAGCCCATTTCGGCAAACAGCTTGATGTCTTCTTTGTAGCGGCCATAAAAATCAACGGCTTCATGGTTCGGATAGTATTTGCCGGGCAAAACTTCTTTGGTGATTTCGCGCGGCACGCCGTGTGCGCCACCGGTTAGCACGTCGCAAATACTCGGCCCTTTGCCGCCTTTGTTCCAGCCGCCTTCGACCTGATGAGCGGCAACTGCGCCACCCCATAAGAAATCTTTCGGTAAGGTGAGTTTTTTCACTATCATAGGCTCCAAATGAGTCAATTCTTACAGGAAATAGTACCATGCAGCCAAACGACATCACTTTTTTTCAACGTTTCCAGGATGACATTCTGGCTGGGCGTAAAACCATCACTATTCGCGACGAGTCTGAATCGCACTTTAAACCGGGCGATGTGCTCCGCGTCGGGCGCTTTGAAGATGACGGCTATTTTTGCACCATTGAAGTTACCGCAACTTCAACCGTAACGCTGGATACTCTCACAGAAAAACATGCACAACAGGAAAATATGACCCTGCCTGAACTGAAAAAAGTCATTGCCGACATCTATCCTGGTCAGACACAGTTTTATGTAATTGAATTTAAATGCCTTTAAGTTGAACTCACGCCTGTTAGTTGAAATTTAACATTTAATTTCATGATTTTTCGGAGATTACTCTCAAATCAGAATTTATTTTAGCTAACAGGTGTTCACTGGAACTATTCTCAGTTACGCTGGAGAAGTGTTCACGTGCGTGTACGTTTCTCCGGAGTAAGTTATGGTTCAGAAGCCTCTCATTAAGCAGGGATATTCGCTGGCAGAGGAAATTGCCAACAGCATCAGTCACGGCATCGGGCTGGTGTTTGGTATCGTCGGGTTGGTATTGCTACTGATTCAGGCGGTGGATCTTAATGCCAGCGCCACGGCGATAACCAGTTACAGCCTTTATGGCGGCAGTATGATCCTGCTGTTCCTCGCTTCGACGCTTTATCACGCCATTCCCCATCAACGGGCAAAAATGTGGCTGAAGAAATTTGACCATTGCGCCATTTACCTGTTGATTGCCGGAACCTACACGCCGTTTTTGCTGGTGGGGCTGGATTCTCCGTTAGCGCGCGGGTTGATGATTGTTATCTGGAGCCTGGCATTGCTGGGGATTCTGTTCAAACTGACCATCGCGCACCGATTCAAAATTTTATCTCTGGTGACTTATCTGGCGATGGGGTGGCTGTCACTGGTGGTGATTTATGAAATGGTAGTTAAGCTTGCGGCGGGCAGCGTTACCTTACTGGCAGTAGGCGGTGTGGTTTACTCGCTTGGGGTGATTTTCTACGTCTGCAAACGCATCCCCTACAACCACGCCATCTGGCACGGCTTTGTGCTCGGCGGCAGTGTGTGCCATTTCCTGGCGATCTATTTGTATATTGGACAGCCGTAATGGCTGTGTCTTTGTTGGCATGAAAAGACGCACCAGCGTCGCATCAGGCATCGGAGCGCAACTGCCGGATGCGGCGTGAACGCCTTATCCGGCCTACGGGCCGCTTTCCATTTGTGAAAAAGGCACCAAGTTGAAGGCCTGATAAGACGCACTAGCGTCGCATCAGGCATCGGAGCGCAACTGCCGGATGCGGCGTGAACGCCTTACCCGACCTGCGGACCGCTTTCCATTTGTGAAAAAGGCACCAAGTTGAAGGCCTGATAAGACACGCGAGCGTCGCATCAGGCAATAGATGCCCGAAGCGATACAGCGATTTACTCTTCCAGCGAATACGGCAGCGGCTCGATACGCAATGTATTCGCATCATCACGAACGCGGAAGATGCTGTCCGGTTCCATATCGTTATTCATGACGACCTGAACCACTACCTGACCATCTTCCAGTTTTACCGCAGCCAGCACTGTACCGGTACGACGCCAGTTTTCGCCCATTTTCAGCTCTAAGTCTTCACCAGCTGCCGGCAAACGGCTGGCGCTACCCGCCAGCAACCAGAGCGCGCGTTTGTTGGCTCCGCGGAACTTAGCTCGTGCCACCATCTCTTGCCCGGTATAGCAGCCTTTCTTAAAGCTGATACCGCCCAGCGCCTGAAGGTTAGTCGCCTGCGGGATAAACTGCCCACTGTTAGCAGCGTCAATAACAGGGAAACCCGCTTCAATGTTTAATGCCAGCCACTGTTGGCTATTGTTCAGTTCCGCTTCACCGCGCAGTTTATCGGTCAAAGTATTAGCGGTAGCTTCATCGGTTACGATCAGAAAACGTTCTGCCGGATGTTCAAACCATAGCAGTGTGGTCGCACCTTCTCTAACTACCTGTTTTTCCTTCGAAGGCATTTCGCTGAAGAGATTTTCCAGCGCGGCGCGTGCCTGAAAACCGGCAACACCGAGCAGCACACGTTCATCGTCCGGCACGATGGTCACTTTAGAAAACACCGCATATTTTTTCAGTTCAGTCAGCTGCGAATCACGCACGCTGCGGCGTTCAATCCACGCAAAGCCATCGCCGTCGCGGAACAGACGTAAATTGCTCCACATTTTACCTTTAGCGTCGCAATGCGCGGCGAGCAAATGCTGGTCTTCTGACATCTGGCTGACGTCTGCTGTCACCTGACCCTGCATATATTTTTCGCTGTCCGCGCCAGTAATGGTGGCAAGCGCCCAGTCATCAAGCGTCATCAGCGTCAGTGGTAAACGGGCAGAAGCCGTAGGCTGACGGGGAGGAAAAGGTGTAAAAGCCATAATGGAGTCCTGTGTAACAAACGGCGTATTAATGACTAATGGTAAAAGAGCTATGAGGCAATGCAAGTGCTTTCACTACGCGATCTGTGCCTTCTGATATGCTTTGCGAGGCGACATCCAAAAAAATGAAGCCATTGAATTGTTGCGGATTAATTTCGCGATCGCGATTGTGTTTACCGATATTCCCGCAAAAGAAGTCGAAAAACACGTTACAATAGCCAGGTACTGGATTTTCGTGAGACAGGAAGAAGATGGACATTAACAACAAAGCCCGCATTCATTGGGCATGCCGCCGTGGTATGCGCGAACTCGATATTTCAATCATGCCGTTTTTCGAACATGAGTACGACAGCTTAAGTGATGACGAAAAACGCATCTTTATTCGTCTGCTGGAATGCGACGACCCGGACCTGTTCAACTGGCTGATGAATCACGGTAAACCGGCCGATGCAGAACTGGAAATGATGGTCCGACTCGTCCAGACACGGAACCGGGAACGTGGTCCTGTGGCAATCTGATTTGCGCGTCTCCTGGCGCGCACAGTGGCTTTCCTTGCTGATTCATGGGCTGGTTGCCGCTGTTATTTTACTCATGCCCTGGCCGCTCAGTTACACCCCGTTATGGATGGTGTTGCTTTCGCTGGTGGTGTTTGATTGCGTTCGCAGCCAGCGGCGCATTAATGCTCGTCAGGGGGAGATTCGCCTGTTGATGGACGGGCGTTTGCGTTGGCAAGGGCAAGAGTGGAGCATCGTCAAAGCGCCGTGGATGATTAAAAGCGGTATGATGCTGCGTTTACGTTCTGACAGCGGTAAACGGCAACATTTATGGCTGGCAGCAGACAGCATGGACGAAGCCGAATGGCGGGATTTACGGCGAATTTTGTTGCAACAAGAGACGCAAAGGTAAACATGACGGCAACGCTAATGCGCAAAGCCGTCAGTCACATCAGGCGTAATACTCTGCCATTTCGTTAAGGATTTGCTCACACCAGCTCTGAATACGCTCGTCGCTAAGGTCATACTGGTTAGTTTCATCCAGCGCCAGACCCACGAACAGCTGTCCGTCAGCAATCACCGGTTTCGGGCTGGTAAACTCATATCCTTCCGTTGGCCAGTAGCCGACGAACTTCACGCCTTTGGTCGAGAGTTTGTCATGCAGCATGCCGAGCGCATCAAGGAACCACTCGCCGTATCCCAGCTGATCGCCAAGCCCATATAACGCAACAATTTTACCTTCGAGGTTCAGGTCGTCGAGCTGATCCCAGACGGCTTCCCAGTCTTCCTGGATTTCGCCAAAATCCCAGGTCGGGATACCCAGAATGAGCACATCGTACTGCTCCATTAATTTCGGGGAGTCGTCCTTGAGGTTATGTAAGGTCACCAGTTCTGGGCCGATAATATCGCGGATTTTTTCCGCCGCCATTTCGGTGTAACAGGTGCTGGAACCGTAAAAAAGACCCATATTCATAACGTAAGCTTCTCGATTCTGCTGTGGCTTTTGCGGCTAGTGTATCAGAATCGCTTTAGTCACGGCACAATAAGGCATAATGGATCAAACGAGTAACGATAAGGGGCGCAAGTGAAACAAGATCTGGCACGCATCGAGCAGTTTCTGGATGCCCTGTGGCTGGAAAAAAATCTCGCCGAAAATACGTTGAACGCATACCGTCGCGATCTGTCAATGATGGTGGAGTGGTTGCATCATCGTGGGCTGACGCTGGCAACGGCACAAAGTGACGATTTGCAGGCATTACTGGCAGAACGGCTGGAGGGCGGGTATAAAGCCACCAGTTCAGCACGTTTGCTGAGTGCGGTGCGCCGATTGTTCCAGTATCTTTATCGCGAAAAGTTTCGTGAAGACGATCCCAGTGCACATCTGGCTTCGCCGAAATTGCCCCAGCGTTTGCCGAAAGATTTAAGCGAAGCGCAGGTTGAAAGATTATTACAGGCACCTTTAGTCGATCAGCCTCTGGAGCTTCGCGACAAAGCCATGCTTGAAGTGTTGTATGCTACCGGGCTGCGTGTCTCGGAACTGGTCGGGCTGACAATGAGTGATATCAGCCTGCGCCAGGGCGTGGTACGGGTCATTGGTAAAGGCAACAAAGAACGCCTGGTGCCGTTAGGTGAAGAGGCGGTCTACTGGCTGGAAAACTATCTGGAACACGGGCGGCCATGGCTATTGAACGGTGTGTCGATTGATGTGCTGTTTCCCAGCCAGCGCGCGCAGCAGATGACGCGCCAGACCTTTTGGCACCGCATTAAACATTATGCCGTGCTGGCGGGTATCGATAGCGAAAAGCTGTCACCGCATGTGTTGCGTCATGCCTTTGCCACTCATTTGTTAAATCATGGTGCGGACTTACGCGTGGTGCAGATGTTGTTGGGCCATAGCGATCTCTCCACCACGCAAATTTATACGCATGTCGCTACCGAGCGTCTGCGGCAACTTCATCAACAGCATCACCCACGGGCGTGATGTCTGAAAAGAACGGGAAGATTTATGAAGAAAGGTTTTATGTTATTTACTTTGTTGGCGGCGTTTTCAGGCTTTGTTCAAGCGGATGACGCGGCAATTCAACAAACGTTAGCCAAAATGGGCATCAAAAGCAGCGATATTCAGCCCGCGCCCGTGGCTGGCATGAAGACAGTTCTGACTAACAGCGGTGTGTTGTACATCACCGATGATGGTAAACATATCATTCAGGGGCCAATGTATGACGTTAGCGGCACGGCTCCGGTCAATGTCACCAATAAGATGCTGTTAAAGCAACTGAACGCGCTTGAAAAAGATATGATTGTTTATAAAGCGCCGCAGGAAAAACACGTCATCACCGTGTTCACCGATATTACTTGTGGCTACTGCCACAAGCTGCATGAGCAGATGGCAGACTACAACGCGCTGGGGATCACCGTGCGTTATCTCGCTTTCCCGCGCCAGGGGTTGGAGAGCCAGGCTGAGCAACAAATGAAAGCCATCTGGTGTGCGAAAGATAAAAACAAAGCGTTTGATGATGTGATGGCGGGTAAAAGCGTCGCGCCAGCCAGTTGCGACGTGGATATTGCCAACCATTACGCGCTTGGCGTCCAGCTTGGCGTCAGCGGTACTCCGGCGATTGTGCTGAGCAACGGTACTCTGGTGCCAGGCTACCAGCCGCCGAAAGACATGAAAGAATTCCTCGACGAACACCAAAAAATGACCAGCGGTAAATAATTCGCGTGAAACAACAGATAAAACTTCGTCGCCGTGAAATCGATGAAACGGCAGACCTGCCTGCTGATCTGCCGCCCTTGCTGCGTCGTTTATACGCCAGCCGGGGCGTGCGTAGCGCGCAGGAACTGGAACGCGGTGTTAAAGGGATGCTGCCCTGGCAGCAACTGAGCGGCGTCGAAAAGGCCGTTGAGATCCTTTACAACGCTTTTCGCGAAGGAACGCGGATAATTGTGGTCGGAGATTTCGACGCCGACGGCGCCACCAGTACCGCCCTTAGCGTGCTGGCGATGCGTTCGCTTGGCTGCGCCAACATCGACTTCCTGGTGCCGAACCGTTTTGAAGACGGTTACGGCTTAAGCCCGGAAGTGGTTGAGCAGGCGCATGCCCGTGGCGCGCAGTTGATTGTGACGGTGGATAACGGCATTTCCTCTCACGCGGGCGTTGAACACGCTCGCACGCTGGGCATTCCGGTTATTGTTACCGATCACCATTTGCCGGGCGATACGTTACCCGCGGCGGAAGCCATTATTAACCCTAACTTGCGTGACTGCGACTTTCCATCGAAGTCACTGGCAGGCGTAGGCGTCGCATTTTATCTGATGCTGGCGCTGCGCACCTTTTTGCGCGATCAGGGCTGGTTTGATGACCGTGGCATTGCAATCCCTAATCTGGCGGAATTGCTGGATCTGGTGGCGCTCGGGACGGTGGCGGACGTGGTGCCGCTGGATGCGAATAACCGTATCCTGACCTGGCAGGGCATGAGCCGAATCCGCGCCGGGAAGTGCCGCCCAGGGATTAAAGCGCTGCTGGAAGTGGCAAACCGCGATCCGCAAAAACTCGCCGCCAGCGATTTAGGTTTTGCGCTGGGGCCACGTCTCAATGCTGCCGGGCGACTGGATGATATGTCCGTCGGAGTGGCGCTGTTACTGTGCGACAACATCGGCGAAGCGCGTGTGCTGGCAAATGAACTCGACGCCCTAAACCAGACGCGCAAAGAGATTGAACAGGGAATGCAGGTTGAGGCGCTGACTCTGTGCGAGAAACTGGAGCGAAGTCGCGATACGCTGCCCGGCGGGCTGGCAATGTATCATCCTGAATGGCATCAGGGGGTTGTCGGTATTCTGGCTTCGCGTATTAAAGAGCGTTTTCACCGTCCGGTTATTGCGTTTGCGCCAGCGGGAGACGGTACGTTAAAAGGTTCTGGACGCTCCATTCAGGGGCTGCATATGCGCGATGCGCTGGAGCGCTTAGACACGCTCT
Organism: Escherichia sp. E2562; assembly: GCF_005781075.1. Taxonomy (NCBI): domain Bacteria; kingdom Pseudomonadati; phylum Pseudomonadota; class Gammaproteobacteria; order Enterobacterales; family Enterobacteriaceae; genus Escherichia; species Escherichia sp. E2562. The sequence continues at coordinate 83,951 of NZ_VATM01000001.1, read as the reverse complement.
ATCCGGGCATGATGCTCAAGTTTGGCGGCCATGCGATGGCGGCAGGCCTGTCGCTGGAAGAGGATAAATTCGAACTTTTTCAGCAACGCTTTGGCGAACTGGTTACCGAGTGGCTGGACCCCGCATTATTACAGGGTGAAGTCGTCTCCGACGGCCCGTTAAGCGCTGAAGAGATGACCATGGAAGTGGCGCAGCTGCTACGTGATGCTGGCCCGTGGGGGCAGATGTTCCCGGAACCACTGTTTGATGGCCATTTCCGCCTGCTGCAACAGCGGTTGGTAGGCGAGCGTCATCTGAAAGTGATGGTCGAACCGGTCGGTGGTGGCCCGTTGCTGGATGGTATTGCGTTTAACGTTGATACGGCCCTCTGGCCGGATAACAGTGTGCGTGAAGTGCAACTAGCCTATAAACTGGATATCAACGAGTTTCGCGGCAACCGCAGCCTGCAAATTATCATCGACAATATCTGGCCTGTCTGACGAATTTAGTATGTATAAAATTGAGCCGGGATCCGGTACAATCCCGCTCTTATCACCGCATTTTGACTAGCTCAATAAAAGAAATCAGACCATGTTTGAAATTAATCCGGTAAATAATCGCATTCAGGACCTCACGGAACGCTCCGACGTTCTTAGGGGGTATCTTTGACTACGACGCCAAGAAAGAGCGTCTGGAAGAAGTAAACGCCGAGCTGGAACAGCCGGATGTCTGGAACGAACCCGAACGCGCACAGGCGCTGGGTAAAGAGCGTTCCTCCCTCGAAGCCGTTGTCGACACCCTCGACCAAATGAAACAGGGGCTGGAAGATGTTTCTGGTCTGCTGGAACTGGCTGTAGAAGCTGACGACGAAGAAACCTTTAACGAAGCCGTTGCTGAACTCGACGCCCTGGAAGAAAAACTGGCGCAGCTTGAGTTCCGCCGCATGTTCTCTGGCGAATATGACAGCGCCGACTGCTACCTCGATATTCAGGCGGGGTCTGGCGGTACGGAAGCACAGGACTGGGCGAGCATGCTTGAGCGTATGTATCTGCGCTGGGCAGAATCACGTGGTTTCAAAACTGAAATCATCGAAGAGTCGGAAGGTGAAGTGGCGGGTATTAAATCCGTGACGATCAAAATCTCCGGCGATTACGCTTACGGCTGGCTGCGTACAGAAACAGGTGTTCACCGCCTGGTGCGTAAGAGTCCGTTTGACTCCGGCGGTCGCCGCCACACGTCGTTCAGCTCCGCGTTTGTTTACCCGGAAGTTGATGATGATATTGATATCGAAATCAATCCGGCGGATCTGCGCATTGACGTTTATCGCGCGTCCGGCGCGGGCGGTCAGCACGTTAACCGTACCGAATCTGCGGTGCGTATTACTCACATCCCAACCGGGATCGTGACCCAGTGCCAGAACGACCGTTCCCAGCACAAGAACAAAGACCAGGCCATGAAGCAGATGAAAGCGAAGCTTTATGAACTGGAGATGCAGAAGAAGAATGCCGAGAAACAGGCGATGGAAGACACCAAGTCCGACATCGGCTGGGGCAGCCAGATTCGTTCTTATGTCCTTGATGACTCCCGCATTAAAGATCTGCGTACCGGGGTAGAAACCCGCAACACGCAGGCCGTGCTGGACGGCAGCCTGGATCAATTTATCGAAGCAAGTTTGAAAGCAGGGTTATGAGGAATCAACATGTCTGAACAAAACGCACAGGGCGCTGACGCGGTAGTCGATCTTAACAATGAACTGAAAACGCGTCGTGAGAAGCTGGCGAACCTGCGCGAGCAGGGGATTGCCTTCCCGAACGATTTCCGTCGCGATCATACCTCTGACCAATTGCACGCAGAATTCGACGGTAAAGAGAACGAAGAACTGGAAGCGCTGAACATCGAAGTTGCCGTTGCTGGCCGCATGATGACCCGTCGTATTATGGGTAAAGCGTCTTTCGTTACCCTGCAGGATGTGGGTGGCCGCATTCAGCTGTACGTTGCCCGTGACGATCTGCCGGAAGGCGTTTACAACGAGCAGTTCAAAAAATGGGACCTCGGCGATATCCTCGGCGCGAAAGGTAAACTGTTCAAAACCAAAACCGGCGAACTGTCTATCCACTGTACCGAGCTGCGTCTGCTGACCAAAGCACTGCGTCCGCTGCCGGATAAATTCCACGGCTTGCAGGATCAGGAAGCGCGCTATCGTCAGCGTTATCTGGATCTCATCTCTAACGATGAATCCCGTAACACCTTTAAAGTGCGTTCGCAAATTCTGTCCGGTATTCGCCAGTTCATGGTGAATCGCGGCTTTATGGAAGTTGAAACCCCGATGATGCAGGTGATCCCGGGTGGTGCAGCTGCACGTCCGTTTATCACCCACCATAACGCGCTGGATCTCGACATGTACCTGCGTATTGCGCCGGAACTGTACCTCAAGCGTCTGGTGGTTGGCGGCTTTGAACGTGTGTTCGAAATCAACCGTAACTTCCGTAACGAAGGTATTTCCGTGCGTCATAACCCAGAGTTCACCATGATGGAACTCTACATGGCTTACGCAGATTACAAAGATCTGATCGAACTGACTGAATCGCTGTTCCGTACTCTGGCACAGAATATTCTCGGTAAGACGGAAGTGACCTACGGCGACGTAACGCTGGACTTCGGTAAACCGTTCGAAAAACTGACCATGCGTGAAGCGATCAAGAAATATCGCCCGGAAACCGACATGGCAGATCTGGACAACTTCGACTCTGCGAAAGCGATTGCTGAATCTATCGGCATCCACGTTGAGAAGAGCTGGGGTCTGGGCCGTATCGTTACCGAGATCTTCGAAGAAGTGGCAGAAGCACATCTGATTCAGCCGACCTTCATTACTGAATATCCGGCAGAAGTTTCCCCGCTGGCGCGTCGTAACGACGTTAACCCGGAAATCACTGACCGCTTTGAGTTCTTCATTGGCGGTCGTGAAATCGGTAACGGCTTTAGCGAGCTGAACGATGCCGAAGATCAGGCGCAGCGCTTCCTGGATCAGGTTGCAGCGAAAGATGCAGGCGACGACGAAGCAATGTTCTACGACGAAGATTACGTCACCGCACTGGAACATGGTTTGCCGCCGACAGCTGGTCTGGGTATTGGTATCGACCGTATGGTAATGCTGTTCACCAACAGCCATACCATCCGCGACGTTATTCTGTTCCCGGCAATGCGTCCGGTAAAATAAGCGTTACGCGTATGCACTTAACCCCGGCATTTGTCGGGGTTTTTTATTCTCTCTTTGCGAAAACAGATAATACATTTCTGGCTTTGCTATTGGCTGCCTGCATCACCATCCACGGACTAAACGCCCACGGCGTAGCATCAATAGCGCGCAAAACATCTGATAAATCACACCATTGATAATCCATCACTTCATCACCGTTGGGCTGTAACGCGCTGGTAATTCGTGCGGCAAAGACTGGACACATTTCATTTTCGACAATGCCATTCGGGTCAGTGGCGCGATAGTGGAAGTCTGGATAAACCGATTCGGGTGACGTTATTTCCACGCCCAGTTCATAGCGGCAACGGCGGATTACCGCCTCTTCATTGCTTTCGCCCAGTTGTGGATGACCGCACACCGAGTTAGTCCACACGCCTGGCCACGCTTTTTTGCTAAGTGCGCGGCGGGTAACCAGCAGTTGTCCCTTAGCATTAAACAGCCAGCAGGAGAACGCGAGATGTAAGGGGGTGTCTGCCGTGTGTGCGGCATATTTTTCCAGCGTACCCGAGGGGACTCCCTGTGCATTCAGTAAAATGACGTGTTCCGTTTGCATAATTTCTCACATGTAATTCTAATCACTCGTCATTATAAATAACTGAAGAGTCAAATGATTAACCAAGTGAGTGTTTATCGGCATCCGCGCGTTTTGAGCGGATGCTGACAGAGAAAGGTCATTTAAAAAAGCAGCATCATATAGTTGAAGCGACTTTCAATAGCCATTGCCACGCAGTCAGAAATGACAGGAATGGAGATCATTAAGAGTAATAACAGACTGAATATAGTGCGTATTAATAGGTTCATATCATTCACCATGCTCATTTTTCTTTAGCTTGCGCATCAAAAGCCACATACGCACTGTTCTGACTTTTAAATCTTTATCAGAAACAGATTCCTTCACCAGATCGGCATGATGCTGATAACCATTGAAAAAGACGTTCAGCACCACCGCACTGATAGTCGCCAACATAATGCCGCTATGTAACAACGGTTGCAGTACAGCCGGTAACTTAGAAAAGAAATCATGAGAAAGCGTCGGGGTCATACCCACGCCAAGGCTAATAGCCACGATATAAAGGTTGTAGCGGTTGGTGGTGTAGTTACAGCGCGACAGAATGCGGATCCCCGTCGCCAGCACCATACCGAACATTACTAATCCTGCACCGCCTAGTACAAATTGCGGAATGGAAGCCACCAGCACCGCCATTTTGGGTACCATCCCGAACATGATTAATATAATCCCGGAAGAGATACACACCCAGCGACTGTGAACGCGCGTCACGCTGACCAGGCCAACGTTTTGCGAAAAGGAAGTATGCGGGAAGCTGTTAAACGTGCCGCCGATCATTGTCCCTATGCCATCTACGCGTAGCCCGCGAATAATGTCTTGTGAAGAAAGTTTTCTACCGACAATTTCCCCCAAGGCCAGGAACATCCCCATCGATTCAATAAATACGATGATTAACACTGCGGTCATGGTCAGAATGGAAACCGGATCGAAAACTGGCGTACCAAACGACATTGGCGTGACAATGGCGAACCACGAAGCATCATTCAGCCCAGACAGATTCACTTCATTCATCATCCACGACAACAAGAAGCCAAATACAATCCCCAGTAATACGGCGACATTGGACATAAATCCTTTGGCGTAACGGGTGATAAGCAAGATGAAAATTAAGACGGCGAAGGAAATGGTTAAATAAACCGGATTGCCATATTGTGGATTTCCTTTACCGCCAGCAGCCCAGTCAATGCCTACCTGAATAATACTCAGGCCGATAGAGGTAATAACCACACCGGTAACTAACGGTGGGAATAAAGGCATTAAGCGACCAATAAGTGGTGCTAATAGCGTGGTGATAAAACCGGCCGCAATGGTCGCGCCAAAAATCCCCAGCAGACCGATATCCGGGTTCATCCCAATGGCAATCATTGGCGTTACAGCCGCAAAGGTCACCGACATAATCACCGGCAGGCGAATTCCCATAAAGCGACCAATGCCGATACATTGCAATAATGTGACGATACCGCAGCAAAAGAGATCGGAGCTAATCAGCATTGCGATAGCTTCTTTCGAGAGTCCGAGTCTGTCACCAATCATCAGTGGGACGGCGACTGCGCCTGCGTACATAACAAGGACGTGTTGCAGACCGAGTATGATCAGCTTTCCTGGTGATAATATGCGGTCCACCTCATCCGTTGGGCGGTCTTGCCCTGAAGATGAGGGAATTTGAGAATCTATGGCGCTCATCAGTCTTTCTCCTTTCGCTCGCCAGAGTAAAAAGCAACCGTTTACGTTCACTAAAACTCTTTAATGACATGCTCGTGGGATGCCAGTTTTCACAAGGAGGGGACGTTACAAGATGGAAATGCGGGGGCAATCACATAATCGGGGTTAAACCGAGAAAATGAGAATAAAAATAGACAATGAAATTATCTTTAATTTTCTCATATTGATATTTCATTAATCATTCTGGCATGTCGCACTCTCGTATTTAATACTTTTTATCCGGATGGCATTTTTTTGAACGGCGATGTTTAAATATTGAAAACGGCACAGATTGAGGGGCGATAATTTGATATCTCTCACAAAATTATAATTAAAACTGACTCGTTTCCTCATATATGCCCGTTTATTGCATTGCGACATTTGAGAAGACATAACTCATCAAATGAAAGGGATGCAAATGAACAAGTTTATCGCAGCTGATGCTGCGGAATGTATAGGCTGTCATGCCTGTGAAATTGCCTGTGCGGTGGCTCATAATCAAGAAAACTGGCCGCAGAGTCATGGTGATTTTCGACCCCGTATCCACGTTGTTGGGAAAGGTCTGGCTGCAAATCCAGTGGCTTGCCATCATTGCAACAATGCCCCCTGCGTTACGGCTTGCCCGGTAAATGCCCTGACTTTCCAGCCCGATAGCGTACAACTGGACGAACAAAAATGCATTGGTTGTAAAAGATGCGCAATCGCTTGCCCCTTTGGGGTAATTGAGATGGTCGATGCTATTGCGCAGAAATGTGACCTTTGTAACCAGCGCAATTCCGGCGCGCAAGCCTGTATTGAAGTCTGCCCAACCCAGGCGCTGCGGCTGATGGATGAGAGCGGCTTGCAGCAGATGAAAACGCTGCGACAGCGCAGGACGGCGGAGGGAAAAGCATCGGAAAAACCACAATCATCGCGTCGCGAGGCATTGCTCCCTGTCACTCCACGCAAAGGGGCAGATAAAGTTACAGCAAGCGAGCGGAAGACCCACTTTGGCGAAATTTATTGCGGCCTTGATCAAAAACAAGCGGCGTATGAAAGCGACCGTTGTGTCTATTGCGCCGAAAAAGCCAACTGTAACTGGCATTGCCCGCTGCATAACGCTATCCCTGATTACGTCCGCCTGGTGCAGGAAGGGAAGATTATTGAAGCGGCAGAACTCTGCCACCAGACCAGTTCATTACCGGAAATTTGCGGTAGGGTGTGTCCGCAGGACCGGCTTTGTGAAGGCGCATGTACTTTAAAAGATCACTCTGGCGCAGTCTCTATCGGTAATCTGGAACGCTATATTACTGATACTGCGCTGGCGATGGGCTGGCGTCCTGATGTCAGCCAGGTTGTTCCCCGCATAGAAAAAGTGGCGGTGATTGGCGCAGGACCCGCGGGGCTGGGATGTGCCGACATTCTGGCGAGGGCGGGTGTTCATGTTGATGTCTTTGATCGCCATCCAGAAATTGGCGGTATGCTGACTTTTGGCATTCCTCCGTTCAAGCTCGATAAAATGGTATTAAGCCAGCGGCGGGAGATATTCACCGCAATGGGAATCGACTTTCATCTCAATTGTGAAATTGGCCGCGATATCTCTTTCAACGAATTAACGGCGGAATATGATGCTGTTTTCCTCGGCGTGGGGACTTACGGCATGATGCGTGCAGATCTGCCGCATGAAGATGCGCCGGGCGTCATTCAGGCGCTACCGTTCCTGACTGCCCATACCCGCCAGCTTATGGGACTGCCGGAGTCTGAAGAGTATCCGCTGACGGATGTTGAAGGTAAACGCGTCGTGGTTTTGGGTGGCGGCGATACGACAATGGATTGTTTGCGTACTTCCATCCGCCTCAATGCTGCCAGTGTGACCTGCGCGTATCGCCGTGATGAAGTCAGTATGCCCGGTTCGCGTAAAGAGGTAGTCAACGCGCGCGAGGAAGGCGTTGAGTTTCAGTTCAATGTTCAGCCGCAATATATTGCTTGTGACGATGATGGGCGTTTAACTGCGGTGGGCCTGATTCGTACCGCAATGGGCGAGCCGGGACCAGATGGGCGCCGTCGTCCACGTCCGGTGGCGGGCTCTGAGTTTGAACTGCCCGCCGATGTTCTGATTATGGCGTTTGGTTTTCAGGCACATGCAATGCCGTGGTTACAGGGGAGTGGAATAAAACTCGATAAATGGGGACTGATTAAAACCGGTGACGCGGGATATTTCGCTACTCAGACGCATCTGAAAAAGGTCTTTGCCGGGGGGGACGCGGTTCATGGTGCGGATCTCGTTGTCACTGCAATGGCGGCAGGACGGCAGGCGGCGCGCGATATGTTAACTATGTTTGATACGAAGGCATCGTGATGAAATCGTTAATTATCGTTAATCCGGCTGACTGTATTGGCTGTCGCACTTGTGAAGTAGCCTGTGTTGTCGCCCATCCGTCAGAGCAGACTTTAAATGCCAGCTTCTTTTTGCCTCGCTTAAAGGTGCAGCGTTTGGATCGAATTAGTGCTCCGGTGATGTGTCACCAGTGCGAAAATGCGCCTTGCGTTGGGGCCTGCCCCGTGCAGGCGCTGACGATGGGTGAGCAGGTGGTGCAGGCAAATTCTGCCCGTTGTATCGGCTGCCAGAGTTGCGTCAGCGCGTGTCCGTTTGGGATGATCACAATTCAAATGTTGCCGGGAAATGTTCGGCCAGAAATCGTGAAATGTGACCTTTGCGAACAGCGGGAAGAGGGACCGGCTTGCGTTGCATCTTGCCCGACGCAGGCGTTGCAGTTGTTAACCGAAGGAGAACTCAGGCGAGTCCGCCAGCAGCGTATTGCTGCCAGCGGCAAGAATCCACTCTGACAAAACTCCGCGCTGTATGGCGCGGAGGTTCTTCTAGATAGCCCAGCCACCCGCGTAAAATGCGACCAGGGCGACAGTTATGATGACAGTACCAATATTGAGTTTGTTCCATTCGCGAGCAAAAACACGACCCACTACGAGAGTTACAAAGCCCAGCATAATGCCGGTGACGATATTACAGGTCAGGACGATAAAGACAGCGCAAACCAAGCCCGCCATCGCATCAATAAAGTCATTGAAGTCCAGTTTTGAGACGTTACTTAGCATCAGCAGACCCACGTACATCAGTGCGGGCGCTGTGGCATAACCGGGGATCAGAAACGATAACGGTGATAAAAACAGAATCAACAGGAACAGTAAGCCAACAATCGTCGCTGTCAGACCTGTTTTGCCACCCGCTGCGGTTCCTGCCGCAGATTCGATATAGACCGCCGCAGGCGCAGCGCCCACCAGCCCAGAAAATATCGAGCTGACGGAATCGCTGGTCAGGGCTTTACCACCGTTGATTATCTGGTTGTCTTTATCCAGGAGATTCGCCTGACCGGCTACTGCGCGGATGGTGCCGGTGGCATCAAATACGGCGGTCATCACCAGTGCCAGTACACTCGGGAGAACGGTTGGCTGGAGTGCACCCATAATGTCGAGGCTGAAAATTAGCGACTTACCATCTTCTCCTGTCAGGCTCGGCATCGCCACCAGACCGTGGTATTCCACCGCGGGGTCAAAGATTAAGCCGATTATCGAGATGGCGATAATTACCAGTAAGATCCCTCCTGGTACGCGGCACTTCTCCAGACCAAAAATTACCGCTAATCCCAGCAAGCTCATCATCACAGGGAAAGAGGTAAATGCCCCGAGCGCTACCGGTAAACCTTCAATCGGGTTTTTGATAACCATACCAACGCCGTTAGCTGCAATCAGCAGCAGGAACAGGCCGATACCAATGCCTGTTCCGTGGGCAATACCCATCGGTAAATTGCGTAAGATCCAGGTTCGTATACCGGTTACGGAGATGGCGGTGAAGATGAGGCCCATCAGGAAGACCGCGCCCAGCGCGACGGGAACGCTAATTTGTTGCCCGAGTACCAGACTGAATGCGGTAAATGCCGTCAAGGAGATGGCGCAGCCGATCGCCATTGGCAAATTGGCCCACAGCCCCATTAGCAGCGAACCGAAGCCCGCGACCAGACAAGTAGCAACAAAGACTGCAGCAGGGGGAAAACCAGCTTTGCCCAACATGCCGGGAACCACGATTACAGAATAAACCATGGCCAGAAAGGTGGTTAAGCCTGCCAGTACTTCCTGGCGAACGGTACTGCCACGAGCGGTTATTTTAAAATAACTATCCAGCGCGCCCTGTGGCTTTGGTGCGACCGGTGTTTGTAGGATGTCTCCAGACATAATGATGTCCTCACGAGGATGTTAAGGTTTTATTATTAGTTGCGTTCGTACACCAGACGACCATCAACGTAGGTGCGGTAGATCGAACGGTCATCGCCCAACGTCATCATCACGAACAATTTGTCGACTAAAGAAACAGAGTTGTCATAGCGCAGCTGCTGTAGTGGTGTGGCAGTGGGTTCCATCACCACAAAATCAGCCTCTTTGCCGGGTAAAAAGTTGCCGATAAGGTCATCAAGGCCCAGAGATTTCGCGCCACCAAGGGTGGCAAGGTAAAACGCTTCATACGCGGAGAGGCGGTATCCCTGTAACTGCAATACTTTGTAGGCTTCATTCAACGTTTGCAGCATGTTGAAGGTGGTTCCGGCACCAATGTCAGTTCCCATGCCCACTTTGACTTTTTTCTTCCAGGCTTTTTGTAGGTTGAATAGACCACTGCCCAGGTAGAGGTTTGAAGTTGGGCAGAAAGCGATGCTGGATTTGGTTTCGCTGAGACGATCCCACTCTTTTTCTTCGAGATGGACGCAGTGAGCAAAGACGCAGTTTTTCCCTGTCAGCCCGTACTGGTGGTAAACATCCAGATAACCATCATGTTCAGGATAGAGTGATTTCACCCAGGCAATTTCATCTTTGTTTTCACAGAGATGGGTATGTACCCACGTATCTGGATACTCTTCTTTCAGGCGTTGCGCCATCGCCATCTGTTCAGGTGAAGATGTTGGGGCGAAGCGTGGTGTAATGGCATATAACAGACGACCATTTTTGTGCCAGCGTTCGATCAGTTCTTTGCTTTGGTGATAGCTGCTTTCGGCAGTATCGAGCAGATAATCCGGTGCGTTGCGGTCCATCATCACCTTACCGGCAATCATGCGCATATTGATATGACTGGCGGCTTCAAACAGCGCATCAACGGATTGCGGATGGACGGTACCAAACACCAGCGCCGTGGTGGTTCCGTTACGTAAAAGCTGCTTGATGAAGAACGCCGACATTTCGCGGGCGTACTCTAAATCCTCATAACGGCGCTCAGTAGGGAAGGTGTGTTTATTCAGCCATTCCAGTAACTGCTCGCCATAGGCACCGACCATTTCACTTTGCGGATAATGAATATGCGTATCGACAAAGCCCGGTACAATCAATTTGCCGCGATAATCACGGACGCGAATGGTGTCCGGGATTTGATGCTTGCCCTGTTCCCATTCACCAAACCATTCCACTTTCCCCTGTTTAATGAGTAATAAACCATCCTCAATAAATCGCAGCGCAGAAGCGATCTCTTCTGGATTATCGACCGTACGGATGACATCAATAAAACTGCCTCGTACTGCTTTTAACGTGTGTTCCCCTGACATCATTGACTCCTTTACTGTTAATCCATCTCTTCCGCAGAGGTAATACCCGGCAGAACGTTTTCCTGTCGGTAGCCACCAGGGAGGATAATATTTAATAAAATCGCAGTTAGGCCTCCGGCACAAATAGGATTTTCAACTAATACATATATTGAGGCGGGCAATATTTTAAAAATTTCGGGGTCATAAGAAACACCAAGTCCTAAACCTAAAGAAGTGGCGACAATAAGTGTTTCACGGCGCTTTAATCCGTTGGTAATAATGATGCGGATACCCGCAATGGCAATCATGGAAAACATCAACGTCATTGCACCACCCAGAACTGCCGAGGGAATAGTGGTGAAGAAGCCGCCGATCATCGGAAATAATCCAAGGATAACTAGCATTACCGCAATGGTGCGCCCGATATAACGTGAAGCGACGCCAGTCATCTGTATTACGCCATTATTTTGTGCAAAAGTGGTTAATGGTAATGAACCGACGGCGGAGTCGATAACCGAAACCAGACCATCTGCCAGCACGCCGCCTTTCAGGCGTGACTGATATTCTTCTCCCTGGATAGGGCGGCGGGAAACCATTGCTGTGGCGGTGATATCCCCTACCGCTTCCAGCACACTAAGCAGATAAATGGTGCCGACCACCAGGAACTGATGGAGGTTGAAATTAAATCCGTATTTGAAAGGATGGGGAATAGTAATGAGGGGGAGATTGCGTAAACTGCTGAAGTCCACCATGCCAAGGCATAATGAAACCGCATAACCCACGCACAGACCAATGGCGATTCCGCCCATACGTAGTAGCGGACTGCGACAACAGTTAAAGCCAATAACCACAATCAGCACCAGTAAACCAACACCAAGATGCTCGTAGTTGCCGAACGTGCCACTGCTCTTGGCGGCAAAACCACCGCCAAAATCAATAATGCCAACTTTAATCAGGCTTAAGCCGATCATCAGTACAACAATACCACTGACAGTGGGAGTAATTACTCTGCGTAAATAAGGAAGAATAAAAGAGGCTCCGACCACCAGAAAGGCACCAACGAAGGAGACGCCGAGGAGTGACGACATGATTAATTCTTCATGAAAACCGTCGCTTTTCATGCTGCTACCCAGCGCAATCATGACTGTCACAAATGAAAAATTGACTGACTGAATTGAGAGTAGACCAGAACCGACGATGCCATAACGATTTACCTGCAACCAGGTACCAATACCAGAAGCGATCATCGCCATGGAAACCAGGTAGGCAGTGGTTTCTGCGGAAAGTTGTAAGGCCGCCCCCACAATTAGCGCGGGTGTTACCATTGGGACGAAAATTGCCAATAGATGGGTAATGGCACCAACGACAGCCTGATGAAAAGGAGGGCGATCCTCCAGTTCAAATATAAGGTCAGAACCTGCATGGTTTATATCAGACATCCCTTCACTCCTTTATAAAGTAAATTTGATCATCTGAATCAGTAAAATAAATTCCCACGAATTTGGGGCGCAGGACGCCTTGAGAACGGCTTATCTCATTTTCGCAGTTACTAATTAGTTATCTTTAATACAAGGGAAACTGGCCGCCGAAGCGGCCATTTATTATTTATATTTTTTTCAGTGCGGTGAGTATTTTCTCCGGTGTGAAATGCCATTCGCGTAACCAAATGCCGCAAGCATCGTGAATTGCGGTAGCAATTGCCGGTGCTGCACCGTTCACGCCGATCTCCGAGATTGATTTCGCCCCGAATGGGCCGACTTTATCGTCACTCGGCACCAGCACAGCGCGGAAATCACGCGGAATGTCGCCAATTTTCGGCGCGCCGTAGCTGCGTAAATCACGCGTTAATGGGTGTCCTTTGGCGTCATAAATGATCTCTTCGCTCATGCTGTGGCCGATAGCTCGGAGGGTAGCGCCGTAGATCTGCCCCAACGCTAACTCCGGGTTGACCGGAGTACCGCAATCCAGCAAGGCGTAGAATTTATCCAGGCGGATTTCACCGGTACGTGTATTGACGGCCACTTCAGCGAAGTTTGCCCCATACGGGAAGGCGAAATCAGGCGTGATGTAACTGGCTGTTCCCACCAGTGAACCAAAGCCAGTACCAGTTTCGCCTTTATGGGCAATATCCCCGAAACTGACTTCGCCTTTCTTGCCGCGAACGACACCCGGCGTTGCCAGTTGAACATCTTCCAGTGGCTCACCCAACATTTGCGCGCCGTGGAAAAGGATTTTGTCGCGTAAATTTTCCGCTGCCATACGTGCGGCGTTGCCTGAGAAGCAAGTGCCGGACGAGGCATACGCGCCTTTATCAAACAACGCATGATCGGTATCACCGGAGATAACATGCACGTCCTGCGGTGGACAATGCAGCACTTCGGCCGCCAGTTTAGTGACTACAGTATCCAGACCCGTACCGATGTCAGCACCACCAGAATGGACGATAAATGTACCGTCTGATTCCAGTTTGATCATGCAGTTAGCCTGATCGATATCAGGGATACCTGATTTCTGCATAATAATGGCGACGCCACGACCCACGCACCAGTCACCTTCCTGCGCTTTAGGTGAAGACCATTGGATCATCTCACGCCCCTGACGCAGGATCTCTTCCAGTGCGCAGCTGGCAGCAGAAGGAACGGAGGTTGGCGCTTTACCTTCGCCAATTGCGCCGAGAATCTTCAGCTCTTGCCCTTCGTGTACCCGGTTACGTTCGATAATTTCCAGCTGGTCGATCTGCAACTGTTCAGCCAGTTCTGCTAATGCCATAGTGATAGCGAAGTTACCTTTCGGTGCGCCATAACCCTGATAAGCACCATTTGGGCAGATGTTGCTGTAGTAGGTGGTGACCTGGAAATCGACGTTATCGCACGGATATAACGGCAGTGATAGCGCCGGTCCGTTACACGGTACGGTGAGTGAGTGGTTGCCGTAAGGTCCTGTGTTGGCGCGGAAATCCATCTTCACTGCCGTCAGGCGACCATCTTTTTTGGCCCCCAGTTTTACGGTAACTTTCGCGACGTGACGAGAGGTGTTAGCAATAAACTCTTCTTCACGGGTGTAGCGGAACAGTACCGGACGCCCGGTCACGCAGGTTGCCCAGGCGCACACTTCTTCCAGCAGGATGTCCTGTTTAGACCCAAAACCGCCGCCTACGCGTTCTTTAATGACATGAACTTTATGCTGTTTCATGCACACGAGACGCGCAACCTGGCGACGCAGGTGCCACGGTACTTGAGTGGACGCGTGGATAACCAGACGATCGCCGTCCATGCGGGTAAAGCAGATGTGTGTTTCAGTCGGGCACTGTTGTGCCTGAGTTGAATTATAGGTTCGTTCAATGATCACATCGGCGTCGGCAAAGCCTTTGTCCATATCACCAATATGACCATGAATACTGGCGGCGATATTTTTGCGAGGGCGAGAACCGATAGGGAAGTTGATGATCATATGCTCGCCGCGCTGGGCTGCATGGCTGTTATCGTCTTCCAGAGTATCTGGCGCACCAGCAACATACACCACCGGTTCATCGTGTACGACAGGCGCATCTTCCGCCATTGCCTCGTCAATCGACATTACTGGCTTAAGCACCTCATATTCAACGTCGATGAGCTTCAGTGCTTCGAGCGCAATTTCTTCATTTTCAGCTACGACCGCAGCCACGCGATCGCCGACGTGGCGCATTTTCTTGCCGAACATACGGCGGTCAAGCGGTGACGGTTCCGGTGCGCTCTGACCACCAGGTGTGTAGTAGATATCCGGGCAATTCAGGTGAGTAATAACGTGAACAACGCCCGGTAAAGCCTCGGCTTTACTGACATCCAGATGGGTAATCAGTGCGTGAGCGTGTGGGCTACGTAACATTTTAATGACGCAGGCGTCAGCGGTTACGCGGTCTTCAACATAGCAGGGTTTCGCCTGCACCATTTTGGCAGCGTCGGTTTTCGGGTAATGTTTACCAATAACTTCAAGGTCATCGCGGAAAGTTGGGGCGATATCAATCGTAGCCTGTGGGTTATTTTTACGTGCAACCGCCAGTTCAATGACCTGGTAGTATTGCTGCCAGCCAGCATCGCGGCTGAACAGACCAGAAAGCGCGTCGTCGATCTCTTCGCGGGTTGGTGTGGCGATGCGATCGAGAAGATCGGTGATAATCAGAGCCGCAGCCGGATCGTTATAACCGGACTGAACCACGCCGACATCAACCATTGCCTGTTGAACCAGACTTAATTCATTCCATTTGCCTAAGGATTCAGTGGTGAGAATGTCTGCGTTTTCTAACTGTGCTGCTATCAACAGGGAGGCGTTAAGGATATTACCGTTAAAAAGAATCGCGTCAGAACCGGCAAAACCGAAGCCATCATCACTGTTGCGCACAGAGTGCATACCCATGCCAAACAACAGCTTTTGCACGTTCTCACCAGGATTGGCCTTTAGCTCCTGGGGCGCGCCATTTAAAGTAAAGTGGATATTCATACGGCTTCCTCCCCAGCCTGTTGGCAGTCGGCATACAGGTCGGCTACCAGAACTCCCGTGATATAGCGTTTATAGGCCACGCTGCCCCGCAAATCTTCCTGCGGGAAAATGGCGTTGGCGACAGCCTGTTCAAGTGCATAGCCTTCCAAATTTTGTTTTTCGACATCGTGCAGACGCAGTGCTTTACTGGTGACGCCATCCAGCGCAATTCGCATACCGTCGTGGTCGGTTAACGCTACGGCTGCTGTCACTACCGTTAATCCAGCCTGGGAACGGCTAATTTTGCGAGTCGCACAGGTGCGGTACGGATCTTTAATGATGATTTCGGTTAGCAGGCGATCGCATGGGCAGGCCAGGTACTCTTCGATTGACAGTGTTTCACCATTGCCAAAAACCAGTTCAGCATCCAGAGCCAGCAGAACGGGAAGCAACACCGATTCTTCCTGCTGGGCGGCGATTTCGCCACCAATAGTCGACTGATTACGAACATGGCGAGAGTAAACAAAACCGAGTGCTTCGCGCAGTGCCGCAGGAATAAAGCGCGCATCACGCAGTGGCTGTAAGCGAGACATTGCACCAATACGCAGTGCGCCGTTATCCCAGTCAACCCAGTCCAGTTCCAGATCTTGTAAGGAAATGGCAATCTTTTTATCGGTGCGGGTTGGCGTGGCGTTGAGTTTGCTGCCGCCGGCAAACCAGACGGCTTCATCCTGGTAGCGGCGCTTCAGTTCCAGCGCCTGTTCGACAGAGTCGGGCCTGAAAAATTGTTCAATCATCTTCTTTCCTTATTTAACCCTCTTCCCTGAAGGAAAAGGGTTTTTGTCATTTATGCCAATGCATCCATACGACGCCACATACTGGCAGCGGCTTTTCTGGCTTGCGCATAAATGGAATCGCAATCGAAGTTAAACTGACGCTCTTCATAGACCATCACGCCGTTGACCATCACGCTGTGAACGCTGCCTGACCCCATACCAAAGGCGATATGTCCAGCGATATTGTCTGCCAGCAGCGGCGTCGGCGAGTTGTAATCGCAAATGGTTAAATCTGCTTTATAACCGGCTTCCAGGAGGCCAAATTTCGCGCCAAAGTTGCGGCTTATCAGTTCGTTGCCGTTAGTCAGGGCTTTGGCAAAACTGTCTGGCCATAGCGGACCACCCGCATCGCGATGTTTAAAGAAGGCGAATTTCATCTCTTCAAACATATCTGAACCAATGCCGTCGGTTCCCAACGCCAGATTGCGAATATCGCTAAGGTGATGGTTGTAGCCGACGTGGTTGTTCATGTTGGAACGAGCGTTATGCACCAGGAACGCATCGCGCTGATTGAGCAGAGCAATATCTTCTTTTGACAAATACAGACCGTGAGCAACCAGCGTTTTGCTGTCGATGAGATCGTATTCTGCCAGCCGTACCAGCAGGTCTTTGCCGTACCAGTGGTGACTGTGAGAAACGTCGTAAAGGTCTTCAGCGGCGTGAATGTGTAAACCACGCCCGGTAGCTTTCACTGCTTCGCGCAGCATTTCCAGTCCAGCATCCGGCACGGTAAACGGGGCGTGAGCGCCGATATGCGCTTCTACCAGATACGGCTCGGTTGCCGCTTTCTTCGCATCATCAATCTGACGGGCGAAGCGGATATTTTCTTCTACCCCTTCCTGTAACTCTTTAATGCCGTTGTTACGGTCAGTGGTTTCAAAACAGGTCATCGCGCGCAGGCCAACTTTTAAAAATGCGTTGCGCAGCGTTGAGAGCGACCCGCCGATATACGCCGGAGAAGCATGGTGATCGATAACCGATGTACATCCGCTCTTGATTGCTTCCAGTGAACAAATCAGTCCGCTGTAGTAGAGAGATTCTTCATCAAGGGCGCGATCGAGCCGCCACCACAGGTTTTTCAGCGTCGAGATGAAGTCCGGGCAGGGGGCGATGTTTGCCATAATTCCGCGGGAAAGCCCCGAGTAAAAATGGTTGTGCGAGCAGACAATCCCCGGCATTACAATCCGACCATGCATCTCTTTGTAGTTGGCTTCAGGGTAGCGGTGTGTCAGGGCGTTGCCGATAGCGATAATCACATCATTTTCGATGGCGATATCGACGCCTTCCTGCACTTTCGCCGGGTGTAGCTGTACTGCGGTGACATTCTTCAGAATCAACATGATTACACCTCCACGCGGCCCAGCAGATAATGATGATGCTGGTGGACATGGCTAATGATGCGGCACATATCGTTCAGCTCTGGCGGTACGTTGTTGAACTGGCCTTCGCTGTCGATGTTTAACACCCAGCTTTGGTTATTCAGACGCACGCGTACTCGGCAATCTTCCACCAGGAAGCCTGGGTTGCTGCTGTTATCAAAATCTTGCGACAGGCTAAAGACGGTGATTTTGTCTTTGTACGGTTTACCGTTCCACGGGCAGAACTGGGCGCAGTTGCCGCATTCGTTGCAGTAGGCGTCCAGGTGCAGTGTCTGGAAACGGTTCTGGAATCCAGGGACCGCAATTGACACGTTGGCGCGGTTCGGGCAGACATCCACACACTTGCTGCAAACGTAGTTACATTCAAGGCAACGTGCGGCTTCCTGAGCGACAAACGCGTCACGATCATCGCTGTTCACCAGGGTGACAGAGATATCGCCTTTGCGTTGGTAGATTTCCGTCGGGTTGACGTTGTTCCAGTATTTATCGCTTTGGTGTGAACGGATATTTTCCCGGCTAAGAATGGCATCCGATGCCCGACGAGCTGTGCCGACAGCCGCGACAATGGAGGACGGTCCGCGCTGTACGTCACCGATCATAAAGACATTAGTCAGGCGGGTTTCACCGTTATGGTCGACGTCTGGCCAGCCGTTGTTGTCCAGCGGCACGCCCATCGTATTCAGGGCTTCAGTATCCTGTTGTTCGCCAATGGCGGTAATCAAACTGTCTACGTGCAGTGTTACCGTTTCGTTGGTTTCTACCGGGCGGCGACGACCTTTCTCATCAGGTTCGCCAAGTGACATGACGCGCAACGTTAAGGTGCCATCAGCATCGAAGCGTTCAGGATTGTTCAGGAAACGGAACTCCACGCCATCGTGCAGTGCTTCTTCATACTCTTCGCGCCATGCTGGCATCTCTTGCAGTGAACGACGGTAAACGACGGTTGCTTTTTCAACGCCAGGCACGCGTAATGCCGCACGGGCGCAGTCCATTGCGGTGTTACCCGCCCCGACAACCACCACATGTTTACCCAGCTTGAGCGCAGTACCCTTGTTGTACTCGCGCAGGAAGGGGAGAGATTTCCAGACATTCTGGTTGTCGCCCGCCAGTTTCACACCGCTATTTTTATCAGTACCTGTGGCAATCAGAACGTAGTGGAAGCCCTGATTTTTTAACTGTTCGACGGTCAGGTCCGGCGAGCAACCGTACTCAAATTTCACGCCGTGATCGGCAACAAAATCGATATCGTGCTGAATTAACTCAGCCGGGATACGGAACTGAGGAATGATATTTTTCACCACGCCGCCCGCGTTAGCTTCGCGTTCAAACAGCGTGACCGGATGACCTGCTCTGGCAAGGAAGTAACCTGCAGCCAGGCCCGCCGGACCGGCGCCAATTACAGCAACCGGATGACGAGAACCAGAACCGGCTGGTTTGTGCCAGCGTTGCTTATATTCATCCCAGCCTTTTTCCAGGGCGACTTTTTTCAGTTCGCGGATATTCAACGCACTGTCGTAATCCAGACGAGTACAGTTGTACTGGCACTGGTGATCGCAAATATGGCCGGTAATCGCGGGCAGGGCGTTGCGTTGGTAGATAAGTTCCAGCGCGTCGGCATAGCGATGTTCGCCCAGCAGGCGAATATATTCCGGAATATCCTGTTTGATGGCACAAGCAGTAACACAGGGGGCAACGTAGCAGTCGGTCAGTGGCAGGTCTTCTGCCACTTCAATACGCTCTTCTGGCTTCCAGTGTTTCTGGGTGTATTCCATAGTTAGCGCATCTGCTGCCAGCCTGTTTAGCCGTTCGACGTCAACACGGTTAAGCTCCCAGGCGTCTGACCCTTCCAGTTCGCGCATGCAAGCGCTTAAGCGCAGATAGCCACCAGGTTTCAGCAGGTCAGTTGCCATGGTTATCGGGCGAATACCGGTATCGAAAATATCGCGGATAGTTAACTGGCTGGCGCCACCGGAATAAGAGATAGGCAGTTTGCCGTCAAAGGCGCGGGAAAGAACTGCTGCGACATTGATGGAGAGCGGGAACAGCGCACGCCCGGACATATACATCTCTTCGCCAGGCAGTGCGCCTTTATTGTTGATGGTGCCGAGGGTATTAGTCAGTTTGACGCCAAATCCGAGCGATTTTTCTTTCGCCAGCGCCATCAGGCGTTCCAGCATTTCCAGCGCCTGGGTTAGCTTGAGATCGTGATCAAATGACTCTTCTTTTAAGCCAATGTAATCGAAACCACAGCTATCGAGAATCTCGCGCACTCGCGCGTAACCCAATAAAGTCGGGTTGAGTTTCACGAAGGTATTGAGCTCTTTTTCTTCCAGCATGTAACGGCAAATGGCTTCGATTTCATGTGGAGGGCAGCCGTGCATCGTGGAGAGGGTAACGCCTTGTACCATGCTGGTGGGGATACGTGCCGATAAGGCCTGCAAGCTTTCACGTTTTTCCTGCAAACCGTGGCGGGCTAAAAATGCGTCATCCTGGAGTAGTTTATGAAGCGTATCGCGGTATTGTGCGAACTTCGGATGTGCAGACGCGTCCATCATATTATCGATGAACTGCTGCATGGGTGGTTGTTTAATGCCTTCGAGGTTGTAACCGACGCTCATATTAAAGATGAATGATTTACCGGACTCGGACGGCTGGAACATAGCTTCGAGAAGATGCAGGGCGAACCAGGCTTTGAGGTATTCATCCCACGCTTTAAGCAGGGTAAATTCGGTGGACCATTCGGTGTTAAAACACTCGTCTTCGGCGTCGATACAGGGCTTTTCCAGCTCCAGACGATCGAGGATTTGTACTGTTTTAAGTTCGATGAAGCGTCCGCCAGTCAGCCAGGAAGTGACGATGTTTTGTGCGAGTTGCGTGTGCGGACCTGCGGCGGGGCCGACTGGTGTCGCACAGGTTTCACCGAAAACACCGACAGATTTACCTTTTGCGGGTGAGTAAAACTGTTGCTCGGGAATACCAAAGATTGAGCGTTGTTGTTGGTATTCATCAAATATGCGCGTCAAAAGTTCCTCAAACGGAATGGGACGCATAATATCCCCCATAACCCTCTCCTTAGCTTACACAGATATCATTGAGTGACCGGTATTGAGAAATCCGGTGGTTTAGGGGGATAGAGCAACAATCACACCACTCTTGCCATGTTCGCCAGGAAATATAAAAAAATGTGAAGCGCCTCGAAACTTAAGGGGCTTTTGTGAATGATCTCACAGGAGTTAAATGAGAATTAAAATCACTCCTGGGTATTATTGTTGTCAGGAGTTTTATCACTTTTTCTCATTTCTCAAAATCAGTGATTCTGTATCATTATGATAAAGATGTACTGAGTGGATTTAATATTTGAACGCAATCGTTTAACTGGCTTTTCTAAATTTTAGTATACTTTTTTTGCGCATCAATAAAGTCATTTGGAGTATCAATATCTAAAATTATTTCTTCATTTTCCATTTCGACGAAATAATGTTCGCCCATGAGTAATGCCTGGCGCATATGGGTAACATTAGGTTGTTTGACCGCCTGCATCAGGCAGGATTTTGACACTAAAATCGGATGGCCAGGCGTACCATTATGGAGCGGGAGTATGGCTCCGTTGTTTCGTAACTTCCAGATTTTTAGAAAGATATCTCTGTTGATGGTTGGCATATCACCATGAGTGAGAAAACAATGTTCTGTTTGTACCGCTGGCGCTGCGGCTTTTACCGAAGTCAGTAACCCCTGCGCATAATCTGGATTGTAAATAATAGTAATGTTGCTATGGCTAGCGTAGCGATTATGCAGTTCATTGCCGCGATAACCAGTGACCAAAATAATTCGGCTACAAAACTGCAACGCATTTTTGATACTCGCGTCAAGAATTGTTCCCTGTTGCCAGGGTAACATCATTTTCCATTGCCCCATTCTTGATGATAATCCGGCCGCGGTAATTATACAGTCGATGGCTGACATAGTGGTTCCATTATTATATGGGCTAATAACGCCTGAAAATGTGTTACTCCCTGATTAATGCGTATTTACCTCAGAGAGGTCCATGAAGACTCGTGAAAAGTATAATTGACCCATCGGCGTTATTCATTGATTTAGGCGCGCAGAAACACCCCACTGTGATTTCTGTTGTTGGCGCTGGGGGGAAAACCAGTCTGCTTTTTTGGCTGGCGCAGTTATTTCAGTCCATAGGCAGGCGCGTGTTAATTACTACGACCACACATATGTTTATGCCAGATTCTCACTGGCCCGTGGTTTTCTGTCGTGATCCCGCAATGCTTCCTCACTCGTCTCTCAAATTCCCCATTTCATTTTGTTTTCACCGCTGGAAAGCGAACCAGGGAAAAGTGCAGGGATTTACGCCAGAAGTGATTGATGCACTGGTGCAACGACCAGAGTGTGACGTAATTCTCATTGAGGCAGATGGCTCGCGTGGAATGCCGTTAAAAGCGCCTGATGAGCACGAACCTTGCATACCCAAAAGCAGTTGCTGCGTGATTGCTGTGATGGGAGGGCATATTTTGGGCGCGCAAGTTGGCACGGAAAATGTCCATCGCTGGTCGCAGTTTGCTGATATTACCGGGTTAACACCTGATGCAACCTTGCAACTGAGCGATCTCGTTGCGCTGGTTCGTCACCCTCAGGGCGCGTTTAAAAACGTACCACAAGGCTGTCGACGAATCTGGTTCATTAACCGTTTTTCTCAATGTGAGAATGCGATTGCGCAAAGCGAGCTACTTCAGCCGCTGCAACAACATGACGTAGAGGCAATCTGGCTGGGCGATATACAAGAACATCCTGCAATCGCGCGCAGATTTGTGAATTAGCGGCCCGGGCCTTCCGGGTTACTGAATGGATATCGATTGAGGTTGGTATGAATATTTTCACAGAGGCTGCAAAACTCGAAGAGCAAAATTGTCCTTTTGCAATAGCGCAAATTGTAGATAGCCGAGGCTCTACTCCCCGCCATTCTGCACAAATGTTAGTGCGCGCCGATGGTTCTATCGTCGGTACAATTGGCGGGGGAATGGTTGAGCGAAAGGTGATTGAAGAGTCGCTTCAGGCATTGCAGGAACGTAAGCCACGATTATTCCATGGACGCATGGCGCGTAACGGCACGGATGCCGTCGGCTCAGATTGCGGAGGCGCAATGTCAGTGTTTATCAGCGTACATGGTATGCGACCCCGGCTGGTGTTGATCGGCGCGGGGCATGTTAACCGGGCGATAGCCCAAAGCGCAGCACTTCTGGGGTTTGATATTGCTGTTGCCGATATTTATCGCGAAAGCCTGAATCCTGAACTTTTCCCGCCATCAACTGCGCTTGTTCATGCTGAGTCGTTTGGCGCGGCCGTGGAAGCACTGGATATTCGCCCTGATAATTTTGTCCTGATTGCCACGAATAATCAGGATCGTGAAGCCCTCGATAAACTCATTGAACAACCCATTGCATGGTTGGGGTTGCTGGCAAGTCGCCGCAAGGTTCAGCTTTTCCTGCGTCAATTGCGTGAGAAAGGCGTGGCTGAAGAACATATTGCCCGTTTGCACGCACCGGTGGGCTACAACATAGGTGCTGAAACGCCGCAGGAGATCGCTATCAGCGTTCTGGCAGAAATATTACAGGTGAAAAATAACGCGCCGGGTGGGCTGATGATGAAACCTTCTCATCCTTCCGGACACCAGCTGGTGGTGATTCGCGGTGCGGGGGATATCGCCAGTGGTGTGGCGCTACGTCTGTATCATGCGGGTTTTAAAGTGATCATGCTGGAAGTGGAAAAACCGACGGTGATTCGTTGTACCGTGGCGTTTGCCCAGGCCGTGTTCGATGACGAAATGACGGTTGAAGGCGTCACCGCCCGACTGGCAACCAGCGCTGTAGAGGCGATGAAACTGACTGAGCGTGGGTTTATTCCCGTGATAGTTGACCCCGACTGTTTACTGCTTGATGAGCTGAAACCACTTTGTGTGGTGGATGCTATTCTGGCGAAACAGAATTTGGGTACGCGTGCAGACATGGCTCCAGTGACGATCGCGCTTGGGCCGGGCTTTACCGCAGGTAAAGATTGTCATGCGGTGATTGAAACAAATCGTGGGCATTGGTTGGGACAGGTTATTTACTCTGGTTGCGCACAGGAGAACACTGGCGTTCCCGGTAATATTATGGGGCATACCACCCGGCGAGTTATTCGCGCTCCGGCGGCAGGTATCATGCGGTCCAACGTGAAGTTAGGCGATCTGGTACAAGAGGGCGATGTT
This sequence comes from Escherichia sp. E2562, assembly GCF_005781075.1. NCBI lineage: Bacteria > Pseudomonadati > Pseudomonadota > Gammaproteobacteria > Enterobacterales > Enterobacteriaceae > Escherichia > Escherichia sp. E2562. The sequence goes on along the minus strand of NZ_VATM01000001.1, from coordinate 59,966 downwards.
ATTGCCTGGATTGGCGAGCATGAAATAAAAGCGCCACTGACGGGAATGGTGCGTGGTTTACTTAATGACGGGCTGGCGGTGGTCGGTGGCTTTAAAATCGGTGATATCGATCCTCGTGGTGAAACGGCTGATTTCACCAGCGTTTCTGACAAAGCCCGAGCGATTGGTGGTGGCGTACTTGAGGCGTTAATGATGTTGATGCATCAGGGCGTTAAAGCGACGAAAGAAGTACTGGAAGTGGCTTAAATGCAAATGGCCGGATGGTATTACCCACCCGGCCTGAGACTGATGACAAACGCCAAATTGCCTGATGCGCTGTGCTTATCAGGCCTACAAATGCTTTGCAAACCATTGAATATTAGATGTTTTGTAGAGTGGGTAAGGCGTTCACGCCGCATCCGGCATCAATAACGCGCACTTTGTTAACAATCTTTGGCCGAATGGCATCGCCACCCGGCCAATAAATTACTGAGAAATCACCGTTCCGGTTTTTCCTTCAATCCCTTCTTTCGCTTTGCTCAACACGGTAATCAGTGCTTCGCGACCTGCGCGAGAGCGGGCAAATGATGCGGCGGCTTCCACTTTCGGCAGCATAGAACCTTTTGCAAAATGCCCTTCTTCGATAAAGCGTTCTGCATCGGCCAATGACAGGCGATCGAGCCACTGCTCATTCTCTTTACCGAAGTTAATCGCCACTTTTTCTACAGCAGTCAGAATGATCAGCATATCGGCATCGATCATTTCTGCTAAACGGGCGCTGGCCCAGTCTTTATCGATAACCGCACTGGCACCGCGCAGATGGTTACCTTCTCGAATCACAGGAATACCGCCACCGCCAACGGTGATCACAACCTGTCCTGCATCTACCAGCGCTTTAACTGTCTCTTTTTCAACAATATCTACCGGCTTAGGCGAAGCAACGACACGACGATAGCCGCGACCCGCATCTTCTTTCAGGGTATAGCCCTGTTTTGTCAGTTGCTCTGCTTCCTGCTCGGTAAAGAACGAACCGATCGGTTTGGTTGGGTTGAGGAAGGCCGGATCGTTAGCGTCGACTTCGACCTGGGTAACCAGCGTTGCAACGGGTTTATTAATGCCACGAGAAAGCAGTTCTTCTCTTAAGGCGTTTTGCAGATCGTAACCAATATATCCCTGACTCAACGCAACACAGACAGACATTGGCAGCATCGGTGAATGCGCTTCAGTTTTTGCAGCGGCTTCGAATGCCTGGTTAATCATGCCTACCTGTGGTCCATTACCATGAGTGACGATAACTTCATGTCCCTGGGCAATTAAATCAACAATTGCCTGAGACGTAATTTTTACCGCTTTCATTTGTCCAGCCAGATCGTCGCCCAGCGCATTCCCGCCGAGGGCGAGAACAATTTTCTTACTCATTTTTCCTCACTCATCATTCTTGATTGTGTATAGATCCCTGGCAGTGGTTAGAGCACGGGAGGGACAAACGGTTTGCGTCGCAGGAAACGTCCTCGTCCGGCTTTGCCTGTAAAGGTGCCGTCACAGAAAATCGTTTCACCACGGGATAAGGTTCTGACAATCGCACCCTGACAGGTAAAGCCCTCCCAGGGAGAGTAGTCGGCGTTGTCGTGGAGATGGCGATGCTGAATTTGTTGGCTCTGGCGTGGGTCGATAATCACCACGTCGCCATCGGAACCGGGTGCTAATAATCCTTTTTGTGGCCACAGGCCAAACAGCCTTGCGGGCATCGCACTGGTTAATTCAACAAAACGCTCCGGTGTGATACGTCCCGTCATTACGCCACTGGAGAACAGCAACTGCATGCGATTTTCCACACCGGGCAAGCCATTTGGACAGCGGCTGAAATCGCCTTTAGAAATTTGTTGGCGCTGGGCCATCGAGAAGGTGCAGTGATCGGTCGCCACCACGTCAATCGCACCATCGCTGATGCCACACCACAGCTTGTCCTGCTCGCGAACGTTGCGCAGCGGTGGGCTAAGAATGAACTTCATGCCATCTTCTGTATCGTAACTGCGTTCGTCCAGCAGGAGATATTGCGGGCAGGTTTCAACCCAGACTGGCTGGTGATTCGCGCGAGCAAGGCGCAGATAATCCAGACCTAAGCCGTTAGACAGGTGCACGATATAGAGCGGGGCGTTACCGGCAATTTGTGCCAGGTTAATCATTCTGGCGATGGCTTCGGCTTCGCATTCCAGAGGTCGGCTCAAGGCGTGGTAGCACGGCGCGGTTAACCCAGCGGCGATAAACTCCGCTCGCTTACTGGCGATTGCGGCGTCATTTTCTGGGTGTACAGTGGTCAGCGCGCCGGATTCATGCAGGCGGCGTAATGCCTGTAGGACTTCATCATCGTTGAGTTTGTATTGATAGGTTAAATAGAGTTTAAAACTGCTCAGCCCTTCTTCTACCATCATCGGAATTTCGTCGAGTATGGCGTGATTAATATGCTGGATAACACCGTGAAAGCTGTAGTCGATGACCGCTTTATGGGCGGCATAACCACGATAAACTTCCAGTTGATGGCGTAATCGGCAGCCATTCGGGCCAAATCCCATATGATCAATAATGGTTGTTGTACCGCCACACGCGGCTGCGCGGGTACCGGTAAAAAAATCATCACAACTGCGCGCGATGCCGACATCAATATTGAAATGTGTATGGACATCTACGCCGCCAGGGAAAACATGACAGCCAGTGGCATCAATTTCTTCACAGGGGAGTTGCGGCGAAATATCTTTGCCTAACTGGCGGACAATACCGCTTTCAATCAGCAAGTCCTGTTTGGCTTGTCCATCTGCGTTAACGACAGTGCCGTTTTTGATCAATACGCGCATAGCAAACTCCAAAAAACCCTCCGGCGAACCGGAGGGAAATAGGTGAAGAGTAATTATTCTGTTGCCAGCCAGCTTAACGGGATTGCAGCGTACATAGCGGCACAGGTCACCAGGTGAGATTTCCAGGTTTTTTCGTTTGGCGCGTGCGCTTCAGGTTCTTTACCCGGTCCAAAGCCGATGACCGGAATGCCGTGACGGCCCATAATGGATACGCCGTTAGTTGAGAACGTCCACTTATCAACGACCGGTGCTTTGCCAAACAGACCTTCGTAGGCATTCACCAGCGTTTTAACGGTGAAATGATCTTCTTCCACTTTCCAGGTCGGGAAGTAGCATTCGGTTGGGTAAACCAGGCCAGTCCAGGACGGACGGTCGTAGTTGTACATAGAAACGACAGCATTGGCTTTCTGTACCGCAGGCAGGGCGCGGATTTCATCCAGCGCGCCTTCCCAGGTTTCGCCCCAGGTCAGGCGACGGTCGATGGAAACGGCACAGCTGTCTGCTACTGCGCAACGACTTGGTGAGGTGAAGAAAATTTCGGAAACAGTCAGAGTTCCTTTGCCGAGGAATTCGTCATAGCCCAGACGTTGGGACAGTTCTTGTAATTCGCCAAGAATCGGGCCCATTTTGAAAATGGCGTTATCACCGCGTTCTGGTGCTGAACCATGGCAGCTAACGCCCTGAACATCAATGCGAATTTCCATACGACCGCGCTGACCACGATATACCTGGCAGTCGGTTGGTTCGGTACTGACCACAAATTCCGGGCGAATGCCGGATTGTTCAATAATGTACTGCCAGCACAGACCGTCGCAGTCTTCTTCTTGCACAGTACCGGTGACCAGCAGGGTATATTCATCTTCCAGACCGAGGTCTTTAATGATCTTACCGGCATAAACCATTGATGCCATGCCGCCTTCCTGGTCGGAAGTACCACGGCCACCGATCAGCTCGTCGGTTTCCATGCCTTCGTACGGGTCGAATTCCCAGTTTTTGATGTTACCAATGCCAACGGTGTCGATGTGAGCGTCCATTGCAACCAGACGCGGACCCTGGCCGATATAGCCGAGAACGTTACCCATCGGATCGATTTCAACTTTATCGAAGCCGACTTTTTCCATCTCTTCTTTAATACGATGTACTACACGTTTTTCGTCGCAGCTTTCACTGGGAATAGCAACCATATCGCGCAGGAAGCGAGTCATGTCTGCCTGGTAATCTTTTGCTTTTTCAAGAATCAGTTTGAATGGAATATTCTTAGCCATTATTTTTCTCCAGATTTTTTACTCCCCATTTGGCGGGGAGTTGTTCCAATAGGGTGATTAAGGTGCTACAGAGTGTTTGCCTTCCCAGACAACTTCGCGGTAGTGCTTCACGTCGGTGTCGCCTTCGGTGCTGATAACCAGGACGACGGCATCTTTGTTCAGAGCCAGTTTTTCCATCAGGCTTTGACGTTGCGGGTGATAATGAACAGCCGCGAGAACGCCCAAACCGACAGCGCCAGATTCACCAGAAATGATGCGTGGATCGTTGCCGTACGGATTACCCAGCACACGCATACCTAATGCGGCAACGCTGTCCTGACAGGAGATAAATTGGGTGGCACAGTTACGTAAGATTTCCCAGCCCAGAGGGTTAGGTTCGCCGCAAGCCAGGCCCGCCATAATCGTGGCCATATCGCCGCCAACGTTGACGATGTCACCTTTGACGCCGGAGCGATAAATACAGTCAGCTTTGTCAGGTTCAACAATGATGCTGTGCAGATTTTGCGGGGTGTAAACATCCACCAAATAACCTAGTACACCGCCGGCCATAGCGCCGACACCGGCTTGCAGCAGAACGTGAGTTGGTGTTACGCCCATTTCACGCATTTGCTCGACGGCTTCATCTGCCAGAGTGGCGTAGCCCTGCATGATCCAGGTTGGAATTTTGGTGTAACCTTCCCAGGCGGTATCTTGCACCACTTCCCAGCCGTGTTGCTGCGCGTGTTGCATGGTCAGGCGAACGGTATCGTCATAGTTCATATCAGTGACGATGCACTCGGCTCCGAGGTTCAGAATGGCGTCAACGCGTTCTTGAGCGGAACCTTTCGGCATGTAAATTACCGCGTTCTGACCGAGTTGCTGTGCTGCCCAGGCAACACCGCGCCCGTGGTTGCCGTCGGTCGTTGTAGCAAATGTCATTTTTTCGCCGATGGCATTTTTCAGATGCTCGAATGACAGCATTTCGATATCAAGATGATATTTTTCGCACAATAATTGAGCGATGGCGTACGCACCGCCGAGCATTTTGAAGGCGTTCAGACCGAATCGTTTTGATTCGTCCTTAACGAGAATTTTCTTCACACCAAAAAGGTTTGCGAGATCGTCCAGCGCACAAAGCGGTGTTGGGCGATAGCCAGCAATTTTCTGGTGGAACTGGCGCGCCAGTTTTGCCTGGCTTTGCGAAAAGAGCGGTGATGTTTCGCCGTTGAAAAATTTGTTATCGGCGATATCAATCTTCAATGAGAAAACGGACATATCCTATCCTTTTGGCCTCTGAAAATAGAGAGCCGACCTGTCGATCGGCCCGAGGGGGGTTATTTCACGCGTTCTTGTGCTTCTTTCAGCAGTTGTTCGAGCAGTGCGCCTGGTTTGGAATATTTACGGGACAGGATCATCGCTGCGATGATGTATGGCTTCCAGCTGGCTTCTTTGTAGGTTGCGATACGGTATTTTTCGAATACACCTTCAGTAACTTCACCTTCTTTGCAGGATACGCCGCTGATATCGGCTGGCAGGCAGTGCATATACAGGGCTTCGCCGTCGCGGGTCAGCTCCATCATCTCTTCAGTACAATGCCAGTCTTTGTGCTGTGCGTTCTGTGCCAGACACTGTTTTTCCAGCGCTTTCAGTCCTTCGTGATCATTAGCGCGCAGCAGTTCAGTACGCTCTTCCATCACTTTGTAAGGTGCCCAGGACTTCGGATAAACGATGTCAGCGTCTTTGAATGCTTCTTCCATGCTTGTTACCTGACGGAAGCTGCCGCCGGATGCTTTAGCATTGTTTTTAGCGACTTCAACGACATCCGGGATCAGGTCATAACCTTCTGGATGGGCAAGGGTGACATCCATACCGAAGCGGGTCATCAGACCGATGATGCCTTGTGGTACAGACAGCGGTTTGCCATAGCTTGGGGAGTAGGCCCAGGTCATGGCGATTTTTTTACCTTTCAGGTTTTCCAGTGAACCAAAGTGTTCACGTAACCATGCCAGGTCAGCCATTGATTGAGTCGGATGGTCAATATCGCATTGCAGGTTAACTAAAGCCGGGCGCTGCGGCAGTACGCCTTGCTTGTAGCCATCGTCGAGTGCCGCGCCAACTTCACGCATATAGGCGTTACCCGCGCCCAGATACATATCGTCACGAATACCGATAGCGTCAGCGCAGAAGGAGATCATATTAGCGGTTTCACGGACAGTTTCGCCGTGCGCAATCTGTGATTTACCTTCATCAAGATCCTGCTGTGCAAGGCCGAGCAGGTTAAGCGCAGAAGCATAAGAGAAGCGGGTACGAGTGGAGTTGTCGCGGAATACGGAAATACCTAATCCACTATTAAAGACTTTGGTAGAGATGTTTTCAGCACGCAGTGCTTTTAATGCTGCGGCAACGTCCAGTACTTGTTTCAGTTCATCTGGCGTCTGTTCCCACGTTAACAAAAAATCTTTCTCGTGCAGGTGAGAGGTCAGCGAATTGATATCCTTAATCAGCTCATTAACAGTTTTCATCATAAAGTCCCGGTAGTGGAATGACAGGCAAAGTGGTTTATTTCACTGTGACTTGCCAAAGTGATTGGTGTTTTCACAGCTATACCAGGGACTAACAATAAACATGCCAGAATTATCTACGCGGTCACGAAACGCTAATCTGACAGGGGATATGTGGGATTGATCACAAATTATCGCCACACTACGGAAGTTTAAAATATACGGAAACGTTTGGCTTTTTTAACGCAGTTATTTATTTGCTGCTAAGTATCAGAAATAAGATAAAGGGACAGGTGAAAGCTCGTCAGTTTGATAAACTCACTCCCGTAATTCTCATATTGATATAGAAATGTGATATCACTTCCATAATTTCATTAGAAAGTGATAAAAATCTTATGTTTTTAGCAAAGCGATTTTTGCCTGAGTTAATATCGTTATGATCTGTGAACCATCAACGTCTTCAATGATCGACTTTTAAGTGATTCTGGAAGGTAAAGCTATGGAGCTTGCTAATACGCAGTCAGTTTTGATGCAAATTCAACCAACAATTCAGCGTTTTGCCAGAATGCTAGCCAGCGTTTTGCAGCTTGAGGTTGAGATCGTTGATGAAAACTTGTGTCGCGTCGCTGGAACCGGCGCATATGGGAAATTTCTTGGTCGCCAGTTGAGTGGCAACTCACGCTTGCTCCGCTATGTCCTCGAAACGAAAACCGAAAAGGTCGTGACACATTCTCGCTTCGATCCCCTTTGTGAAGGCTGCGACAGTAAAGAGAGTTGTCGTGAGAAGGCGTTCCTGGGGACGCCCGTTATTCTGCAGGATCGTTGTGTCGGAGTGATAAGTTTGATTGCTGTTACTCATGAGCAACAAGAACATATCAGTGATAATTTACGCGAATTTTCAGATTACGTTCGCCATATATCGACTATTTTTGTCTCGAAACTCCTGGAAGATCAGGGGCCGGGAGATAACATCAGTAAAATATTTGCTACCATGATCGATAATATGGATCAAGGTGTATTAGTTATTGATGAGGAAAATCGTGTTCAGTTCGTTAATCAGACTGCATTAAAAACACTTGGCGTTGTGCAAAATAATATGGTTGGGAAACTTATCCGTTTCAGGCCATTAACATTTGAGAGTAATTTTACTCATGGACATATGCAACATATTGTCTCGTGGGATGATAAAAGTGAATTGATAATTGGTCAGTTGCATAACATTCAGGGACGACAGCTATTTTTAATGGCGTTTCACCAATCCCATACCAGTTTTTCCGTGGCAAATGCATCTGATGAACCGCATATTGAACAATTGGTTGGCGAGTGCCGTGTTATGCGGCAATTAAAACGGCTGATTAGCCGCATCGCACCTAGCCCCTCCAGCGTCATGGTCGTTGGTGAAAGCGGGACCGGAAAAGAAGTGGTGGCCCGTGCTATTCATAAGTTGAGTGGGCGACGGAACAAACCCTTTATCGCTATCAACTGCGCGGCAATTCCGGAGCAGCTTCTGGAGAGTGAGCTGTTCGGTTATGTTAAAGGCGCATTTACTGGCGCTTCTGCCAACGGTAAAACAGGGCTGATTCAGGCAGCAAACACGGGAACGCTGTTTCTTGATGAAATTGGCGATATGCCTTTAATGCTTCAGGCAAAACTGCTGCGGGCGATTGAAGCGCGTGAGATCCTGCCTATTGGCGCCAGTAGCCCAATACAGGTCGACATCCGCATCATTTCTGCAACAAACCAGAATCTGGCTCAGTTCATAGCCGAAGGTAAATTCCGCGAAGATCTTTTCTACCGACTTAACGTTATTCCTATCACTCTGCCACCGCTACGTGAGCGTCAGGAAGATATTGAACTGCTGGTGCATTACTTTTTACATCTCCATACCCGTCGTCTGGGATCGGTTTACCCGGGTATTGCTCCCGATGTTGTTGAGTTACTGCGTAAGCATCGTTGGCCAGGAAACCTGCGAGAGTTAAGTAATTTGATGGAGTATCTGGTCAACGTCGTTCCTTCGGGCGAAGTCATCGACAGTACGCTACTACCACCAAATCTGGTTAATAACGGTACGGCGGAGCAAAGTGAGATGCCAGAAGCCAGCGAGGCACATTTGGCTCTTGATGATGCTGGCGGCACAGCGCTGGAGGAGATGGAAAAGCAGATGATTCGCGAAGCGCTCTCACGGCATAACAGTAAGAAGCAAGTCGCTGATGAGCTTGGTATTGGCATCGCCACGCTTTATCGTAAAATTAAGAAATATGAATTGTTAAGCGCATAGTCATCAAAAAATCCGGCCTGAATTCAGGCCGGATTGCGTTTTACTTCGTTTCTTCACAGTCCAGAACAGTATTCACAATCATTTGATATCCGGTACAGCGACACAGATTCCCGGCCAAGCCACGGCGAATTTCCGTAATGGTTAACGGTTTCTCTCGAGGTTTTGCCAGCATTGCCGTAGTGGCCATAATCAGCCCCGGCGTACAAAAACCACACTGTACAGCGCCAGATTTCGCATAAGCCTGTTGTACATGAGAAAGTTTGCCGCCTTTCGCTTCGCCTTCCAGCGTGCGGATCTGTTTTCCTTCAGCCCATGCGGCCAGGTATAAGCAGCTGTCTATCGCGGTTCCGTCAACCAGCACCGTACAGGCACCGCATTCACCAACGCAGCATCCTTGTTTGACACTAAGCAGCCCTTGTTCGCGGAGCAGTTCCGAAAGCGGCATACCTGGCGCGGCGTGAAGCTGAAAAGGCATATCGTTAATGATGCATTCAATAGTAATACTTTCGCTGTGATTCATTGCAATTTTCCCCCCGCCGCAGCGACGGCTTCGCTAATCACTTTTTTGGTCATCGTCTGAATGAGATGCAGACGGAACTCTTTACTTGCTCGCCATGAAGAACGCGGTGCGACATCCTGTAGGACAGATTCGCAGATGGCCTCCAGTGTTTGCTGGTTTAATGGCGCATTTTGTGCAGCCTGTTCGGCATGTTGGCAGCGAATCGGCGTTGGTGCGGCAACACCAAATGCCAGACGCAACTCGCTGAAGTAGCCGTTGTTCAATCGACAGTGAGCGGCACACCCGATTGTTGAAATATCCATCGCATCGCGCATGGCATATTTATAATGTGCGCTACCTGCGTGTTCTTTTGGCTGCGGAGGAAAATGAAACGCGACCAGAATTTCATCATGCTCAAGGGAAACTTTGCCTGGTCCGGTATGAAAACCATTAATCGAGACGAAACGAACCCCACGCGGTGAATGGATTTCCAGCTTCGCGTCATAAATCAGTGTTGGTGTTGCTGAATCTGCGCTGGTGGCGCCGTTGCAAATATTTCCGCCGTAGGTCGCGACGTTACGGATTTGCGGGCCGGCAATAGACGAAGCCGCAGCGCATAATGCCGGGAGATGATGTTGCGTTAACTGATTTTCTATTAACTGAGTAAAGGTCGTCGCAGAGCCGATGCGTAGTGCACCATCTTCCGCCAACGTAATACCCCGAAGCTCCGCCAGATTGTGGATATCAACAATATGGCGATAGCGATCATTGTGGTGGTGGAGTTGAATCAGTACGTCAGTGCCACCGGCGAGCAGTTTGGCCTGCGGATTTTGAGCCAGCAGGTTGGTTGCATCGGCAACGGTCGTTGCGCGATGATAAGAAGCAAAATCAAACATGATGTTATCCTCAAATCAATCCTGCCAGATGGAACTCTTCATATAACCGTTTTGGTGTCAGCGGCAGCGTATTGATTGCGACACCGGTAGCCATCTTCACCGCATTACGAATTGCAGCGGCAACAGGAATAATTGGCGGCTCACCCAGTGACTTATGTCCGTATGCAGATTGTGGTTCATTAATTTCGACAAACGCACTTTCCAGTTGTGGCAGATCCGGCATGGTCGGCATTTTGTAATCCAGTAAATTTGGGTTACGCACCACGCCACTTTTCGCGTCGATGATCATCTCTTCAAAAAGCGCCCAGCCGATGCCCATCCCCATCCCGCCGTGTACCTGACCTTCAGCCAGCAGCGGATTAAGAATATGGCCCGAATCATGAACGTTGAGGATGCGGTTGATGGTGACCTTACACAGCGCGATATCGACTGTCAGATCAACAAAGGTACAGCCAAACGCAGGTGGGTTCGTGGTGGTTTTGATCGAGCTTTCGGCAGAAAGTTGCCCGCCACGTTCAGGATGATAAAACGCATCCATTGCCAGGTCTTTTAACGACAGTAACGCCTCTTCCGGTCTTTCAACCAGTACGATATGGCCTTTTATCAGGGTTAGATTCATCGCCGACAGATGCAGCATTACTGCGGCGTGAGCGATGATTTTCTCTTTTAATAACAGTGCCGCACTGCGCAGCGCAGGTGCGGCAACATAGCTCTGACGTGAGGCAAATGCGCCTGGATCGAATGGCGTAATATCGGTATCTTGCGTCGAAATTACGCGTACATCACTGACCGGAACGCCCACGGTTTCAGCTACCATTTGCGAGAACACCGTGTCGGCACCCTGACCGATTTCCGTCGCGCCGCTCTGCACGTTGATGGTTCCATCCTGATTCATCAACAGGCGCGCGCCAGCGATTTCTACACCGACAGGCCAGGTGTTAGAGGTGTAGCTAAAACAGGCGACGCCAATGCCGCGGCGCAGATTGCCCTGCGGGTTCTGGCACTCTGCACGGCGTTTTTCCCATTCAAAGATTTCCCGCCCTTTTTCCAGGCACTCTGGCAATCCGGCACTGTAGATGCGTTTGCCTGTGAGTGGATTTGTATCGCCTTCGCGGGCGGCATTGCGTAAACGAATTTCAACCGGGTCAATGCCCAGCGCTTCAGCAGCGTCATCCAGCATAGATTCAACAGCAAAAACCACCTGCGGTGCGCCATAGCCACGCATCGCACCCGCTGAGGGTAGATTGGTATAGCAAGTCTTTGAGCTATAAGAATAGGCACAGCGCGGGTAGAGATAAGCAACTTTATTGCCGCCTGCAGAAGCGATGGAATGACCGTGTGAAGCGTAAGCGCCGGTGTTAGACAGAACATCCAGGCTATAGCCTTTTAGCGTACCATCGCGGTTGACGCCCATTTGTCCGTCAATGGTAAAAGCGTGGCGAGTGCGGGTCGCCAGAAAACATTCTTCGCGGCTTAGGGAAACTTTAACCGGAATGCCGCCGAGTTTACTGGTCAGAAATGCCGCCATCGGCTCTTCCAGTACATCTTGTTTATTACCAAAACCACCGCCGACAAAGGGCTTGATAACCCGCACGCACGACCAGGGAATATCCAGAGCCTGACCGACAACGCGGCGGACAATGTGCGGGATTTGGGTGCTGGAAACGATGGTAATTCGTGAATCGTCTTCCATCCACGCCAATGAGGTCACACTTTCCATATGACAATGTTGAATGACCGGCGTCTGATAATGCCCCTGCACCTGGTAATCGGCAGCGTCGATTGCTTGCTGGACATTACCTGTCGACATTGTGCTTTGTTTCAGTAAATTGCCACCGCTATGGATTGGCGCTGCGTCTTCTGCCAGTGCCGCTTCTGGCGTGGTAATGACGGGTAATTCTTGCCATTCGATGTGAACAAGTTGCGCTGCTTTTTCCGCTGTGAGTTCATCACGGGCCACGACAATAGCAACCGCATCGCCATGATGGCGGACGTGGCGTGTTAACAGGGCGCGATCGGCGGTATCGCGTTTATTCTCATCCAGAGTCCAGGCATGGCCCGCCGTGGCAAAGGAAATATCAGGAACATCTTCCCAGGTAAATACAGCCAGTACGCCTGGTAAACTTCTGGCTTGTTCATCGTTAATGCTCACCGCATAACCATGTGCTATTGGGCTACGTACATATTTCGCGTAACACATGCCCGCCATAACATAATCGTCAGTATATCGTGCCCGCCCGGTGACCTTCGCAATGGCATCGACGCGCATGCATGATTCACCTGTAGCGGTTGCTTCCCGCGCTTCCATAGAAATCCCCTTGATTTGAACATTTGGTTCTTATGGCAATGATTAAGTCTTTGCAGGCAAGAATTACGCCAGAAACGACTATAAACACGAGGGGAGAGGGGAAGTGTGATGTCGTTAAAAAAACGCTACGGATGATGCATCTTTATCAGCAAAGAAAGTGAGTGCAGTTTATCAATATGAGCGTGATAAAAATCATTGTGATAAATGAGTATTAGAGGTCAATCAGGATGGTTCCGATGTTTGCCAACGGTGCTAATTGATTCTTTAACAGTTATTGATTCGTACATGCCTGTTCCCACGCAATGGATTGGGGATCTGACGGGGGGCTGCTATGATATAGCGTCTTGTTTTTTAGCGAGGAAAGATTTTGAGCGCAGGACGCCTGAATAAAAAAACTCTGGGTATCGTGATGCTGTTATCGGTAGGGCTGCTTCTGGCTGGCTGCTCGGGTAGCAAATCATCAGATACAGGAACGTATTCCGGCTCCGTTTACACCGTGAAACGGGGGGATACGCTTTATCGTATTTCACGCACCACGGGAACCAGCGTAAAAGAGCTAGCCCGACTCAACGACATCTCCCCCCCCTATACCATAGAAATCGGCCAAAAGCTGAAACTGGGTGGGGCGAAAAAAAGTAGTAACGGCACGCGCAAATCCACCGGCAAATCGACGACAAAAACAGCGTCAGTGACACCGTCTTCGGCCGTTTCGAAATCTTCATGGCCGCCGGTTGGGCAACGTTGCTGGTTATGGCCAACGAGCGGAAAGGTTATTATGCCTTACTCAATGGCAGATGGCGGCAATAAAGGGATTGATATTGCGGCGGCACGCGGGACGCCAATATACGCTGCAGGTGCCGGGAAAGTGGTATATGTGGGTAATCAGCTGCGTGGTTACGGTAATCTTATAATGATTAAACACAGTGAAGATTACATTACTGCTTATGCCCATAACGACACGATGTTGGTGAACAATGGGCAAAGTGTTAAGGCTGGGCAAAAGATAGCAACTATGGGAAGTACTGATGCGGAATCCGTGCGGCTACATTTCCAGATTCGCTACCGTGCTACGGCAATAGATCCTTTGCGCTACTTGCCGCCACAGGGTAGCAAGCCAAAGTGCTGATGGCGAATTAATCAGCAGTCAGTAGCAAGGCACTTGCTTAGGAGAGCGTAAGGTTTATAATGCCTTACGCATCTCGAAGCGGGCGTAGTTCAATGGTAGAACGAGAGCTTCCCAAGCTCTATACGAGGGTTCGATTCCCTTCGCCCGCTCCAGTTTCTTACTTTTTCTCTTTTTCAGTTTTTTCCTTAGTCATCGAATTCTTCCGTTATTGTTGATACGTTCACGTCAGATGTAGATAAATCCAATATCCCCTATAAAAATAGAGTGTATAGCTCAAAATATAGAGCGCTATTCTGCTTATGATATTTATTGCAGATCAAGCGACCTCATATTGAGCATTAAAATCAATAATGCTGTTAACTTCTGTCAATTGCTTCAATTTTTGAATGTTATTGATAATAACTAAATGATATTCTTTCTCTGTTCCGTGATAAGAGAACGCATTTCTTTCATTGTGTGTTGTAGAAACATATACATCAATGCATTTTTTTATTATAGCGGCTTTATGTCTTTTTGGTTCAAGTAGCAGTGACTGGTCTATACAAGCGATAGCATCTTCAATTCTTTCATTATATATATTTACCAGTGTCTTATAGTAATACAAGGAGGCTACATCTAATACTTGTGTCTGTGCATGGTCAAAAAAAATGCGTGATGCAGTTGTTTGTCCGGAAAGACCGGTTATCAGTCCCATAATTCCTAAAATATTTCCATCGAAAATATTTTTATCAGATACCTTATCTATAAAGGCCAATGCTTTTTGAGTTGCATGTTTAAGTTCGTATAGACCATGAAGTGCCATAGACATATGACACTCAGCCAACAGGCAGTAGCATTCATTGGTTATTGACTGAGCATTAGTTTTATTTTTAACACTTTCAAATATAGTTATTGCATTGGCAATGCTTTCAGGCGTGAATTCATTCAGTTCATTTTTCCCGGCAGACATTTCGGCTGATAAAATATTTTCATCAGAAGGTACGTGTCGGGACATAAAACCTGGTTCTACTTTAGTTTTCTTCATTGCCAGATATAAGTTACTAATTATAAAGTGTGAGATTTTTTGTATGTCATCTGCCTCAAGATGTGTGCTGGCAATAAGATAAAAACTTTTTGCATCGATTACTTCAATATATAAACTATTTGAAGCATCATATTTGCTGATTCTTCCTGTGACAAAATAATCGGGTTTGAACCTGGCCAGGAAGGCTGTCTGAGATTTATTATCTATGCAATACTGGGTTGCAGCCATTGGATATATATATAGATCATCGGTTTTTTTATTTGAGATTAGTTGTACAAGTTCCTGATTAAGTGCTAATGGATCCTGACTGCTGTGAGATATTGTAAATGGAAATAAAGCAATAGTGCTGCCTGGAACATTATCTTGATTTTCTTTTATCTTGAATACTTGCCCACTGAATCGATAACCTTTTCTATATATGGTTTCAATGCAACGGTTGTAGCCAATTCTTTCAAAAATACATCTTAATGAATAGATGCATCGTGTAAGGGATTCGTCACTTACAATTACATTTTTCCATACAGATTCGATGATCGCATCTTTGGATACAACATTTCCCGCCGATTCAAGCAATACAAATAATACACCGAGTTCTTTCGGCGGGATGTAAAATTCCTCATTCCCTTTTGTAAGAATGCCATCTTCTGTAAGTATGATTCCATCAGGGAAATGATATGAGAACTTATTTTCTAAATCCATTAGCTCACCTCTATTAAGTTTGTGGTTTTTGGCATCCTGCATGAGTAACAGATATAACTGATATTCATATATTTCATTTAATATTTCTTTTTACTAAATTCATCATGATTGTTTAAGTTAATTTATATTAGCTTGATGTGATTGTAATCTGAAATATTCTTAATTAATGATTTGTTAATCATGTAAGTATATAACCAATTGAAAATAATCGATAAAGTTATGATTATCACATTTCTTAATTTAATGTGATTGTTCATTTAAGATAAAATGATAGGCTGTGAGGAATAGCTATGCGTCGACTTACAATCTGGTGTGAAAGAATTATTGCAAGAGTAATTTTATTTATTAGCAACTATTATGTTTATGTGCTCTATTAAATATCTCTGTGCGAACCAGCGTTTATTTTTACACCATTATTGTCATAGTGGAGTGCGGAAGGGTTTTTTAATGACGGATGTAATTTGAATGGGGGAGGGGATTACCGCATAAACTGTCAGGGATGAAGATGGATATAAGAATATATAAAGATTATATTCCAATGCCTGAAATGTTACATTTGTTGTTTGGACTTTTAATTACAGATGCATCATCAAGTTGTTTTGTTACCTTGCGCAATACATAATTGCTCTATTGCCAATGCTTAAAAGAAAATCATGATTGTTCTGTTTTTGAACATTATAGCTTATCATTTTTCCCGGAAATATATAAAAATCAGGCAGGAGTTGTGCAAGATTATCGTCTGAAATTTGATCGATAATATCAAATTTATTTATTTTGGTAGAGGTAAGATGCAAAGTGTCATAATTTTCGATCCACGTATATTCAATATCTCGGCGAAATGATTTATAAGTGTTCGTGTTTTGTTTCCAGGTACCGCTAAGTGCAACAGTTCCTGTCTTTTTATTTTTATTATACATAAAGTCAATAGTGAGATTAGCCCTCCCTTGGTCATTAAATATAATCCAATTGGCCGTGCATTTCTCATTGTATACTATTTGTTCTTTGGAATAATGATAGGCAATAAAAAAAATGAAGCCACTGAGAAAGCATAAAATAATAAACAGCATTTTTTTATAACGAATCATGGTTAACTCCGCGATACGATAGAGTTAAACAGTCTGCAACTGTGTTATTACTATGGTTCTTTTTGCATGCCATAACAATCAATCCGGGAGATGACTTATCGAGAGGGAAATATAGCCAGGGGTATTTTTTACAATCAATTCCAGATCCTAATATACGGTTCTTATATTTATCGAGATCTTTCAGCCCATCAATGCTATCTTCTGTAACATTGAAATGACAACCATTTATTTGTGCAACAGTTTTGTAATCTTTAAAGAATGATTTGGGTTGACTATTGTGCCAGAGAAAAAATGCGGTAAGCAAACCTACGGCAAATGCACTTAGCATGGGTAAATAATTTTTAGATAGCCTGACTATATTTCTGAGATAATTATCTGGATGAGCACTTGTCTCTTTAAACTCATCTTTAACGTTCAAGCATTGGGGAGATATGGTCTTTTGTGCATCTGCAGAAGGGATTATTACATGGTTTTCTATGTTTATATCATTACTGAGCTTAAAACCTTTTCTCGGCACGGTTGCAATAAGCGAATGGTTGGTTTCACCAACCGTGCGAAACCCGCGTCTGATAATCGATATATTTTGATATAACGTGTTGACCGGTACTCGCATGCCTTCTTCTTCCCAGACTCTGGAGAAAAAATCCTGTTGTGCAACCACATCAGGAAAGGCTTCAAGTAGCAGCGATAAGCACCTGCTTGCTGGCGTTGTCAGAACGGCGTTAAGCTCGGCGTCATGTACCGAAATTAATTTTCTGTGCTCTGGCCAGAACTCAATATTATCGTTAATAATCCAGTACATACGTCAATGAAACATAAAATTAAGTAAATTGAAATTATATAGTTTGATAAGTATATTAGTATTCATGGAATAAATATATATTAATTTTATATTTATCATGCAAACTATAGTTATAGCATATCAATGTAACTTAAAGTTCCATGTGAATTAACAAATTTAACACTCTTAACCGTTGTCTTTATGCCTTCTTCTCGCAATATCTTTTCATTTTTGCGGTAGCGCGTAAGGTGACATAATTAAATAAGCGCTCAAATAAACTGAATTAAAAGTTCATGTGATAAAATACGGGCATCTTTATAAGTGCCCGTATATACAATGCTTATTATTATCGACAGTTATGTTTCAGTGCTGAACGGAGTGTGAACGGATAAATAATTCGTTTATTTTACCACCCATCCTTTTTTCAATTCTTTGCTTGTAGGCGTAGATGCTACGGATATCCATATCAAGAACCTCTGCAATCTGATATGGATTATAACCAGAAACCATATGTCCCATAATGGTGAATTCCATTTGAGTTAACGTATTGCCTCTGGTAAATGACAAATAACGACCAATGAATAGTTGCCTGATCTTTTCGTTGGCAATATCCAGGCCATCATCATTATATATAATGGCTGATATCGCGGAGTTGTGTTTCCTCCAGTAATTAGCAAGAGATTGCATATTTCGATCGCTTACTAACACTATTCCCATCTCAGTACTCGTAAGATAGTCGATCCAGTCACTCTCTAAAAAAAGGCGTAAAAAGCTTACTGAAAAATCTACAAAAATATATCCGCTTAATCGAGCGTTGTGGTTTTTACTTAATATACCTTCAACCACGCCACGATTAAAATACGAACTCTCTTCGGGCCACATACAAAAACATGCATTTGCACAATACTGCAAACGTGGTGATTTTTCTGGCATTATTTGGCAATGCATTGAGCAACTATTGCATGTAAGACTTTTATAGCGACTACAAAGCCTCATGTTAATAACCTCCCTATTCATAGATAATTGCATAATTTCATTGGTTATTGATGATGTCAATACACTCTGATTTAGTAAGCTTTTTATGAAAAATTGTGTTTAATCCGTATTTGTCATTATTCTTAATGGTATATTTAAGCGTGCATCATTAAGCTTTAAATGTGATTGGATTTCACTCAGTTAATCATATTGCCCTTATTGCAAATCAGACAAGTGCCTAATGTATTAAGAATATCTATACTGCAAATTGTTTTCGAATGACCAGAAGATATCTTGTAAATCTAAGTGATGCATCTTAAATAGTCTTAATTAAGATGTTCAGATTTTTATTTAGGATAACAGCTTGATAATGCTCGTTTAAGTTATGGAGCGTTTGGGGAGTGTGAACAAAGCAAGATGTGCATTGTAAGAATTGGAATGGTTCAAAATAGTGGTTATTTTGAACCATTCACATCAGTGATTAGCTAAAGAACATTACCGATACGCACAGGATACCGACGATCAACGTAATTAGATTTCCGATGGAACGCCAGGGCTTAAGTGCCGGGATGAGATATGTTGACAGCGTTGGCATGATAAAAAGAATCATGGCAATAAGTGGACCACTGATCGCATAAATCATCGAAATTGCATTAGGGTTGATGCAGCAAACGATGAAAGTAATCAGTGATACTAACATAATTGACAGCGCGCGGTTAAATGCACGGCTTTTTTTAACCCCTGCCTGCTGTAGCGTTGTTTTGACTAATTCCGTTGCACCTTCAATAACACCAAAGTAGGTACCTAAAAATGATTTAGACATTGCTACAACCGCGACAATTATTCCCGAAATCGACAACCATGTAGGGGCATTTGGCAGCATAGAAAGTGCCGATAAAATGGTAACACCCTCTTCTTTAGCTGTTTCAATATAAGATGGTGGTATTGATAACAGGCAGCTAAAGACGAAGAAAAGCACGCTCACACAAATGATGAGATAAGCGATTTTCATAATTTTTTTGCATTTATCCATAGCGTGTTCGCCATATTTTTCACGTCTATCAATAGCAAACGTAGAAATAATGGGCGTATGGCTAAAGGCGAAAACCATCACGGGAATCGATATCCATATCTGGTGAAGGGTATTCTGATTGAACTCTACTTGGGTAGTTAATAGAGCTGGTTGCCAGCTACCGACGAGGTAGAAAGAAAGAAATAAGAAATAGGCAATTAGTGGAAACACCAAAAATCCCATTACCCGAATTGTGGCATGGCGCCCCATCAGAAAAATGAGATTCAGAATTAACACAACACCCAGACTCACCAGCATACGAATGCGCAGGTCGATGACCATATGCTTTGCCAGCTGTTCTGTCAGCGAATTGGTGATCGCCACTGCATATATCAACACGACGACAAAAAAAGCAATGAAGTAAAGAGTGGTAATCAGATTGCCGATCTTCTTGCCATAGTAATGAGTTACTGCGCCAGTAATCCCTTCGCCTGCGGATGTTTTTGAAGAAAGGATGAACTGGCACAGGGCCTTATGTGGCCAATATGTTAAAGGCCATGCGACCAGTGCTGTAATAAACAGGACTACCGCTCCCGCTGAACCTAGCTGAATAGGGAGAAAGAGCGTGCCTGCGCCAACGGCTGTGCCGTAAAGTGCGAAGCTCCAGAGAGTTTCTTCTTTTGACCAAATTTTAGACATTATTTGAACGTATCATCTACAAATTAAGAAAAATGGAGGGCAATTTACCATAAACCAGGACAAACATGGGAGATTAACGCTATATCAGCTCATGGATTCATGGGTTAGTAGATGCAAACATTGCGTGCCAGTTGGGTATCCATCCCTCATTCCGGTGAATTTCCTTTGTGATAAAAATCACTATTCTTAAACATTTAAAATAATTTTTATTAACAATCATTTACTATTGCGCTGTTAATCTGTGCGAGGTTGTGATGAAAGACGTTGTGATTGTCGGTGCGTTACGAACACCTATCGGCTGCTTTCGTGGGGCGTTGGCTGGCCATTCTGCCGTAGAACTTGGTAGCCTGGTCGTGAAAGCGTTATTAGAACGCACTGGCGTTGCTGCACATGCGGTGGATGAAGTGATTCTGGGGCAGGTTCTGACCGCAGGGGCTGGGCAGAATCCAGCACGGCAATCGGCCATTAAAGGTGGTCTACCCAACAGTGTTTCGGCAATTACGATTAATGATGTTTGTGGTTCCGGGTTAAAAGCACTGCATCTTGCCACACAAGCGATCCAGTGTGGCGAGGCTGATATTGTCATCGCCGGTGGTCAGGAAAACATGAGTCGCGCACCACATGTCCTGACTGATAGCCGCACCGGAGCACAGCTTGGCGATAGCCAACTGGTTGATAGTCTGGTGCATGATGGCTTATGGGACGCGTTCAATGATTACCATATTGGTGTCACTGCCGAAAATCTGGCGCGTGAATATGGCATCAGCCGTCAATTACAAGATGCCTATGCACTTAGTTCACAACAAAAAGCGCGGGCGGCCATTGACGCTGGACGATTCAACGATGAGATTGTCCCGGTAAGAACGCAAAACAATGGGCAGCTGCTGATTGTTGATACCGATGAACAGCCGCGTACGGATGCCAGTGCAGAAGGGCTGGCTAGCTTAAACCCATCATTTGATAGCCACGGTTCTGTTACTGCGGGTAATGCTTCATCTATTAATGATGGTGCTGCTGCGGTAATGATGATGAGCGAAGCCAAAGCGCGAGCATTGAATTTACCCGTGCTGGCACGTATTCGCGCCTTTGCCAGTGTTGGTGTCGATCCTGCGCTGATGGGGATTGCTCCGGTATATGCGACTCGCCGTTGCCTTGAGCGTGTGGGCTGGCAGCTTTCTGATGTCGATCTTATTGAGGCTAATGAAGCGTTTGCCGCGCAGGCGCTTTCTGTTGGCAAAATGCTCGAATGGGATGAACGTAGGGTCAATGTTAACGGTGGCGCAATTGCGTTGGGTCACCCGATTGGCGCATCCGGTTGCCGTATTCTGGTTTCTTTGGTCCATGAAATGGTAAAACGCAACGCGCGTAAAGGGCTGGCTACACTTTGTATTGGCGGTGGTCAGGGCGTGGCGTTAACTATTGAACGTGACGACCCGATCTAAATTCCTTTCTATTCGTTAAACATCTGCCGCCATCAAGCCATTTCATGATGATGGTTGGCACGTCTGCGCACATACCCCATAGACGCTGAGTTTTGCCTTCACCTGACTTATTCGTGATCGACGCGACACTTTTCTCAATCCCTTATCGAAAAATGAAACAATGTTTTATTTTTGATTGAAAAGCGCACTGTGCAGGCATATCATCCTTTAAAGAATAAAACGAAACGATGTTTCACAATCGTTGTAATTTTACAGTTCAATGATTATCGGAGGTTGATGTGGACGTAAGACAGAGCATCCACAGTGCGCATGCAAAAACGCTGGATACACAGGGGCTGCGCAATGAATTTTTGGTTGAAAAGGTATTCGTCGCGGATGAGTACACGATGGTTTACAGCCACATTGACCGCATTATTGTTGGCGGCATTATGCCGGTAGCAAAAACGGTTTCTGTTGGCGGGGAAGTTGGAAAACAACTGGGCGTGAGCTACTTCCTGGAGCGTCGCGAGTTGGGCGTTATTAATATTGGCGGCGCTGGTACGATTACCGTCGATGGTCAATGCTACGAAATCGGTCACCGCGACGCTCTCTATGTTGGCAAAGGTGCAAAAGAAGTGGTCTTTGCCAGCATTGATAGTGCCACTCCGGCGAAGTTTTATTACAACTGCGCACCTGCTCATACGACGTATCCCACTAAAAAAGTGACCCCGGCTGAAGTCGCTCCGGTTACGCTGGGCGATAACATCACCAGTAATCGTCGTACAATTAATAAATATTTTGTGCCAGATGTGCTGGAAACCTGCCAGTTGAGCATGGGGCTAACGGAGCTGGCTCCGGGAAACCTGTGGAATACCATGCCATGCCACACCCACGAGCGTCGGATGGAAGTTTACTTCTATTTCAACATGGATGATGACGCCTGCGTTTTCCACATGATGGGGCAACCGCAAGAAACGCGTCACATTGTGATGCATAACGAGCAGGCAGTCATTTCCCCGAGTTGGTCTATCCACTCCGGCGTAGGGACCAAAGCTTATACCTTTATCTGGGGCATGGTCGGTGAAAACCAGGTCTTCGATGATATGGACCACGTTGCCGTTAAAGACCTGCGCTAGTTGCGGGCAAAATGAATAAGGTATTATCATGATTTTAAAAGAATTTTCTCTTGATGGTAAAGTCGCGGTAGTCACTGGCTGTGACACTGGACTGGGGCAGGGGATGGCGCTGGGACTGGCGCAAGCGGGCTGTGATATCGTCGGCATTAATATCGTTGAACCGACAGAAACCATTGAACAGGTCACGGCGCTGGGGCGTCGTTTTTTAAGCCTGACCGCCGATCTACGTCAGATTGATGGCATTCCTGCACTGCTGGATCGTGCAGTAGCAGAGTTCGGTCATATTGATATCCTGGTCAATAACGCCGGATTGATTCGCCGTGAAGATGCACTCGATTTCAGTGAAAAAGACTGGGACGATGTGATGAACCTGAACATCAAAAGTGTATTCTTCATGTCTCAGGCGGCGGCGAAACACTTCATCGCACAGGGCAACGGTGGCAAGATTATCAATATCGCGTCCATGCTCTCATTCCAGGGCGGGATCCGCGTACCTTCGTATACCGCATCAAAAAGCGGCGTGATGGGCGTAACCCGTCTGATGGCGAACGAATGGGCAAAACATAACATCAACGTTAATGCGATTGCTCCGGGCTATATGGCGACCAACAATACCCAACAACTGCGGGCTGATGAACAGCGTAGTGCGGAAATTCTTGACCGCATCCCGGCAGGGCGTTGGGGATTGCCGAGCGATCTGATGGGGCCGGTGGTATTCCTTGCCTCGAGTGCTTCAGACTATGTGAATGGTTATACCATCGCCGTAGATGGCGGCTGGCTGGCGCGTTAAGTTATTCAATTCACTTTTATGGCCCTGCCGTATGGCAGGGTTTTTTATACCTGCAGATCATCATAATCCATATCTCGGTTATGAAATAATCCATATCAATTATCAATTAATAAATTTTATGAGTTTTATCTGCTTTAAAATTATGTAGTTAATAATAACGTCAATAATTTTACTTAATTTGAAAATTGGAATATCCATCACATAACCGCATGTCGTAGCAATTTAATCCATATTTATGCTAATTCCGACCTGACACCTGTATGAGTTGTTCACGTATTTTTTCACTATGTCTTATTCTCTGCTGGCAGGAAAAAATGGTGACTATCAATACGGAATCTGCTTTAACGCCGCGTCCTCTGCGAGATACGCGTCGTATGAATATGTTTGTTTCGGTAGCTGCTGCGGTTGCAGGATTGTTATTTGGTCTTGATATCGGGGTTATCGCCGGAGCGTTGCCGTTCATTACCGATCACTTTGTGCTAACCAGTCGATTACAGGAATGGGTGGTCAGTAGCATGATGCTCGGCGCGGCAATTGGTGCACTGTTCAATGGTTGGCTGTCGTTCCGCCTGGGGCGTAAATACAGTTTGATGGCAGGGGCCATCCTGTTTGTGCTCGGTTCGATAGGGTCGGCTTTTGCGACCAGCGTAGAAATGTTAATCGCCGCTCGTGTGGTGCTTGGTATTGCCGTGGGGATTGCCTCTTATACAGCTCCACTGTACCTCTCTGAAATGGCGAGTGAAAACGTACGTGGCAAGATGATCAGTATGTACCAGTTGATGGTAACACTGGGCATCGTGCTGGCGTTTTTATCCGACACGGCATTCAGCTATAGCGGTAACTGGCGTGCAATGTTAGGTGTTCTTGCCTTACCGGCAGTCCTGCTGATTATTCTGGTTGTTTTCCTGCCAAATAGCCCGCGCTGGCTGGCGGAGAAAGGGCGTCATATCGAGGCGGAAGAAGTGCTGCGTATGCTGCGCGATACATCAGAAAAAGCGCGAGAAGAACTTAACGAAATTCGTGAAAGCCTGAAATTAAAACAGGGCGGTTGGGCGCTGTTTAAGATCAACCGTAACGTCCGTCGCGCGGTGTTCCTCGGTATGTTGTTGCAGGCGATGCAGCAATTTACCGGTATGAACATCATCATGTACTACGCGCCGCGTATCTTCAAAATGGCGGGCTTTACGACGACCGAACAGCAGATGATTGCGACTCTGGTCGTAGGGCTAACCTTTATGTTTGCTACTTTTATTGCGGTGTTTACGGTAGATAAAGCCGGGCGTAAGCCGGCACTGAAAATTGGTTTCAGCGTGATGGCGCTAGGCACCCTGGTGCTGGGCTATTGCCTGATGCAGTTTGATAACGGTACGGCTTCCAGTGGCCTGTCCTGGCTCTCTGTTGGCATGACGATGATGTGTATTGCCGGTTATGCGATGAGCGCCGCGCCAGTGGTGTGGATCCTGTGCTCTGAAATTCAGCCGCTGAAATGCCGCGATTTTGGTATTACCTGTTCGACCACCACGAACTGGGTGTCGAACATGATTATCGGCGCGACCTTCCTGACGCTGCTCGACAGCATTGGTGCTGCCGGTACGTTCTGGCTCTACACCGCGCTGAATATTGCGTTTGTGGGTATTACCTTCTGGCTCATTCCGGAAACCAAAAATGTCACGCTGGAGCATATCGAACGCAAACTGATGGCAGGCGAGAAATTGAGAAATATCGGCATCTGATGTCTCTGGCCGGATGTGCTGTACATCCGGCCTTTTTTTCGCTAATAGAGATCGGGCGCCAGGCCGTTGAGTTCCTTATTCAGCCTTGCTGCATTAACTCACAAGTCAGGAGAAAGGAATGAAAACAATTGGTCTGCTAGGGGGGATGAGCTGGGAATCCACTATTCCTTACTATCGTCTGATAAATGAAGTCATTAAACAGCGACTTGGTGGGCTTCACTCTGCGCAAGTGCTGCTACATAGCGTTGATTTTCATGAAATAGAAGAGTGTCAACGTCGCGGGGAGTGGGATAAAGCAGGAGAAATTCTGGCTGAAGCGGCACTTGGCTTACAGCGGGCGGGGGCTGAAGGCATTGTGTTATGTACCAATACGATGCACAAAGTAGCGGATGCTATCGAATCCCGTTGTTCACTGCCTTTCTTACATATTGCGGATGCCACTGGACGTGCAATTACCCGTGCCGGAATAACTCGTGTGGCGCTGCTGGGGACACGCTACACCATGGAACAGGATTTTTATCGTGGGCGACTGGCGGCGCAATTTTCCATCGACTGTCTGATCCCTGAAGCGGATGAACGGGCGAAAATTAACCAGATTATTTTTGAAGAACTGTGTCTGGGGCATTTTAGCAAAACATCACGCACTTATTATGCGCAAGTGATTGCTCGCCTCGCAGAACAGGGCG
Organism: Escherichia sp. E2562; assembly: GCF_005781075.1. Lineage (NCBI taxonomy): Bacteria > Pseudomonadati > Pseudomonadota > Gammaproteobacteria > Enterobacterales > Enterobacteriaceae > Escherichia > Escherichia sp. E2562. The sequence continues at coordinate 34,242 of NZ_VATM01000001.1, read as the reverse complement.
CGCAGGGCGTCATTTTTGGCTGTACGGAAATTGGTTTACTGGTGCCAGAAGAGCGCAGTGTTCTGCCTGTGTTTGATACTGCGGCTATTCATGCCGAGGATGCAGTAGCCTTTATGCTGTCGTAATTCACTACAAAATAGCCTCAAGAGCGGCAACCAGTTTTGGTAAACCGGTTTGTAAATGCTTGCTGAATGCCTGCACCAGTGCTGATGACGGACGATGTAGAGGGCGAATCAGGCTGACGGTGAAGGGAACCGCAATACTAAATCGCCGCACCACTAACCCACTTGCCGCATAATCCAGAGCGGTGAGTGGGTTAACTACCGAAACTCCCGCTCCCGCCCGTACCATCGCGCAAACTGACGCGGCGCTATGGGTTTCTACTATCATGCGTCGTTTAACCTGATTCTCACTAAACAACTGATCCAACAGCTGGCGATAGCTGTCAGTGCGGGAAAGGCTGATGTAGTTCTCACCGTGAAAATCTTCCGGTGTTAATACCTTTTTTGCCGCCAGCGGATGGCCCGGCGGTAAAACACACACTTCGTCTAAAGACAGTAATTCGGTGCGTTCCGTACCCGCAGGCGTATGCAGCGTTTCGGTGAGCCCTAGATCATGACGCTGTGCCGAAAGCCACTCTTCAAGTAGCGGTGATTCCTGCGGGACAATGTTTAAGCTGACTTCAGGATAACGGGCCAGAAACGGTTGTAGCAGCGGCGGCAAAAAAGACTGCGAAAAGACCGGCAGGCAGGCAATAGACAGTTCTCCCTGGCGAAACTCGCGCAGACTTTCGGCGGCACTGACGATGCGATCCAGCCCGTACCAGGAGCGCTGCACCTCTTCAAACAGACGCAGCCCTTGAACGGTAGGGTGTAATCGACCGCGTACGCGTTCAAACAGTTTCAACCCGATCACCTTTTCAAAGCGCGCCAGTTCGCGGCTGACGGTTGGCTGTGAAGTGTGCAGCAGTTGTGCCGCCTCAGTCAGGCTTCCGGCGGTCATAACCGCATGAAAAATTTCAATATGACGTAAGTTAACGGCGGCCATTAGCATTCTCTCGCAATCCGGTAATCCATATCATTTTTGCATAGACTCGACATAAATCGATATTTTTTATTCTTTTTATGATGTGGCGTAATCATAAAAAAGCACTTATCTGGAGTTTGTTATGCCACATTCACTGTTCAGCACCGATACCGATCTCACCGCCGAAAATCTACTACGTTTGCCCTCAGAATTTGGCTGCCCGGTGTGGGTTTACGATGCGCAAATTATTCGTCGGCAGATTGCAGCGCTGAAACAGTTTGATGTGGTGCGATTCGCGCAGAAAGCCTGTTCCAATATTCATATTTTGCGCTTAATGCGTGAGCAGGGTGTGAAAGTAGATTCCGTCTCATTGGGTGAAATCGAGCGTGCGCTGGCGGCGGGATATAATCCGCAAACGCATCCCGATGACATCGTCTTTACCGCGGATGTTATCGATCAGGCAACGCTTGAGCGCGTCAGTGAATTGCAAATTCCGGTGAATGCGGGGTCTGTTGATATGCTCGATCAACTGGGTCAGGTTTCGCCAGGACATCGGGTATGGCTGCGCGTTAACCCGGGGTTTGGTCACGGACACAGCCAAAAAACCAATACCGGTGGTGAAAACAGCAAGCACGGCATCTGGTATACCGATCTTCCGGCTGCGCTGGAAGTCATACAACGTCATCATCTGCAACTGGTTGGCATTCACATGCACATCGGTTCTGGTGTTGATTATGCGCATCTGGAGCAGGTGTGTGGCGCGATGGTGCATCAGGTCATCGAATTCGGTCAGGATTTACAGGCTATTTCTGCGGGGGGCGGGCTTTCTGTTCCGTATCAGCAGGGAGAAGAGGCGGTTGATACTGAACATTATTATGGTCTGTGGCATGCTGCGCGTGAGCAAATCGCCCGCCATCTCGGTCACCCTGTGAAACTGGAAATCGAACCGGGCCGCTTCCTGGTAGCGCAGTCTGGTGTGTTAATTACCCAGGTGCGGAGCGTCAAACAAATGGGGAGTCGCCACTTTGTGCTGGTTGACGCTGGATTTAACGATCTGATGCGCCCGGCAATGTATGGCAGTTATCACCATATTAGCGCGCTGGCGGCTGATGGTCGCTCTCTTGAACATGCGCCAACGGTGGAAACCGTTGTCGCAGGGCCATTATGTGAATCGGGCGATGTCTTTACCCAGCAGGAAGGGGGGAATGTCGAAACCCGTGCCTTACCGGAAGTGAAGGCTGGCGATTATCTGGTGCTGCATGATACCGGTGCATATGGTGCGTCAATGTCATCTAACTACAATAGTCGCCCACTGTTGCCAGAAGTTCTGTTTGATAATGGTCAGGCGCGGTTGATTCGCCGCCGCCAGACCATTGAGGAATTACTGGCGCTCGAGTTGCTTTAATCGCGGCTAGTCGCTGGCTGCGTTATGACTTGCATCCAGCGACGGTGTTGAAACTGAATGGCGACGTACCAGCGTAGGACTAAAAACGTTGGTGATTTCTGGCAGTGGGCGATTATCCGCCAGCGCCAATGCCAGTTCTGCAGCCTGGGTCGCCATTGTCACTATTGGGTAACGGACCGTGGTCAGCCGTGGGCGTACATAACGTGACACCAGCACATCATCAAAACCAATCAGCGAAATTTCACCTGGTACATCAATCCCATTGTCATTGAGCACGCCCATCGCGCCTGCCGCCATTGAGTCGTTATAACAAGCCACGGCGGTGAAATTTCTGCCTCTTCCCAACAGTTCTGTCATCGCCTGTTCGCCACCGCTTTCGTCCGGTTCGCCGAAAGTCACCAGCCGATCATTAGCCGGAATACCGCTTTCGGCAAGGGCATCGTAATACCCTCGCAGACGATCTTCGGCATCAGAAATAGAGTGGTTAGAGCAGAGATAACCAATGCGTGTATGACCCTGCTGAATTAAATGGCGCGTCGCCAGCCAGGCACCGTAGCGATCGTCCAGAGCGATACAACGACTCTCAAAACCCGGAAGGATCCGGTTGATTAACACCATGCCGGGTATTTGCTTCATCAATGAGGACAAATCGGCATCCGGGATCATTTTGGCATGGACGACCAGCGCGGCGCAGCGATGGCGAATCAACTGCTCAATGGCCTGGCGCTCTTTTTGTTCGTTGTGGTAACCGTTGCCAATTAATAAGAAATTACCGGTATGGTAAGCCACCTGTTCGACCGCTTTCACCATTGCACCGAAAAACGGATCGGAAACATCACCAACGACCAGGCCAACCGTTTCAGTGGTCTGTTGCGCCAACGCGCGGGCGTTAGCGTTCGGGTGATAACTCAGAGATTCCATTGCGCTATGCACAGCCAGACGAGAAGCTTCGCTGGCTTTTGGAGAGTTATTAATGACGCGGGAAACGGTGGCGACTGAAACGCCTGCCAGTCGGGCTACATCCTTAATGGTCGCCATGAAAATACCTTTGTGGGTAAACGCTTACATTCTGCCAGTGTTACGGAAAACGCCCGTTGGTTCAAGGGGCGTTGTGATTTCAGCGTGGGAAGTGTGCGCGAAGCGAGAATACGTAAGGAAAAAAAGAGATTGCAAACCTTTGGTTACACTTTGCGAAACGCTGTTGCGATTGACTGCTGGTGGCATTTGTCTACAGGTTGATAAAGTGGTGATCCCAGAGGTATTGATAGGTGAAGTCAACTTCGGGTTGAGCACATGAATTACACCAGCCTGCGCAGATGCGCAGGTTTTTTTTGCCTGTCGCAAATCTGTAACAGTAACCGACAATTTACACACCTCGTTGCATTTCCCTTCATTCCTTTGCTTTTTCTCGCTGGCGAAGCGTCGTCGTGCGGACCACAATCAAGATCCCAGAGGTATTGATTGGTGAGATTATTCGGTACGCTCTTCGTACCCTGTCTCTTGCACCAACCTGCGCGGATGCGCAGGTTTTTTTTCGCACCGACTTTACTGTCGCTCGAGCTCTTCATCTCGTGTAATCTCACCGCATTCGCATTTAATGAATAATGAGCAAAGGGAGTTGAAATGCTTTTTAGCTTTTTTCGAAATTTGTGCCTTGCTCTGTACCGCGTTCGCGTGACAGGTGACACCCAGGCGCTGAAGGGAGAGCGCGTTCTTATCACGCCCAATCACGTCTCTTTTATTGATGGCATTCTGCTGGCGCTATTTTTACCCGTTCGCCCGGTGTTTGCTGTTTACACCTCTATCAGCCAGCAGTGGTATATGCGTTGGTTGAAATCATTTATCGACTTCGTTCCTCTCGATCCGACACAGCCGATGGCAATCAAACATCTGGTTCGTTTGGTGGAACAAGGCCGTCCGGTCGTGATTTTCCCGGAGGGGCGCATCACGACCACCGGTTCGCTGATGAAAATTTACGATGGCGCCGGTTTTGTGGCGGCGAAGTCAGGCGCGACGGTTATTCCGGTGCGAATTGAAGGGGCGGAGCTTACGCATTTCAGTCGCCTGAAAGGTCTGGTTAAACGGCGCTTGTTCCCGCAAATTCATCTGCATATTTTGCCTCCCACGCAGGTGCCGATGCCAGATGCGCCGCGCGCCCGTGACCGCCGTAAAATCGCGGGGGAAATGCTGCACCAAATTATGATGGAAGCGCGTATGGCGGTACGCCCACGTGAAACGCTGTACGAATCACTACTGAGCGCAATGTACCGTTTTGGGGCCAGGAAAAAGTGTGTCGAAGACGTCAACTTTACCCCAGATACCTATCGCAAGTTGCTCACTAAAACACTGTTTGTTGGTCGCATCCTCGAAAAATATAGCGTTGAAGGGGAAAGAATCGGCTTAATGCTGCCCAATGCAGGCATCAGTGCGGCAGTGATTTTTGGGGCCATCGCCCGTCGCCGTATTCCGGCAATGATGAACTACACCGCCGGGGTAAAAGGGCTGACCAGCGCCATTACGGCGGCTGAAATCAAAACTATCTTCACTTCTCGTCAGTTCCTCGATAAAGGCAAACTCTGGTATCTGCCGGAGCAGCTGACTCAGGTACGCTGGGTGTATCTGGAAGATTTAAAAGCGGATGTCACCACTGCCGACAAAGTGTGGATCTTCGCCCATCTGTTGATGCCGCGTCTGGCACAGGTAAAACAGCAACCAGAAGAAGAGGCTCTGATCCTCTTTACCTCCGGTTCTGAAGGCCATCCGAAAGGCGTCGTCCATAGCCATAAAAGCATTCTGGCGAACGTCGAGCAGATTAAAACGATTGCCGATTTCACCACCAACGATCGCTTTATGTCGGCGTTACCGTTGTTTCACTCCTTTGGTTTAACTGTTGGCTTGTTTACGCCCCTGCTGACGGGCGCTGAAGTCTTCCTTTACCCCAGTCCATTGCATTACCGCATTGTGCCTGAACTGGTGTACGACCGCAGTTGTACGGTGCTTTTCGGTACTTCGACCTTCCTTGGTCATTACGCGCGCTTCGCCAACCCGTATGACTTCTATCGTCTACGCTATGTGGTGGCTGGCGCGGAGAAACTACAAGAAAGCACCAAACGACTTTGGCAGGATAAATTTGGCCTGCGTATTCTTGAAGGCTACGGCGTGACTGAATGCGCGCCAGTGGTGTCCATCAACGTACCGATGGCAGCGAAACCTGGCACCGTCGGGCGTATTTTGCCGGGTATGGATGCACGTCTGCTGGCGGTTCCGGGTATTGAAGAAGGTGGTCGCCTGCAACTAAAAGGGCCGAACATAATGAACGGCTACCTGCGGGTGGATAAACCAGGCGTGCTGGAAGTGCCAACGGCTGAGAACATACTCGGTGAGATGGAGCGCGGCTGGTATGACACTGGCGATATCGTGCGTTTTGATGAACAGGGATTTGTGCAGATTCAGGGGCGGGCAAAACGCTTCGCCAAAATTGCCGGAGAGATGGTTTCACTGGAAATGGTGGAACAACTGGCACTTGGTGTTTCTCCAGATAAAGTCCATGCCACCGCGATTAAGAGCGACGCCAGTAAAGGCGAGGCGCTGGTATTGTTCACCACAGACAGCGAACTGACGCGCGATAAACTACAGCAATACGCCCGTGAGCACGGCGTACCGGAACTTGCCGTACCGCGTGACATTCGCTATCTGAAGCAGATGCCATTACTGGGCAGCGGCAAGCCTGACTTTGTCACGTTGAAAAGTTGGGTAGACGAAGCGGAAAAACACGATGAGTGAGTCAGTGCACACTAACACTTCGCTATGGTCGAAGGGAATGAAAGCAGTTATTGCCGCGCAGTTTCTCTCTGCGTTTGGCGATAACGCGCTGCTGTTTGCCACTCTGGCGCTACTGAAAGCTCAGTTCTACCCGGATTGGAGTCAGCCAATCCTGCAAATGGTGTTTGTGGGCGCTTACATTCTTTTTGCGCCATTTGTCGGTCAGGTGGCGGATAGCTTTGCGAAAGGCCGGGTAATGATGTTTGCCAACGGCCTTAAGTTGCTGGGGGCTGCCAGTATCTGTTTTGGCATTAATCCGTTTCTCGGTTATACGCTGGTGGGCGTCGGTGCAGCGGCTTATTCTCCGGCGAAATACGGTATTCTTGGCGAGTTAACAACCGGTAATCAGTTAGTGAAGGCTAACGGCTTGATGGAAGCCTCCACTATTGCGGCGATTTTGCTCGGCTCCGTAGCCGGTGGCGTGCTGGCGGACTGGCATGTTCTTGCCGCGCTGGCGGCCTGTGCGCTGGCTTATGCTGGCGCGGTAGCGGCAAATCTCTACATTCCAAAACTGGCGGCGGCGCGTCCGGGACAGTCGTGGAATCTTATCAACATGGCCCGCAGCTTTATCTCTGCTTGCGCCGTATTATGGCACAACGGTGAAACACGATTTTCGCTGGTGGGAACCAGTTTATTCTGGGGCGCGGGTGTCACGTTGCGTTTTCTGTTGGTGCTGTGGGTGCCGGTGGCGCTGGGCATTACCGATAACGCGACCCCGACCTACCTCAACGCGATGGTAGCGATTGGCATCGTGGTTGGTGCGGGGGCGGCAGCAAAACTGGTCACCCTGGAAACCGTATCACGCTGCATGCCAGCCGGCATTTTGATTGGCGTGGTGGTGCTGATTTTCTCCCTGCAACACGAACTTCTGCCAGCCTATGCCTTGTTGATGTTGATTGGCGTACTTGGAGGCTTTTTTGTGGTACCGCTCAATGCATTATTACAGGAGCGAGGCAAAAAAAGCGTCGGGGCGGGGAATGCGATTGCAGTACAGAATCTCGGCGAAAACAGCGCCATGCTGCTGATGTTGGGAATTTACTCGCTGGCAGTAATGGTAGGCATCCCAGTCGTGCCCATAGGCATTGGCTTTGGTGCGCTGTTTGCGCTGGCAATAACGGCGCTGTGGATCTGGCAACGCCGTCATTAATCTTTTGCCAGATGGCACATTCAGCCATCTGGCGAAGGTCACATTCCCGAAGGGTGCATACCTTTCGGATACTTCACGCTGTAAGAGAATGGCAGACTCACGTTCTCTTTGCCTGACAGTTTCAGCGTCCAGGTCAGTTCACCCGTTTTTGCATCAAACTGCGCCTGCCCGTACTGCATTTTTTCTACCGTAATATCACTATTAGCACTGACTGGGATCTGGTCGAGCAGAGTGATATCCACCGCTTCGCCGTAGCTATTCTTCACATTGAGGGTGTAACTGAAGTTACGTATTGCGCTGTCGTTAAAGATAGATAACGCATTCTCTTTTTTGAGTGCGGCTTTACGCTGAATAATCAACTTAGGATCGCGGTTAAGCTGAATATCCAGCGACCTGCCATCTTCCGGCGGCTGCAAATAGCCCACGCCGGTACGGTTGTTGCCAAAGAAGATCTGACTTTCGCCGGGGATTAAATTTAACTGTTCCCACTCTTTAATTTGTACCTGGAGCCAGGCGTCATTACTGATCTTTGGAATAGCAAAGAAGCGATATTTACCGTTGACCGACTCTTCCTTAATGACCACCGTGCGCGCGGTATTATCGCTGTCGATTTGCCACGGTAGCGAAAGTGCATAGCGAACATTTTGCGCGGTAAAACTTTCTGGTTGCGGTGAAACGGGCGCTGCCGATGCCGCATACATGCGCCCGGCTCGTTGCTCCCTTGTTTTTTGCATCTCTGCCCCCAGGGCTTTCTGCAATTCTGAGGCATCCTGGTCAGACGAATTTTCCGAACGCTGTTTCATCACAGGTGATTCTGAAAGCGAGCCGTTTACACCTCCATACTCCGGAACATCCACATACTGGGGTTCCAGTTGCGGCAAGGTGAGGTGAGTATCAGGTTCATTGGTCGAGAGCACGAGATTAACGTTTTTCCATGTAAGCCCGGTGTACTGGCGAATATTAGCCTTGTAAACCAGACGCAGCGGCTGGTTTATGGCCGTGGCGTGAATATCATAGAGCGGCGTCCATGTAGCATCAGGGGTCATATAACGCACCACCGCTTTCGCAGTGACGGCTTTTGGGACATATACCTTAGCGATGATAACCTGCGGATCATTGGCAGCTTCTGAATCGCCGTTACTCATGCTCTCGCGTTGCTCCAGCTTTTCAATTTCCAGCTGGTTATCAGCAAGTTTCTGCGTCAGTTCATTGTCAACACGTAATAGCTCACCATTTTTCTCTTTCACCATCTGCAGATACTTGCCAACTTCGGCGGCACTTTTATTTGTTAATGTGCTATTTGCCTCTAATACCTTAATTTGAGCCGCGATATTGTCTTTCTCGGCGGTCAGTTTTGCCTGTTCCTGTCTGGCAGCTTTTAACTGTTGCTGAATATCTGACGGCAGCGTATTCGGTTGTGTTCCCTGTAACTCAATACGTGAGGAAAGCACAGTCACTCCGTTATCGATAGAGATGGCGATGCTGTCGTCGGTTACCGAATTGGCGATATTAGTGAAGATAATTTCGCTTTCTCCGGCTGGTAAATTAAGTGTCTCTTCACCTTGCAGGCTGGCACCATGCAGATAAATCGTGACGTCTTTCAGCGTTAACGGTTGGGGTAATTGCGCACCCCAAACGGAAGAAACGCAACCGACAAACAGCATAGCGAGAGGAAGTGGTCTTAGAATCAACATGGTTATCCTTAACAAGCATTGAAACGCGCGCTGGCGTTGACCGAAAGAGTCTATTGCGCTTTGTCAGGAGAGAGGCGGCGAAAAGTAGTGAATATATTCTGAAAAAGTTGTGACAAGAGATGCCTGGCGCAGAACGCCAGGCGGAAGATTTAAGGTGCCGGATAAGTATAAACCTGATGCACTGCTTCAATTTCTGACAACACGTCTTCGCTTAACTCCAGATGCAAACTTTCGACGTTAGTTTTCAGCTGTTCCATCGTTGTTGCGCCCAGCAGAGTGCTGGCAACAAACGGTTGACGACGCACAAAGGCCAGCGCCATCTGAGCAGGATCCAGACCATGACGGTTGGCGATATCAACATACGCCGCGACGGCTTTTTGCGTTTGCTCACCGCTGTAGCGAGTGAAGCGGCTAAAGAGTGTATTGCGCGCGCCAGCCGGTTTTGCGCCGTTGAGATATTTCCCGCTCAACGTGCCAAAACCAAGACACGAATAAGCCAGTAACTCGACGCCTTCATATTGGCTGACTTCCGCCAGACCCACTTCAAAGCTGCGATTTAACAAGCTGTAGGGGTTTTGAATGGTGACGATACGCGGCAGGTCGTGTTTATCCGCGAGATGTAAATAGCGCATTACGCCAAATGCGGTTTCATTCGACACGCCGATATAACGAATTTTCCCCGCGCGTTGGTACTCTGCCAGTGCGTCCAGCGTATCCAGCAGAGAGACCGCGGGTGCGGAATCAGTCCAGCTATAACCGAGCTTGCCAAAGCAATTGGTCGGGCGCTGTGGCCAGTGCACCTGATAGAGATCGAGATAATCAGTCTGCAGACGCTTGAGGCTGTCATGCAGAGCTTCGCGGATATTCTTCCTGTCCAGCGCCTGATCCGGGCGGATCCCCTTGTCATTATTACGCGACGGTCCGCTCACTTTGGAGGCGATAATTAACTTTTCGCGGTTGCCATGTTTTGCCAGCCAGTTACCGACATAGGTCTCGGTTAACCCCTGAGTTTCGGGGCGTGGCGGTACCGGGTACATCTCGGCAACGTCGATAAGGTTAATGCCCTGAGCAACAGCATAGTCGAGTTGTGCATGGGCGTCGGCTTCGCTGTTCTGTTCACCAAACGTCATCGTGCCAAGCCCCAGCGTGCTGACTTCCAGCGAGCTGTGGGGTATACGGTGATATTGCATAGCCGTTTCCTTTTTATAATCACGACATAAGGAATATAAAAATGGCAGAGGCAAGGGAAAAGGGAAAGAGAAAAATCTTAAGGCCAGCCGGATGCTGACCTTATTTTTTAACGTTCAATAATTTGCGAAACATCATCACGGTTTATTTGCATCGCGTTACCTTGCTGATCGTGATAACTCACCAGCCCGGTGTCATCATCAATTTCCGGTTTTCCATCTGTCAAAATCATACGGCCATCTTTGGTCGCCATGACGTAATCACTGGAACAGCCGGAAACGGCAAATGCCAGTCCGACTGCAGAAATTAATACTGCCCATTTTTTCATCCGGTCATCCTCACCTATTTTGCCCATTAATGATAATAGACTGTTTATAATCTGACGTTATACATCATGAAAGCAGGAAAATCTTAAACTGTGAGGAGGAGAGCTGGCCGAACGCTCTCCCGCAGGAGAGCGAACGGAATATCAGAGCGGATTCTTTTTGTTGCGAATCAGGTTGAGGCTTTCAACCGCAATAGAGAAGAACATCGCGAAGTAGATGTAACCTTTCGGTACGTGGATATCGAAACTTTCCAGAATCAGGGTAAAGCCCACCAGAATCAGGAAAGAGAGCGCCAGCATTTTTACCGAAGGGTGGCGTTCGACAAAATCACCAATCGAGCGCGCGGCGAACATCATCACGCCTACGGCAATTACCACTGCTGCCATCATTATGAATAAGTGATCTGACAGGCCCACAGCGGTAATCACCGAGTCGAGGCTGAAAATAATATCCAGCAGCATAATCTGCACGATAGCGCCGAGGAATGATGAAACGCGAGTTTTCAACCCTTCTTCTTCGCCTTCAATGGATTCGTGGATTTCCTTGCTGGCTTTCCAGATAAGGAACAGACCGCCGAGTAACAAAATTAAATCGCGAGCGGAAATTTCCTGACTGAATATTGTAAAAAGCGGATTCGTCAGACGTGTGACCCAGGCAATAGACGCCAGCAGCGCCAGACGCATGACCATCGCCGCTGCCAAACCCAGACGCCGCGCGTGGCCACGTTGTGCTGTAGGTAGTTTTGCCACCACCAGCGAGAGGAAAATAATATTATCGATCCCAAGAACGATCTCCAGCAGCGTCAGCGTACCGAGCGCAAGCCAGGCGTTAGGATCGGTTACCCATGCAAATAACATCAAACAAAGCCCTGCCAAAAAAATGAAGCGGTAATTATATGCCCGGAATGCGGCAGGTCAAAGCGATGGGTGCTGGATCAAAAAATGACGAGCCAATAGCGCACTGGTGAAATTCTTCTTTAAATAAAAGCCGCGTGGCAGTGTCAGAATCGGTTCACCCTGGGCGCCAATGGCTTCGGTGAGCGCTTTCGCATTCGCCGCTTTAGGTCTTATCTGTAAATATTCCCCGTGACGAGCGGTAATTCTTTCAACCTGACCAAGAACAATCATATCCATCAATTCTTCCCAGTCTTCGCGTAACTGCCGTTCCTCTTCGTCATTTGGACTCCACAGTAATGGTGACCCTACGCGCCGCTGCGCCAGAGGAATACTGCGCTCGCCTTCTACAGGTATCCACAGCACGCGTTTTAACTTGTGACGTACATGGCTGGTTTCCCAGGTGACGCCGCTATTGCCGGTTAAAGGCGCCACGCAAACGAAAGTGGTTTCCAGAGGACGGCCAAGGCTATCCACAGGAATCGTTTTTAGCTCTACGCCCAGGGCCGCAAAATCTTGTTCAGGTTTACTGCCCGCGCTGGCGCCAAGCCAAATTTCCAGCAACACGCCTATCCAGCCTTTATCGCGCTTTAAATTCTCCGGTGCAACCAGCCCGGCAAGTGCCGCCAGCTCACCCAATGTGTAACCGGAAAGTTGCTGTGCTTGCGCAAATAACTGCGCTTCAGTTTCTGGTGGAGAGAGCAATGGGCGAGGCTGGAGCATGGTGTTATACCTTGATTAAAAATTGAGCAGTAATTTTATACCGGATATACCAAGTGTAACTTTTTCCACGCGTGTTATTCAATTACATGATTTATATTGCTTTTTAGGTTTCAGATAACCACGTTGCGCAACGTATGGGGAGGTTTTCCAAATCTGGTCACTGAAAATAAACAGGATCTTACACCATGTTATCCACAGAAAGCTGGGATAACTGTGAAAAACCCTCACTACTGTTTCCATTTACAGCCTTGACGTGCGACGAAACTCCAATTTTTAGTGATGCGGTGCTTAACTTATTGGCACATTCTGTGGATAAATACGACATTGGTTGATCTTTCACCACCTCGTATACAGTGAGTGTGATACAGGTCACGATTTTACCTGTTTGGTAGCGATTTAAGCACCTAGTTCATTGATTAGTAACTATTATTTTGTAATGCCTGAATCAGGGTTGTTCAGAATGCTCTGGGTTTTCCCGCAGTAATTCCGTACTTCTTCACAACTCTATCCACAGAAAAGGTGAATAAAAACGGTGATGTTCCCCCTCTGCTGTTTATAACTCTGCACTTAACTGTGAGTTATTCAATTGTTATTAGTGTGTAATGCCTTGCAGAGAGTGGTTTACCGCCTTCCAGGAGTATGAAACAATCATTCGCATATAAAGTTTTATTTTGAGGTAGTCCGGTGATTGATGACGATGGCTACCGCCCAAACGTAGGTATCGTGATTTGTAATCGTCAGGGGCAAGTAATGTGGGCCCGTCGATTTGGTCAGCACTCCTGGCAATTTCCGCAAGGCGGAATTAACCCCGGAGAATCCGCAGAACAGGCGATGTACCGTGAATTGTTTGAAGAAGTAGGATTAAGCCGCAAAGACGTTCGAATCCTTGCTTCAACGCGTAACTGGTTGCGCTACAAATTACCAAAACGTTTGGTGCGTTGGGACACGAAGCCGGTGTGTATCGGCCAAAAACAAAAATGGTTTCTCTTGCAGCTGGTGAGCGGCGATGCGGAAATCAATATGCAAACCAGCAGTACACCAGAGTTTGACGGCTGGCGTTGGGTAAGTTACTGGTATCCGGTCAGACAGGTGGTGTCATTTAAACGTGATGTCTACCGCAGGGTAATGAAAGAGTTTGCGAGTGTTGTGATGGCGCTACAGGACAATACGCCTAAACCACAAAACGCATCTACTTATCGACGTAAAAGAGGTTAAGTCACGCCAATTATGCTCACTCGCCTGCGCGAAATAGTCGAAAAGGTAGCCAGTGCTCCCCGCCTTAACGAGGCGTTGAATATTCTGGTTACCGACATCTGTCTTGCGATGGATACCGAAGTCTGTTCGGTCTACCTGGCCGATCACGACCGACGTTGTTACTACCTGATGGCGACTCGGGGGCTGAAAAAACCGCGAGGTCGCACCGTAACGCTCGCGTTTGATGAAGGGATCGTCGGCCTGGTTGGCAGGCTGGCGGAACCGATAAACCTTGCGGATGCGCAAAAACACCCCAGCTTCAAATATGTCCCCTCCGTAAAAGAAGAGCGTTTCCGTGCTTTCTTAGGCGTTCCGATTATTCAGCGTCGCCAATTGCTTGGCGTGCTGGTGGTGCAGCAACGAGAGCTACGCCAGTACGATGAAAGCGAAGAATCCTTTCTGGTGACGCTCGCTACCCAGATGGCGGCCATTCTTTCCCAGTCGCAGTTGACTGCCTTATTCGGACAATATCGCCAGACGCGAATCCGCGCATTACCGGCTGCACCCGGCGTGGCGATTGCCGAAGGTTGGCAGGATGCCACTTTACCCTTAATGGAACAGGTGTATCAGGCATCAACGCTGGATCCAGCGCTGGAACGTGAGCGCCTGACCGGAGCGCTGGAAGAGGCAGCTAACGAATTTCGTCGTTACAGCAAACGCTTTGCTGCCGGGGCGCAGAAAGAAACTGCGGCCATTTTCGATCTTTACTCGCACCTGCTTTCCGACACCCGTTTGCGTCGCGAACTGTTTGCCGAGGTGGATAAAGGCTCGGTCGCAGAGTGGGCTGTGAAAACGGTCATTGAAAAATTTGCTGAACAGTTTGCCGCGCTAAGTGATAACTATCTCAAAGAGCGCGCTGGCGATTTACGCGCGCTGGGCCAGCGGTTGCTGTTTCACCTTGATGATGCAAATCAGGGGCCGAACGCCTGGCCGGAACGTTTCATTCTGGTGGCAGATGAATTGTCGGCGACGACCCTTGCGGAGTTGCCCCAGGATCGCTTAGTCGGCGTCGTCGTACGCGATGGTGCGGCCAACTCCCATGCGGCGATTATGGTGCGCGCGCTGGGTATTCCTACCGTGATGGGGGCGGACATTCAACCTTCAGTGCTGCATCATCGGATGCTGATTGTTGATGGTTATCGCGGGGAATTACTGGTCGACCCGGAACCGGTGTTGCTACAAGAATACCAACGGCTAATTAGCGAAGAAAATGAGCTAAGCCGGCTGGCGGAAGATGACGTCAATTTACCCGCACAGTTAAAAAGCGGTGAGCGCATTAAAGTCATGCTTAATGCGGGTTTAAGCCCGGAACATGAAGAAAAACTGGGCAGTCGCATTGATGGTATCGGCCTTTATCGCACTGAAATTCCTTTCATGTTGCAAAGCGGTTTCCCGTCGGAAGAAGAGCAGGTGGCGCAATATCAGGGCATGTTGCAAATGTTCAATGATAAGCCTGTCACGCTGCGCACGCTGGATGTTGGTGCTGATAAGCAACTTCCTTACATGCCTATCAGCGAAGAGAATCCATGTCTGGGTTGGCGTGGGATCCGCATTACGCTCGATCAGCCGGAGATCTTTTTGATCCAGGTGCGGGCGATGCTGCGTGCTAATGCAGCAACGGGCAACCTGAACATCTTATTGCCGATGGTCACAAGCCTCGATGAAGTTGACGAAGCACGCCGCCTGATTGAACGTGCCGGACGTGAAGTCGAGGAGATGATCGGCTATGCGATCCCGAAACCGCGCATCGGTATCATGCTGGAAGTGCCATCGATGGTGTTTATGTTGCCTCACCTGGTAAACCGGGTCGATTTTATCTCTGTTGGCACCAACGATCTGACTCAATACATTCTGGCTGTTGATCGTAACAACACGCGAGTTGCGAACATTTATGACAGCCTGCATCCTGCGATGTTACGTGCGCTGGCAATGATCGCCCGGGAAGCGGAAACGCAAGGGATAGATCTCCGTTTGTGTGGCGAAATGGCGGGAGATCCTATGTGCGTAGCAATCCTCATTGGACTTGGGTATCGCCATCTGTCTATGAACGGGCGTTCTGTCGCGCGCGTAAAATATTTGCTGCGGCGCATTGATTTTGCCGAAGCGGAAAACCTTGCGCAGCGCAGCCTGGAAGCACAACTGGCGACTGAAGTTCGTCATCAGGTTGCGGCATTTATGGAGCGTCGCGGCATGGGCGGGCTGATTCGCGGGGGGCTATAGCGCGGATCGTATACATATCTTTTAACGGTATCCGGCAACCAGCCTGGTCCCCTTGTGCTATTATTCGCACCTTTGGAGCGCCTGGAACCTGCGGCGCGCATTTCAATCGCTGTTTTCTTTCAGCGAAATAACAAGAACTTGTGGTGACAGATGACCAGTAGCTATCTGCATTTTCCGGAATTCGATCCGGTCATTTTCTCAATAGGACCCGTTGCGCTTCACTGGTACGGCCTGATGTATCTGGTAGGTTTCATTTTTGCGATGTGGCTGGCAACACGTCGGGCGAACCGTCCGGGGAGCGGCTGGACCAAAAATGAAGTTGAAAACTTACTCTATGCGGGTTTCCTTGGCGTTTTCCTTGGCGGACGTATTGGGTATGTTCTGTTCTACAATTTCCCGCAGTTTATGGCCGATCCGCTGTATCTGTTCCGTGTCTGGGACGGCGGCATGTCCTTCCACGGCGGCCTGATTGGCGTGATTGTGGTGATGATTATCTTCGCCCGCCGCACCAAACGTTCCTTCTTCCAGGTCTCTGATTTTATCGCACCGCTTATTCCGTTTGGTCTTGGCGCCGGGCGTCTGGGCAACTTTATTAACGGTGAATTGTGGGGCCGCGTTGACCCGAACTTCCCGTTTGCCATGCTGTTCCCGGGTTCCCGTACCGAAGATATTCTGTTGCTGCAAAACAATCCGCAGTGGCAGTCCATTTTTGATACTTACGGCGTGCTGCCTCGCCACCCGTCACAGTTGTACGAACTGCTGCTGGAAGGTGTGGTGCTGTTTATTATCCTCAACCTGTATATTCGTAAACCGCGCCCGATGGGGGCCGTGTCTGGCTTGTTTCTGATTGGCTACGGCGCGTTTCGCATCATTGTTGAGTTTTTCCGCCAGCCCGACGCGCAGTTTACCGGTGCCTGGGTGCAGTACATCAGCATGGGGCAAATTCTTTCCATCCCGATGATCGTCGCGGGTGTGATCATGATGGTCTGGGCATATCGTCGCAGCCCACAGCAACACGTTTCCTGAGGAACCATGAAACAGTATTTAGAACTGATGCAAAAAGTGCTCGACGAAGGCACACAGAAAAACGACCGTACCGGAACCGGAACGCTTTCCATTTTTGGTCATCAGATGCGTTTTAACCTGCAGGATGGATTCCCGCTGGTGACAACCAAACGTTGCCACCTGCGTTCCATCATCCACGAACTACTGTGGTTCCTGCAGGGCGACACCAACATTGCTTATCTGCACGAAAACAATGTCACCATCTGGGACGAATGGGCTGATGAAAACGGTGACCTCGGCCCGGTATATGGCAAACAGTGGCGCGCCTGGCCAACGCCGGATGGACGTCATATTGACCAGATAACCACAGTGCTGAACCAGCTGAAAAACGACCCGGATTCCCGCCGCATTATTGTTTCGGCGTGGAACGTGGGGGAACTGGATAAAATGGCACTGGCTCCATGCCATGCGTTCTTCCAGTTCTATGTCGCAGACGGCAAACTCTCTTGCCAGCTTTATCAACGCTCCTGTGACGTCTTCCTGGGGCTGCCGTTTAACATCGCCAGCTATGCGTTACTGGTGCATATGATGGCGCAGCAGTGCGATCTTGAAGTGGGTGATTTTGTCTGGACCGGTGGCGACACGCACCTGTACAGCAACCATATGGATCAAACCCATCTGCAATTAAGCCGCGAACCGCGTCCGCTGCCGAAGTTGATTATCAAACGTAAACCCGAATCCATCTTCGACTACCGTTTCGAAGACTTTGAGATTGAAGGCTACGATCCGCATCCGGGCATTAAAGCGCCGGTGGCTATCTAATTACGAAACATCCTGCCAGAGCCGACGCCAGTGTGCGTCGGTTTTTTTTACCCTCCGTTAAATTCTTCGAGACGCCTTCCCGAAATTTTGCAACGCCCTGCAACAGGGTAAATAGTCCGGAAGACGGGCCGAAGAAATAGAAACTGGCACTCGTCTTTTTTTCTCCGCGCCGCATACTGCCGGCATGAAAAAACAACGTGGTTATACGCTGATTGAAACGCTGGTCGCGATGCTGATTTTGGTCATGCTAAGTGCAAGTGGACTCTATGGCTGGCAGTACTGGCAGCAGTCGCAACGGTTATGGCAAACCGCCAGCCTGGCGCGAGACTATTTGCTCTATTTACGTGAGGATGCCAACTGGCATAACCGCGACCACAGTATCAGTGTCATCAGGGAGGGAACGTCATGGTGTCTTGCGAGTGCCGCCGCTGGGGCGAATACCTGTCATGGCAGTTCACCGCTGGTCTTTGTGCCTCGCTGGCCCGAAGTCGAAATGAGCGACCTGACACCTTCGCTCACTTTCTTTGGCCTACGCAATACAGCATGGGCCGGACATATTCGCTTCAAAAATTCAGCGGGCGAGTGGTGGTTGGTGGTTTCGCCGTGGGGAAGGCTCCGGCTTTGTCAGCAAGGAGAAACAGAAGGATGCTTATAAAAGAGCAAGGTTTTTCTCTGCTGGAAGTGCTGATTGCTATGGCAATCAGCAGCGTACTGCTGCTGGGAGCTGCGCGATTTCTGCCCGCATTACAGCGTGAAAGTTTGATTGCTACTCGCAAGCTGGCGCTGGAAGATGAAATCTGGCTGCGGGTATTTACAGTCGCGAAGCATCTCCAGAGAGCAGGTTATTGTCATGGAACCTGTCCCGGTGAAGGTCTGAAAATTGTTGGGCAGGGTGACTGCATCATTGTGCAGTGGGATGCGAACAGTAACGGTATCTGGGAGCATGAGCCGGGAAAAGAATCCGACCAGATTGGATTTCGGCTAAAAGACAATGTCCTGGAAACGCTACGCGGCACGACATCCTGTGAAGGTAAGGGCTGGGATAAATTGACCAATCCAGATGCCGTCGTTATCGACACTTTTCAGGTTACCCGACAGGATAACAGCGGTTTCCCGCCGGTGCTGACGGTTAATATGCACGCTGCCAGCAAGGCTGATCCACAAACCGTGGTACTTGCCAGCTATAGCGTGACAGGATTCAACCTGTGAACCGCGAAAAGGGTGTTTCATCGCTGGCACTGGTCCTGATGCTGCTGGTTTTGGGCAGCTTGCTGCTACAAGGAATGAGCCAGCAGGATCGTAGTTTTGCCTCTCGCGTGACTATGGAAAGCCAGTCATTACGCCGTCAGGCCATTGTGCAGTCGGCGCTTGAGTGGGGGAAAATGCATGCCTGGCAGGTACAGCAAGCTGTTCAGTGTTCGCAATATGCCGCAACGGGTGCTCGAGCTTGCCTGCGAAGACTTGCGGATAATAAAGCCTTGCTAATAGCCGGTTATGAAGACGTTTCATTATGGCGAATGGGGGAAGCCATCGATGGGAATATCGTATTTTCGCCACATGGCTGGAGTGATTTTTGTCCGCTGAAAGAGGAGGCGTTATGTCAGCTTCCCTGAAGAATCAGCAAGGTTTTAGCCTGCCGGAGGTGATGTTGGCGATGGTACTGATGGTGATGATTGTCACTGCGTTATCTGGTTACCAGCGAACATTAAGCACCAGTCTTGCCAGCAGAAACCAGTACCAGCAGCTCTGGCGGCACGCCTGGCAGCAAGCACAACTGCGCGCGATTTCGCCACCTGCAAACTGGCAGGTCAACCGAATGCAGACATCGCAGGCGGGATGTGTCAGCATCAGCGTTACGCTATTTTCACCCGGGGGCAGAGAAGGCGAGATGACCCGCCTGCATTGCCCGAATCGTCAGTAGTCAGGAGCCGCTATGTTAAGGGTCTACCATTCCAATCGTCTGGACGTACTGGAAGCGTTGATGGAGTTTATTGTCGAACGCGAACGGCTGGACGATCCTTTCGAGCCAGAAATGATTCTGGTGCAAAGTACCGGTATGGCGCAGTGGCTGCAAATGACCCTGTCGCAGAAATTCGGCATTGCGGCAAACATTGATTTTCCGCTGCCTGCGAGCTTTATCTGGGATATGTTTGTTCGGGTATTACCAGAGATCCCCAAAGAGAGCGCCTTTAACAAGCGGAGTATGAGCTGGAAACTGATGACTCTGCTGCCGCAACTGCTGGATCGCGAAGATTTTACACTATTGCGTCATTACCTGACTGACGATAGCGACAAGCGAAAACTGTTTCAGCTTTCCTCAAAAGCGGCGGACCTGTTTGACCAATATCTGGTCTATCGCCCGGACTGGCTGGCGCAGTGGGAAGCCGGGCATCTGGTTGAAGGGCTGGGAGAAGCGCAGGCCTGGCAAGCGCCGTTGTGGAAGGTGCTGGTGGAATATACCCATGAACTCGGGCAACCGCGCTGGCACCGTGCCAATCTCTATCAACGCTTTATCGAAACACTGGAGTCTGCGACGACCTGCCCACCCGGCTTACCTTCGCGCGTCTTTATATGCGGTATTTCCGCGTTACCGCCTGTTTATCTCCAGGCGCTACAGGCGCTGGGTAAACATATTGAAATCCATCTCCTGTTTACCAACCCTTGCCGTTATTACTGGGGCGATATTAAAGATCCTGCTTATCTGGCGAAACTGCTGACCCGCCAGCGTCGACACAGTTTTGAAGATTGCGAATTGCCGCTATTTCGCGATAGCGAAAATGCCGGACAGCTCTTTAACAGCGACGGTGAACAGGATGTCGGCAACCCGCTACTGGCCTCCTGGGGTAAGTTGGGGCGCGACTACATCTATCTCCTTTCTGACCTGGAGAGCAGCCAGGAGCTGGACGCTTTTGTCGATGTTACGCCAGATAACCTGCTGCATAACATACAGTCCGACATTCTGGAACTGGAAAACCACGCCGTTGCTGGTGTGAACATCGAAGAGTTTTCCCGTAGCGATAACAAACGCCCGCTTGACCCGCAGGATAGCAGTATCACCTTCCACGTTTGCCATAGCCCGCAGCGTGAAGTTGAAGTTTTGCACGATCGCTTACTGGCGATGCTGGAGGAAGATCCGACACTTACTCCGCGAGATATCATCGTGATGGTGGCCGACATCGACAGCTACAGTCCGTTTATTCAGGCCGTGTTTGGCAGTGCGCCAGCGGATCGGTATCTGCCATATGCCATTTCCGACCGTCGGGCGCGGCAGTCGCATCCGGTACTGGAAGCGTTTATCAGCCTGTTATCGTTGCCGGACAGCCGCTTTGTGTCGGAGGATGTGCTGGCATTACTGGATGTGCCGGTGCTGGCGGCGCGGTTTGACATTACCGAAGAAGGGCTGCGTTACTTGCGCCAGTGGGTCAACGAATCCGGCATTCGTTGGGGCATAGATGACGATAACGTTCGTGAGCTGGAACTCCCCGCCACCGGACAACACACCTGGCGATTTGGCCTGACGCGCATGTTGCTGGGCTACGCGATGGAAAGTGCTCAGGGGGAATGGCAATCGGTTCTACCTTACGATGAATCGAGCGGCCTGATTGCAGAGCTGGTAGGACACCTGGCGTCACTGCTAATGCAGCTAAACATCTGGCGTCGCGGGCTGGCGCAGGAGCGCCCGCTTGAGGAGTGGCTGCCGGTTTGCCGCGATATGCTCAATGCCTTCTTCCTGCCGGATGCGGAAACCGAAGCGGCGATGACGCTTATTGAGCAACAATGGCAGGCGATTATCGCTGAAGGTTTAGGTGCGCAGTATGGCGACGCAGTGCCGCTATCTTTATTGCGTGATGAACTGGCACAACGCCTGGATCAGGAACGTATCAGCCAGCGTTTTCTCGCGGGGCCAGTTAACATTTGTACTCTGATGCCGATGCGTTCAATTCCGTTCAAAGTGGTTTGCCTGCTGGGAATGAACGACGGCGTTTACCCGCGCCAGCTTGCACCATTAGGCTTTGACCTGATGAGTCAGAAACCGAAGCGCGGTGACCGTAGCCGTCGCGATGATGACCGCTATCTGTTCCTGGAAGCGTTAATTTCCGCGCAACAAAAACTCTATATCAGCTATATCGGCCGCTCTATTCAGGATAACAGTGAACGATTCCCGTCAGTTCTGGTGCAGGAACTGATCGACTACATCGGGCAAAGCCATTATCTACCGGGCGATGAAGCGCTTAACTGTGATGAAAGCGAGGCAAGGGTAAAAGCGCATCTTACTTGCCACCATACCCGGATGCCGTTTGACCCGCAAAACTACCAGCCCGGTAACTTACAAAGCTATGCGCGCGAGTGGCTACCCGCGGCCAGCCAGGCAGGTAAGGCACATTCTGAATTTGTTCAGCCGCTACCGTTTACCTTGCCGGAAACCGTGCCGTTGGAAACGCTACAACGATTCTGGGCGCATCCGGTGCGGGCGTTTTTCCAGATGCGTTTGCAGGTGAACTTCCGTACCGAAGACAGCGAAATTCCCGACACCGAACCTTTTATTCTTGAAGGGCTTAGTCGTTATCAAATCAACCAGCAGTTATTAAATGCACTGGTTGAGCAGGATGATGCCGAACGCTTGTTCCGCCGATTCCGGGCGGCAGGTGATTTGCCGTATGGTGCCTTTGGTGAAATTTTCTGGGAAACACAGTGCCAGGAGATGCAGCAGCTTGCAGACAGAGTCATTGCCTGCCGTCAGCCGGGTCAGAGCATGGAAATCGATCTCGCCTGTAACGGCGTGCAAATAACGGGCTGGTTGCCGCAGGTCCAGTCAGATGGCCTGTTGCGCTGGCGTCCCTCTTTATTAAGTGTGGCGCAGGGAATGCAACTTTGGCTGGAACACCTTGTCTACTGTGCCAGCGGTGGTAATGGTGAAAGTCGCCTTTTTCTACGCAAAGACGGCGAGTGGCGTTTTCCGCCGCTTGCTGCCGAACAGGCTTTGCATTACCTCTCACAGCTGATTGAAGGGTATCGTGAAGGTATGTCCGCGCCATTGCTGGTGTTACCTGAAAGTGGCGGTGCATGGCTAAAAACCTGTTATGACGCAGAAAACGATGCCATGCTGGACGACGAATCCACGTTGCAAAAAGCTCGTTCGAAATTCCTTCAGGCTTACGAAGGCAACATGATGGTGCGTGGCGAAGGTGATGATATCTGGTATCAACGGCTATGGCGGCAATTAACGCCAGAGACAATGGAAGCCATCATTGAACAGTCGCAACGTTTCCTGTTACCGCTGTTTCGCTTTAATCAGTCATGAGTGTTGTATAAAAATTGCGCAATTCATTTGCTTACTTTATGATGCGCATCAGTCACGGACTGATGGTTATATAGACATAGGCTGACTCGTGCAGCACAAGATTAAGTCCTGCCAGATGATTTTCATTAACGTGTTGAATCTGGGTGGAAAATAAAGTTGATAATGAGGTCCGTGAATGCCCCGCAGCACCTGGTTCAAAGCATTATTGTTGTTTGTTGCCCTTTGGGCACCCTTAAGTCAGGCAGAAACTGGATGGCAGCCGATTCAGGAAACCATCCGTAAAAGCGATAAAGATAACCGCCAGTATCAGGCTATACGTCTGGATAACGGTATGGTGGTATTGCTGGTTTCTGACCCGCAAGCGATTAAATCGCTTTCGGCGCTGGTAGTGCCCGTTGGGTCGCTGGAAGATCCTGAGGCTTATCAGGGGCTGGCGCATTACCTTGAACATATGAGTCTGATGGGATCGAAAAAGTACCCGCAGGCTGACAGTCTGGCTGAATACCTCAAAATGCACGGCGGCAGTCACAATGCCAGCACCGCGCCGTATCGCACGGCTTTCTATCTGGAAGTTGAGAACGACGCCTTGCCTGGTGCGGTAGACCGCCTGGCCGATGCTATCGCTGAACCCTTGCTCGACAAGAAATATGCCGAACGTGAGCGTAATGCGGTGAACGCCGAACTGACTATGGCACGCACACGTGACGGGATGCGCATGGCGCAGGTCAGCGCAGAAACGATCAACCCGGCGCACCCTGGTTCAAAGTTTTCTGGCGGTAACCTGGAAACCTTAAGCGACAAACCCGGTAATCCGGTGCAGCAGGCGCTGAAAGATTTCCACGAGAAGTACTATTCCGCCAATCTGATGAAGGCGGTTATTTACAGTAATAAACCGTTGCCGGAGTTGGCAAAAATGGCGGCGGACACTTTTGGTCGCGTGCCGGACAAAGAGAGCAAAAAACCGGAAATCACCGTACCGGTAGTCACCGACGCGCAAAAGGGCATTATCATTCATTATGTTCCGGCGTTGCCGCGTAAAGTGCTGCGCGTCGAGTTTCGTATTGATAACAACTCGGCGAAATTCCGTAGTAAAACCGATGAATTGATTACCTATCTGATTGGCAATCGCAGCCCAGGTACACTTTCTGACTGGCTGCAAAAACAGGGATTAGTTGAGGGCATTAGCGCCAACTCCGATCCTATCGTCAACGGCAACAGCGGCGTTTTAGCGATCTCTGCGTCTTTAACCGATAAAGGCCTGGCGAATCGCGATCAGGTTGTGGCGGCAATTTTTAGCTATCTCAATCTGTTACGTGAAAAAGGCATTGATAAACAATACTTCGATGAACTGGCGAATGTGCTGGATATCGACTTCCGTTATCCGTCAATCACCCGTGATATGGATTACGTCGAATGGCTGGCGGACACCATGATTCGCGTTCCTGTGGCGCATACGTTGGACGCGGTCAATATTGCCGATCGGTATGATGCTAAAGCAGTAAAAGAACGTCTGGCGATGATGACGCCACAGAATGCGCGTATCTGGTATATCAGCCCGAAAGAGCCGCACAATAAAACGGCTTATTTTGTCGATGCGCCTTATCAGGTCGATAAAATCAGCGAACAAACTTTCGCTGACTGGCAGCAAAAAGCCGCCAATATTGCGCTCTCCTTACCGGAGCTTAACCCCTATATTCCTCACGATTTCTCGCTGATTAAGTCAGAGAAGAAATACGACCATCCAGAGTTGATCGTGGATGAATCGAACCTGCGTGTGGTGTATGCGCCGAGCCGTTATTTTGCCAGCGAGCCAAAAGCCGATGTCAGCCTGATTTTGCGTAATCCGAAAGCCATGGACAGCGCCCGCAATCAGGTGATGTTTGCGCTCAATGATTATCTCGCAGGGCTGGCGCTTGATCAGTTAAGCAACCAGGCGTCGGTTGGCGGCATTAGTTTTTCCACCAATGCTAACAACGGCCTTATGGTTAATGCCAATGGTTACACCCAGCGTCTGCCGCAGCTGTTCCAGGCATTGCTCGAGGGGTACTTTAGCTATACCGCTACGGAAGATCAGCTTGAGCAGGCAAAATCCTGGTATAACCAGATGATGGATTCCGCAGAAAAGGGCAAAGCGTTTGAGCAGGCGATTATGCCTGCGCAGATGCTCTCCCAGGTGCCTTACTTCTCGCGTGATGAAAGGCGCAAAATTTTGCCTTCCATTACCTTGAAAGAGGTGCTGGCCTATCGCGACGCCTTAAAATCAGGGGCTCGACCAGAGTTTATGGTTATTGGCAACATGACCGAAGCTCAGGCAACAACGCTGGCGCGCGATGTGCAAAAACAGTTGGGCGCGGATGGCTCAGAGTGGTGTCGTAACAAAGATGTACTGGTTGATAAAAAACAATCCGTCATCTTTGAAAAAGCCGGTAACAGCACCGACTCTGCGCTGGCAGCGGTATTTGTACCGACTGGCTACGATGAATACACCAGTTCAGCATATAGTTCTCTGCTGGGGCAGATTGTACAGCCGTGGTTCTACAATCAGTTGCGTACCGAAGAACAGTTGGGCTATGCCGTGTTCGCGTTCCCAATGAGCGTAGGGCGTCAGTGGGGCATGGGCTTCCTGCTTCAAAGCAACGAAAAACAGCCATCGTACCTGTGGGAGCGTTACAAGGCGTTTTTCCCGATAGCAGAAGCGAAATTGCGGGCGATGAAGCCAGAAGAGTTTGCGCAAATCCAGCAGGCGGTAATTACCCAGATGCTGCAGGCACCGCAAACGCTCGGCGAAGAAGCATCGAAGTTAAGTAAAGATTTCGATCGCGGCAATATGCGCTTCGATTCGCGTGATAAAATCGTAGCCCAGATTAAACTGCTGACGCCGCAAAAACTGGCCGATTTCTTCCATCAGGCGGTAGTCGAGCCGCAAGGCATGGCTATCCTGTCGCAGATTTCCGGCAGCCAGAATGGGAAAGCAGAATATGTACACCCTGAAGGCTGGAAAGTGTGGGAGAACGTCAGCGCGTTGCAGCAAACAATGCCACTGATGAGTGAAAAGAATGAGTGATGTCGCCGAGACTCTAGATCCTTTGCGCTTGCCCTTACAGGGCGAGCGCCTGATTGAAGCCTCTGCCGGCACAGGCAAAACCTTTACGATTGCGGCGCTCTATTTGCGCCTGTTACTTGGACTAGGCGGTTCTGCCGCCTTTCCCCGCCCGCTGACCGTTGAAGAACTGCTGGTGGTGACCTTTACCGAGGCTGCCACTGCAGAATTGCGCGGTCGTATCCGTAGCAATATCCACGAGTTGCGCATCGCCTGTTTGCGTGAAACCACCGACAATCCTCTTTATGCACGCCTTCTGGAAGAGATCGACGATAAAGCACAGGCCGCGCAGTGGTTGCTGTTAGCCGAACGGCAGATGGATGAAGCGGCAGTCTTTACCATTCACGGTTTTTGCCAGCGTATGCTCAACCTGAATGCCTTTGAATCCGGCATGTTGTTTGAGCAGCAACTGATTGAAGATGAATCGTTACTGCGCTACCAGGCCTGCGCCGATTTCTGGCGTCGCCATTGCTACCCGTTACCGCGTGAAATTGCTCAGGTCGTCTTTGAAACCTGGAAAGGGCCGCAGGCGTTACTGCGCGATATTAATCGTTATTTGCAAGGCGAAGCGCCGGTTATCAAAGCACCGCCGCCCGATGATGAAACGCTGGCTTCCCGCCACGCGCAAATTGTG
This sequence comes from Escherichia sp. E2562, assembly GCF_005781075.1. Classification (NCBI taxonomy): domain Bacteria; kingdom Pseudomonadati; phylum Pseudomonadota; class Gammaproteobacteria; order Enterobacterales; family Enterobacteriaceae; genus Escherichia; species Escherichia sp. E2562. Next base: position 7,681 of record NZ_VATM01000001.1, on the reverse strand, counting down.
GCGCGTATTGATACGGTAAAACAGCAGTGGCGCGACGCAGTGGGTGAACTGGATACGCTGATCGAATCTTCTGGCATTGATCGACGCAAGTTTAACCGTAGCAATCAGGCTAAATGGATAGACAAGATCAGTGCCTGGGCAGAAGAAGAGACAAACAGTTATCAGTTGCCAGAGTCGCTGGAAAAATTCTCTCAGCGTTTCTTAGAAGATCGCACGAAAGCCGGGGGGGAAATCCCGCGACATCCGCTGTTTGAGGCGATCGATCAACTGATTGCAGAACCATTGTCGATCCGCGATCTGGTGATCACCCGCGCATTGGCTGAGATCCGCGAAACGGTAGCGCGTGAAAAACGTCGCCGTGGCGAACTGGGTTTTGACGATATGTTAAGTCGGCTCGATTCCGCGCTGCGTAGCGAAAGCGGTGAGGCTCTGGCGACAGCGATCCGTACGCGATTCCCGGTGGCAATGATCGACGAATTTCAGGACACGGACCCGCAGCAGTACCGGATTTTTCGCCGTATCTGGCACCATCAGCCGGAAACCGCATTGCTGCTGATTGGTGATCCGAAACAGGCCATTTATGCGTTCCGTGGTGCGGATATCTTCACTTATATGAAGGCGCGTAGCGAAGTTCACGCGCACTACACCTTAGATACCAACTGGCGTTCCGCACCAGGAATGGTGAACAGCGTAAACAAGCTTTTCAGCCAGACTGATGACGCGTTCATGTTTCGCGAAATACCGTTTATTCCTGTGAAATCTGCCGGGAAAAATCAGGCACTGCGTTTTGTATTTAAAGGTGAAACGCAGCCAGCGATGAAAATGTGGTTGATGGAAGGCGAAAGCTGCGGCGTTGGCGATTATCAAAGTACGATGGCGCAGGTATGTGCCGCGCAAATCCGCGACTGGTTACAGGCCGGGCAGCGCGGGGAAGCGTTGCTGATGAACGGCGATGATGCACGTCCGGTACGTGCCTCGGACATCAGTGTGCTGGTGCGCAGCCGCCAGGAGGCCGCCCAGGTGCGCGATGCCTTAACGTTGCTGGAAATCCCTTCCGTTTACCTTTCGAACCGCGACAGTGTTTTTGAAACTCTGGAAGCGCAGGAAATGCTTTGGTTGTTGCAGGCGGTGATGACGCCCGAACGTGAGAATACCCTGCGCAGTGCGCTGGCAACGTCAATGATGGGGCTGAATGCGCTGGATATCGAAACGCTGAACAATGACGAAAATGCGTGGGACGCGGTGGTTGAAGAGTTCGATGGTTATCGGCAAATCTGGCGCAAACGCGGCGTCATGCCAATGCTGCGAGCGCTGATGTCGGCGCGCAACATTGCAGAAAACCTGCTGGCAACGGCCGGTGGCGAGCGGCGTCTTACTGACATCTTGCATATCAGCGAACTGCTACAAGAAGCGGGAACGCAGCTGGAAAGTGAACATGCTTTGGTACGTTGGTTATCGCAACATATCCTTGAGCCAGACAGTAATGCCTCCAGCCAACAAATGCGCCTCGAAAGCGACAAACATTTGGTGCAGATCGTCACGATCCACAAATCGAAAGGGCTGGAATATCCGCTGGTCTGGCTGCCGTTTATCACCAATTTCCGTGTACAGGATCAGGCGTTCTATCACGATCGAGGCTCGTTTGAAGCAGTTCTGGATCTTAACGCTGCGCCAGAAAGCGTAGATCTTGCTGAAGCCGAACGTCTGGCTGAAGATCTGCGTTTGCTTTACGTGGCGCTCACGCGTTCGGTCTGGCATTGCAGTCTCGGTGTTGCGCCGCTGGTGCGCCGTCGTGGCGATAAAAAAGGTGACACCGACGTTCATCAAAGTGCGCTCGGGCGCTTGCTGCAAAAAGGTGAACCGCAAGATGCGGCAGGGCTTCGCGCCTGTATTGAAGCATTGTGCGATGATGATATAGCCTGGCAAACGGCACAAACTGGTGATAACCAACCCTGGCAGGTTAATGATGCTTTAACTGCAGAACTGAATGCCAGAACGTTACAACGATTGCCCGGCGATAACTGGCGCGTCACCAGCTACTCTGGTTTGCAGCAGCGTGGTCACGGTATCGCTCAGGATCTGATGCCTCGGCTGGATGTCGATGCTGCAGGCGTTGCCAGCGTCGTTGAAGAACCGACGTTAACACCACATCAGTTTCCGCGCGGTGCGTCACCGGGGACGTTCTTGCACAGTTTGTTTGAAGACCTGGATTTTACCCAGCCGGTTGACCCGAACTGGGTGCGAGAAAAACTGGAGCTTGGCGGTTTTGAAGCGCACTGGGAACCTGTGTTAACTGAGTGGATCACCGCTATTCTTCAGGCGCCGCTCAATGAAACTGGTGTAAGCCTGAGTCAGCTTTCCGCCCGCAATAAACAGGTGGAGATGGAGTTTTATCTTCCGATTAGTAAACCGCTTGTCGCCAGTCAGCTTGATACGTTAATCCGCCAGTTTGACCCGCTATCCGCAGGCTGCCCGCCGTTGGAGTTCATGCAGGTGCGTGGCATGTTAAAAGGTTTTATTGACCTGGTGTTTCGCCACGAAGGGCGTTATTACCTGCTCGACTATAAATCCAACTGGTTGGGTGAAGACAGTTCGGCTTACACCCAACAGGCTATGGCAGCGGCGATGCAGGCACACCGCTATGATCTGCAATATCAGCTTTATACCCTGGCGCTGCACCGTTATCTGCGCCATCGCATTGCTGATTACGACTATGATCGTCACTTTGGCGGCGTTATCTATCTGTTCCTGCGTGGCGTTGATAAAGAACATCCGCAACAAGGGATCTACGCGACCCGACCCAACGCCGAGTTGATTGACCTGATGGATGAGATGTTTGCCGGTATGACCCTGGAGGAGGCGTAATGAAATTGCAAAAGCAATTACTGGAAGCTGTGGAGCACAAACAGCTACGCCCGCTGGATGTGCAATTTGCCCTGACCGTGGCGGGAAATGAACATCCTGCCGTCACCCTTGCGGCGGCACTGCTAAGTCATGATGCCGGAGAGGGACACGTCTGTTTGCCGCTTTCACGACTGGAAAATAACGAGGTGTCGCATCTGCTGTTGGCGACCTGTGTCAGTGAAATCGGTGAGCTACAAAATTGGGAAGAATGCTTGCTGGCTTCACAAGCGGTCAGCCGGGGAGATGAACCAACGCCGATGATCCTCTGTGGCGATCGCCTTTATCTGAATCGCATGTGGTGTAACGAGCGTACGGTGGCGCGCTTCTTCAATGAGGTGAATCATGCCATCGAGGTGGATGAAGCGTTGCTGGCGCAAACGCTGGATAAACTCTTTCCGCCTGGTGATGAAGTTAACTGGCAAAAAGTGGCGGCAGCAGTGGCACTGACGCGGCGCATTTCGGTAATTTCCGGCGGCCCCGGCACAGGTAAAACGACGACCGTGGCGAAGTTGTTGGCTGCGTTAATTCAGATGGCCGACGGTGAACGCTGTCGTATCCGCCTGGCTGCGCCAACGGGGAAAGCTGCCGCACGCTTAACAGAATCTCTCGGCAAGGCTCTGCGCCAGTTACCGCTGACCGATGAACAAAAGAAACGCATACCAGAAGACGCCAGCACCTTGCACCGCCTCCTGGGCGCGCAGCCAGGTAGCCAGCGTTTACGCCATCATGCGGGTAACCCGCTGCATCTTGATGTGCTGGTGGTGGATGAAGCGTCAATGATCGATCTGCCTATGATGTCTCGGCTGATCGATGCCTTGCCCGATCATGCGCGAGTGATCTTCCTCGGCGATCGCGATCAACTGGCCTCCGTTGAGGCTGGAGCTGTGCTGGGCGATATCTGTGCTTATGCCAATGCGGGCTTTACCGCAGAGCGTGCCGGGCAGTTGAGCCGCCTGACGGGAAGCCATGTTCCGGCGGGAAGCGGCACAGAAGCGGCATCACTGCGCGATAGTCTCTGCCTGCTGCAAAAGAGTTACCGTTTCGGCAGCAACTCTGGCATTGGTCAGCTTGCGGCGGCTATTAATCGCGGCGATAAAACGGCAGTGAAAACCGTTTTTCAGCAGGATTTTACTGATATCGAAAAACGACTTTTACAGAGCGGCGAAGATTATATTGCGATGCTTGAGGAAGCTCTTGCGGGTTACGGACGCTACCTGGATCTGCTTCAGGCACGTGCCGAGCCGGATTTAATCATTCAGGCGTTCAATGAGTATCAGCTTTTGTGCGCCCTGCGGGAAGGGCCGTTTGGCGTGGCAGGACTGAATGAGCGAATTGAACAGTTTATGCAACAGAAGCGCAAAATTCATCGTCATCCGCACTCGCGCTGGTACGAAGGCCGGCCGGTGATGATTGCCCGTAATGACAGTGCGCTTGGGTTGTTTAATGGTGATATCGGTGTCGCTCTGGATCGCGGGCAGGGGACGCGCGTCTGGTTTGCAATGCCGGATGGCAATATCAAGTCGGTGCAACCGAGTCGCCTGCCGGAGCACGAAACCACGTGGGCGATGACAGTACATAAATCGCAGGGATCGGAGTTCGACCATGCGGCGTTGATTTTACCGAGCCAACGCACGCCGGTAGTAACGCGAGAGCTGGTTTACACCGCGGTGACCCGCGCGCGTCGGCGTTTGTCATTGTATGCCGATGAACGCATTTTAAGTGCGGCAATCGCTACGCGCACCGAGCGGCGTAGCGGGCTGGCAGCGTTGTTTGGTTCGCGGGGATAAATGTGATTGCCTGATGCGACGCATGTGCGTCTTATCATGCCTACGAGTGTTACGCATGTCGCATCTGGCGATTTCCATCGCTTACCCTAAATCCGCCATCAACACCTTTGATTTACGCTGGTAGTTGTACAACTGCTTTTTGCTCTCCGGCAGCAAATCAATATCCACCGGGGTAAATCCGCGTTCCTGGAACCAGTGAATACTGCGCGTAGTCAGTACAAACAATTTGCTTAAGCCGCTCTGCTTCGCCTGGGCTGCAATGCGTTCCAGCAAAACCTCGCCCCTTGATGAACTGCGGTAATCCGGGTGAACTGCCACACAGGCCATTTCACCTATCTTCTCTTCCGGGAATGGATAGAGCGCGGCGCAGGCAATAGTCGTGTTATCGCGCTGAATAATAGTGAATTTGTCGATTTCCATCTCCAGTTGCTCGCGAGAACGACGCACCAGAATACCTTGCTGCTCCAGTGGGCGAATCAACTCCAGAATACCGCCAATATCGTTGATTGTTGCGCGACGAATCTGCTCGGCGCTTTCCATCACAATCTGCGTACCGATACCGTCGCGTGAGAACAACTCTTGCAACAGCGCGCCATCTTCCTGATAACTGATTAAATGACAGCGACGCACGCCGCTGCGGCAGGCTTTCACTGCGCCACGCAAAAAGCGCACCGTACCGGAGTTGTAATCGCCTTTCTCTTCCTGGACTTCTACCCGCGCTTGCGCTTCGTTAGGGAAAAGTTCGGAGACAATATCACCGTCGTCATTAGTGACGCCCTGTGAAGAGCAAAAACCAATCATCTTCTCAGCTTTCAGTTTGATGGCCAGTTGAGTGGCAATCTCTTCCGAGGTCAGGTTAAAGCTCTCGCCAGTGACCGAAACCGCCACCGGCCCCATCAGCACAATCGCACCGCTGTCCAGTTGGCGATGAATCGCTTCTTCATCAATCCGCCGGATGCGCCCGCTATGGCAGTAATCCACACCATCATCCACGCCCAGCGGCTGGGCAATAATAAAATTGCCACTGACGACGTTGATATGCGCGCCTTGCAACGGCGTGTTGTTGAGGCTCATTGACAGGCGAGCGGTAATATCCAGTTGTAACGTACCCGCAGCCTGCTTCACCAGCTCCAGCGTTTTGGCGTCGGTCACGCGCGTATTCTTGTGATATAGCGGCTCGTGGTGATGTGCCGCAAGATTTGCGTCGATCTGGGGACGTGCGCCATAAACCACCACCAGACGGATGCCGAGGCTGTGCAACAACCCAATATCATTGACAATACTGGAGAAATTTTCATGCTCAATGGCTTCTCCGCCGAGCATGATGACAAACGTTTTTCCCCGGTGGGTATTGATATAGGGAACCGAATGGCGGAATCCCTCGACCAGCTCGGTTTTACGTTCCTTTACCACGGCACACCTCTTTGCATGATTATTCGAAATTATTGTATTTTTATTCTGTTTTTTCGCCGTGCGCAAGTGCAAATTTTATGCGAGTGCGACTTTTTTATCAGTAATACCGTGAATATAAATAGAATGTTTACCGTTTTATAGATGACAGATTATGCGTCTTTCGCTAAAGTTTCCGGTCAAATTGGTCGTTTACTTGTTACACAGCTTAGATTTCTTTTGCTCGGGAGAGGCATGTCAGGATCCAACACTGCAATCAGCCGTCGTCGTTTACTGCAAGGCGCGGGCGCCATGTGGCTATTGAGCGTAAGCCAGGTGAGTCTGGCTGCGGTCAGCCAGGTCGTGGCGGTGCGCGTCTGGCCTGCGTCCAGCTACACCCGCGTGACGGTAGAATCAAATCGTCAGCTGAAATATAAGCAGTTCGCGTTGAGTAACCCTGAACGCGTGGTGGTGGATATCGAAGATGTAAACCTGAACTCGGTGCTCAAGGGGATGGCTGCGCAAATCCGCGCTGACGACCCGTTCATCAAGTCGGCACGCGTCGGCCAATTTGATCCGCAAACCGTGCGGATGGTTTTTGAGTTAAAGCAAAATGTAAAACCGCAGATGTTTGCCCTCGCGCCGGTCGCCGGGTTTAAAGAACGTCTGGTGATGGACCTTTATCCGGCCAATGCTCAGGACATGCAAGACCCATTGCTGGCGCTGCTGGAAGATTACAACAAAGGCGACCTCGAAAAGCAGGTGCCGCCAGCGCAGAGTGGCCCACAGCCAGGCAAGGCCGGGCGCGATCGTCCGATTGTCATTATGCTCGACCCTGGCCACGGCGGCGAAGACTCCGGCGCGGTGGGGAAATACAAAACGCGCGAAAAAGACGTGGTATTGCAAATAGCTCGCCGTCTGCGCTCTCTGATCGAGAAAGAGGGCAATATGAAGGTTTACATGACGCGTAATGAAGACATCTTCATTCCGTTGCAAGTGCGCGTAGCAAAAGCACAGAAACAGCGTGCTGATTTGTTTGTCTCTATTCATGCCGACGCCTTTACCAGTCGCCAGCCGAGCGGTTCCTCGGTGTTTGCGCTCTCTACCAAAGGCGCAACCAGTACTGCGGCAAAATATCTGGCACAAACCCAGAACGCCTCGGACTTGATTGGTGGTGTGAGCAAAAGCGGCGACCGCTATGTCGACCACACCATGTTCGATATGGTGCAGTCGTTGACCATTGCCGACAGCCTGAAGTTTGGTAAGGCCGTGCTAAATAAGCTGGGGAAAATCAACAAACTGCATAAGAATCAGGTTGAGCAGGCCGGGTTTGCTGTGCTGAAAGCGCCAGATATTCCTTCCATTCTGGTCGAAACGGCGTTTATCAGTAACGTTGAGGAAGAACGCAAATTGAAAACGGCGACTTTCCAGCAGGAAGTTGCGGAGTCTATTCTTGCGGGAATTAAAGCGTATTTTGCCGATGGGGCGACGCTGGCGAGAAGAGGATGATAAAAAGGCGCTGAATGGCGCTTTTTTTATGGGAGAATAGAAACAAAAAAACACCCGTTAGGGTGTTCAATAATTGGTTGCGGGGGCCGGAT